>PKTU01000101.1 GCA_002869005.1 Deltaproteobacteria bacterium
ATCTACGTGGGGAAAAGGCAGAGTTCGGCGAATGATACGCCTTGCTCCTCCATCTTTCGCCAACTTCAATTGACCGCCAAGCAAAGCCCGCTTGAACAATCCAAAAAAAACATCCAATGATCCCAATGCTTTGTGAGGGTCGGTGCGCTCTAGAGCAAAAACCCAAAAAGACCGCTAAAGCAAGGGGAAAAGCCCCGACAGGATACGCTTTAAAAAAACAGTGTGTCAAGTACAAACTGTACAAGTGCTAGCCGTGCCCATTAACCAATAACTTCAGTCACTTACACAAAATAACCGCGTGCCGGACAGCTTGTGATAAGGGGCGCAAAACCGTAGTGTTTTTTAGCATTGAATACGCGGGTGAAAAACACCCGTTGCGCGACCCCTCAGAAGCGATATCCGGCGGATAGCGTTAGCGACTCTTCATCTAAAATATGAAGCTCCAAGCTGAAGAAAACATTGGGATTGACAAAATAGTCGGCCCCGCCGAAAAAACCCAGGTGGTCTGAGGAGTCAAAGTTGACGAAGCCCTCATTGTCATAATCCGCATCGGAGAGCCTTACGCCCGCGTAAGGATAAAAATATCCGATACGCCCAGCCGCGCCAAACTCCTGAACGACGTATGCCGATATGGACTTAGTCGTCACCTCCGCCTCTTCCCCGCCATCGTCGCTGAGAAAATATTCAAGCTGTAGGTCCAAAACCACCCTTGCCGGGCCTCCCCCCAGGAGCAAGCCGCCATACCTGATGCCGCCCCCCACCATCTCACCGAGAGAACCTGTAAAATCAATGCCGTCATAATCGACGTCCGCAAAACCGAGGAAAGCATAGGCGTCCAAACCCTCGCCAAGGCCGAAGGCGCCCTTCATGCATATTCGCCGGCTTGCCGCTTCACCGTCATAGGACCCGCCGTCGACATCCCTGCGTACATATCCCAAGGATACACCAAACAAACCCTGCCCCTCGTTTAGGGGGGCGGCAAGTCCGCCCGAGGCGGCTGCCAGGGAAATTGAAGGAAAAATTGTGATGGCGATAGCTGATATGGCCGTTAAGGCCACGGTTTTGATTTTCATCTGCGGCGCTCCTTTCGAAGTAGAGTCGAGGCCGTGTAATCCAAAGTATGGGGTTCGGTAGATTTAACCATACCACGCCATACTTCGCATCTCTTGATTTTAATCCCGCTGTGGTGTAGCGTTACGGCCTCGAAAAAACTGCACATTCATTACGAATTCGGAGTTTCAGGCATGCTCAATTCAATAAGAAAAAACGCAAAGAGCAGAGTATTTCAAGTTCCCCTTGTGGTAATCATCTTCGTCTTTATCTTCTATTTCGGCTACAACACCCTAAGCGGAAACGCTTCAACGGCCGCAGCCAAGGTAAACGGTGTTGAGATTTCATTTCAGGATTACAATGAGACCTACCGGCGAATGGAGGACTTTTACAAGGAAACCCTTGGAGGACAGGTATCCGAAGATATCCTGAATCAACTCGGGCTCAAAAAACGCGCTATGGACCTGCTTATCGACAGGGTGATTTTGGCACAGCAGGCGGAAGCGCTGGGCTTCGAGGTCTCCGACGATGAGATAAACACGGCAATCAAGAACCAGGAGGTTTTCTTTCAAAACGGAGCCTTCAACGAGGACAAGTATCGGCAAATACTCTCCATAAATGGATACTCCCACGCCAAATACAAAGAGGAGCGGCGTTTTGAACTGCTCCTTAACAAGGTTCAGGATTACTACAGAAACACCGCTGTTGTCACAGATGCCGACGCCGAGAATGAGTTCAAGGAACGCAACACCTTCGTAACTGCAAATTATGTCGCCTTCGATCCGGCTGTCTTTGCAATTACGGCCCAGTTCACTGAACAGCAGGTTGAAGAGTTCTATAAGGCAGAGGGAGAAGCGTTTCGCACACAGGAGAAGCGCTCCGCTAAATATCTAGAGTTCAAAACCGAAGACTTCTTGAAAGAAGTAACTATCACCGAAGAGGCCCTCGCCAGCGAGTACAGCGCACGTAAATCGCGCTTTTACGATGAAGAGGCGGCACGCCAGAAGAGCCTTGACGAGGTGCGGGATGAACTTGAAGGAATTCTCAAAAACGAGAAGGCTGCCAACCTCGCTGAAAGGGTGGCATATAATACGCTTACCGACCTTGAAGACAGCAAGACTAAATGGGACGATCTTGATTTCAAGACCACCGATGTAGTGGGCGCCGCGGAGAGCTCGGAGAGTTTTCCCGATTCCCCCGATTTTCAAAAGATGCTCTTTGCCATCGGCAAGGATTCTCAAGGCGCTGAAGTGATGGATAATGATGTGGTCTACATTGTCGCGGTAAATGAACTCATCCCTTCGTCAATACCGGAGCTTTCAGAGGTAAAAGATGCTGTAGAAGCACGCTTCAGGATAATCGAGGGTAATCGCCTTGCCAGAGAAGCCGCTGAGAGCTTTCTCGCCAAGGCTACTGCAGAAGGTTGGGAAAAAGCCCTTGATGGCACCGGCTACAAAGTCCTGACCTCCGAGAGCTTCAACGCCAAGGCCACCTCAATACCCCCCCTCGGGTACTCGGCTGACGCTCCAAAGAAGTTCTTCGACGCTCCTGAGGCCGGTAAGGTTATAGACACTCCTTTTGAGATAGGTGGGAACTTTAATGCGTTCTCCATCGCCACTGTCACAAACCCCGATATGGGACTCTTCCCTGAGGAGATGGAGGCGATAAAGGCTGAACTGCTGCCTGCCAAGCGCGAGGAAGCGCTTGAAACCAATATGGAACAGCTCAGGGAAAATGCAGACATTGAATTAAACAGGCAGTTCCTGAACGAGCAGTAAGAACTTTCCAGCAAAAAAAGCCGCCCCTAGGGCGGCTTTTTTAATTCTACCTATAAAGAGCGGCTAAAAGGATATCCCGATAGAGCCGTAGATCCCTTCTTTGTCGACATCAAGGTCAACGTCGTCCGCCTCTACGTCAATTTGAAGAGTGCGGTACCCAGCGGCTATCTCGACCAACGGCAAGGGAGAAAAGACAACCTCGCCGAAGGCATCAATTATATTATTTCCGTCATAACCCATGCCGGTTACCTGCGCGCGAAGCTCCAGAAGATCCGCCAAGATGCCCACGTGCAACCCGACTCCGACCATCGGCACTACGGCTGAAAAATCCGTGGATTCTGTATTGCTGCTCTCTTCGTTGGTGACCTCCAGGGTGCCGTCGAAAAGCTTGGCTTGCAGGACCGGCCCTATGGAGAAGCCCGCCGCCACATTCTCAAGGTCTATGAGGTCATAGCGATAAGCCAGATCGACCATCGTGTAGTCGAGATCCATAGAAGCTTCGGTACCCACGGTGACTATCGAAGTGCCACCAAAATCGATATTTTGAGTTACGAAATCCGTACCGCTGTATGCGAAATCAAAGGCAGAAAGGGAGAAATGGTGGCTGCCAAGCCCTGCGAAAGCCCTGAACCCGATGAAATTTTCGTCGGAGACATCGAAGTCATCATCGGGGTCAAATGACGTGCCTCCGTCAACGGCAAGCGAGGCATCAAAGGTCGGCGCCCAGTAGATGCCCTGGACTCCCAGCTCAAAAGCCTGGGCCGTAATAGGAAGAAGCGAAGAGAACGCAAAAGCGACAAGAAATTTTTTTAACACGATAATCCTCCTGGGGAGAGAGATGCTCAGCCTTCCTCTCCCATATCGAGCGCATTCCTAAGAACCTTGAGCTCTCTCATCATCTTTATAAACCCATCGGGATTTAGCGACTGCGGCCCGTCACAGAGGGCGCACGCCGGCTTGGGGTGCACCTCCACCATAACACCCGCCGCGCCGACGACTATGGAGGCCTTTACCAAATGCGGGATTATATCCCTGACGCCTATGGCATGGCTGGGGTCTACAATAACGGGTAAATGTGTGACTTTTCTAAGGTATGGGACCACAGAGAGGTCCAGTGTGTTCCTAAGGGCACGCTCAAAGGTGCGGATACCTCTCTCGCAGAGGATGACGTTTGGATTGCCGCCGGCGAGGAGGTACTCCGCGGCGGCGAGGAACTCCTCAAGGGTCGCGCTCATGCCTCGCTTCAGGAGGATCGGCTTGTTTATCTTCGCAGCCTCTTTAAGAAGGTCGAAGTTCTGCATATTCCGGGCGCCTATCTGTAGGCAATCGGAGTACTCTGCAACCGTTTCCAGCTGGTCGATACGCATAACCTCGGTAACCGAGGGCATCCCGACTGCTTTACTCATCTCGCAGAGGAGTTTTACCCCCTCATAACCCAGCCCCTGAAAGGAGTGTGGACCCGTGCGCGGTTTAAACGCCCCACCGCGCAAAATATCTGCGCCGGCCTCCTTTACTATCTTGGAAGCCGCCTCGAGCTGTTCACGGCTCTCGATTGCACAGGGGCCTGCGATCATCACAGGCGGCTGGTTCCAGCCAACCTTGACCCCGCCGACCTCCACGACCGTATCTTCAGGATGGAAATCCCGGCTGACGAGCTTGTAGGGCTTGGTTACGTGGATGAACTCCCTTACCCCTGCCATCCCGCGGAAAGGCGTCTCGTCAACGTAACCGGTGTTGCCCAGCACTCCGATGGCTACACGATCGCCACCCGGTATCGACTCGGCCTTATATCCCTGCGCCTCAATTTGAGCCACCACGGCTTTTACATCTTGCTCCGCGGCGTTGTGCTCCATGACTATGAGCATGTTTATCTCCGAAAATCCCTATGGATGTTGATTATCGACCCGCAAAACGTATCACGAAGAGGCTCGCGCCTCAAGCGCACACAACCCCCTCAGCCCCGCCCGTCACCTCAAGCAGCCTGTCAACGGTAATGGGAACGGCTGAATGGTCATTACCCCCCGCAGCATAAACCTTATCAAAGCGCCTCATTGACGAGTCGATGATCACGCTTAGCCCCTCGGGCAAGAGAAAGGGACATACTCCTCCCGGTATGTAGCCCGTTGCATCAAAGACCTCTTTGGCGCCGGGAAGAAGCACTTTGCCTTTAAGACCCGTCTCAGCCTTGAGCAAGCTCCCCTTGACCTTCATGTCACCGGAGGTAACCACCGCAACCGGTACGCCTCCTACGATAAAGAGTACCGTTTTTGCTATCTCGGCAGGGGTGCAACCAACGGCAAGCGCCGCAGTCTCCGCGGTGGGGGTATCCTCTTCGAACTCAAGGCAGGGTATCCCCTCCACCTTGAGAAATTTCTTAACATCTTCAATTGTGGGCATTTTTCAGTCCTTAAATGTTAAATTAATCGGCGTTCATTGTCTGAAAGCGGCACTCGCTAGTCAAGTTGTTGAGAGATCATATAATCCCGGTTAAAATCATTTTTTACCCATAACCGGCCCAAACGGGAAAAGATGGCGAAATCATTTACCTTCGTACACGCTTCCGACCTCCACCTCGACACCCCCTTCTCCGGGGTTGAGGCTTCCGCGCCCGAAATAGCCGCCCTCCTGCGCGATGCTACGCTAAAAGCATTTGAAAATCTGGTATCGCTTTGCATTGAGCGCGAAGCGGCCTTTCTGCTAATCGCAGGTGACCTCTACGATGGGCAGGAGCGGGGTGTAAGGGGTGGGATAAAGCTGCGTGAGGGATTTAAGCGCCTTGACGATGCCGGGGTCGATGTTTTTATCGCAACAGGCAACCACGACCCACACCCCTCCGAAATAGAACAAATGTGGAGCGCTTACGGTGAAATACCAAAAAATGTTAAGATTTTCCCTGAGAGAGCGTCCTCATTTTCCGTGACGCGTGGCGGAGAGATTCTGGCTACCGTTTCAGGGGTCAGCTACTCAAAAAGGGATGAGCTGTCCGACCTCGCGGCGAAGATAAGGGGTGATGGAGCGGGCTTTAAGGTCGGCGTTGTCCACGCCACCATTGGCCCCGCAGGAGAGCATGCGGCCTACGCACCCGCCTCTATGTCACACCTGACAACAGCTGGAATCGATTATTGGGCGCTGGGTCACGTCCACACCCGCGCTGAGCTATCAAAAGAGAGTCCCGCCATAGTTTATCCTGGCAACATCCAGGGCCTCTCCCGGAGAGAGCGGGGCGCGCACGGGGCCTATGCCGTTGAAGTCGATCAAAAGGGCGGCCTCACACTGGACTTCGTTCCTCTGGACACTCTCCGCTTCTCCTCAGTCGAATGCGACATCTCCGGCAAAGAAACAATAGCCGAAGTAGAAGCCCTCCTCACGGCGCTCGCTGCCGATGAGGCGGATAAGGCGGAGGGTAGAGCGTTGATCCTCTCGGTAAAATTATTCGGGCAAACGCCACTTCATGCGACGCTGGTCGACCAGGCTACGATTGGTGACTTGCTTACGCTGATGCGGGAAGAGGGGGCGTCAGCTGCTCCCCCGGTATGGTGGAATGCGCTGGAGTTAGCCACCTCGCCTGAGGTTGACATAAATCGCCTCCGAGCGCTTGGAGGCATAGAAGCTCAGATCATAGGTGTAGCCGAAGAGATAATTTCAGATGGGGGGCTCTTCGATGAGCTCTACTCGCGGCAGGGGGTCTCAAAAGTGCTCACTCCGCCAAGCGGGGATGCGCTGTCATCGGAGGTTCACTTTGCCCGTGACCTTCTCCTCTCCCTGCTGTCGGAGGATGATAGATGAGGCTCACCGGATGGCACATAGATGGGTACGGCCCCTTCAACGATTACCCCATGAAGGAGTTAAAGCCGGGGCTAAACGTCATATACGGCCCCAATGAGGCTGGCAAATCGACACTTCTCCACTTCATCCGCTCAGTTCTCTTCGGCTACCCAACAAAGTCTCAAGGGGGCCCCATAGACAATTTCATGGGAGGTGCCCACGGCGGCCGCCTCTTTCTTGAGGATGAGCGCGGCGCATGGACGGTTGAGCGCATGGTCTCCAAAAACTCAAAGCCGCTCCTCGCAAAGCCGGACAACACCACTGGCGGCAAGGCCGCCCTCTCTGAGCTACTCCATGATTTTGACCTGAAAACCTTCCGCTCGGTCTTTGCCTTCGACCTCTTCGACATGTTGGAGATGGAGGGGCTCTCCGATGAGAAGATCAGAGACAAGCTCCTTACAGCGGGCGTAGGAGCCAACACATCAAACATCGGCAAAATGCTGGAGGATGAACGCGCTGAGCTATTGAAGCCACGAAGCGGAAAGCTTCCCGACCTCTTGAACGCCTTTCGCGACACATCGACCGCCCTTCGCGAGGTTGACAAGAGGATGCGCGAATACCCTTCCCTATCAACTAAATTGCAAAAGTTGAAGGTTGTAAAAGAGAGTCTGTCGGGGCAGCTCACCGCGGTTCGCCTGAAGAAGGGCCGCTATGAAACATTACAAAAGCTCCGCCCCACATTCCTCGACCTTGAAAATATAGAGTCCGAGCTGTCAGGCTATGCCACACTCTCCGGAGATGAAATTAAACTGCTGGAGAAGGCGGACGACCTCGCAGCGCTGGAGAGGGGCATCTCAGCGCAAGAGCTGCTAAGCGGAGCCATTACCGATGCGGAAGATGAGTTAAAAAAGAGAGCGGGAGAGGCAAAGAGGCTTCTTTCCACATTGGGTGCAAGCTGGGATGAAAACAGGGTCAAGCAAACAGCCATAGAGCTTGCGACAGTTGAGAAAATAAAGGATTGGGGTGCTCGTCTCAATAGCCTTGGGCAGGAACTCTCCCGCAGCAACGCCCTTTATGATGCAGCGCTCAGGAACCTTAACGAAACAGGAGAAGCAAAGCCTCCATTTGAAACCGACGACCCGGCTCTCGCCGTTGAGAGGCTTGCAGCAATAAGCGAACATCTACGCACCGGCCCCGCCGCGCCCAAGAGCCCTGCCTCTCCGGTTAAAAAAATCATTCCCCTTACCACCGCCCTACTGTCATTAACTATTGCCGTATCGGGCTGGTTTACTCCAAAGCCCTTGGGATATGCAGTCGGAGCCATTGGCCTTACGATTGCAGTATTGGCTCTCCTCTCTTTATGGAGGAGAGAGCCATTAGAGGGTATAGATGACCCCGCGCTTGAAATTGCAGAATCTCTAGGGCTGGAAAAGGTCCCCACCTTTACCGAAATATCTAAGATGGAGGGGGAGCTTAGAAGATATGGAGAGAAACTTGCCAACCTCCGAAAAGTAGAGGCTGCCAAAGTAGAGTTTGGCAAAAAAGCCGGGGGGCTCGAAGAAGCCCGCACGCTATGGCGAAGTGATGTCGCTGGCTGGGGTTACACCGCTGCCGTGGATCTTCCCCCCGAGGGGCTTTTAAATCTTCTGCGAGAAGTAGAGCGAGCCCGCCGTGCCCTCCATGAAGCAGAAGAGACGTCTGGCAAGCTCTCCGCGCTTATGAGGAAATACGGCGAATGGGAAGAAAACGCCCTCAACCTTTTAGCCGCTATCCCCGGCTACATTGAGACCCGCCCTACGGGGCATACGCTCCACAGCGAAATCAGGGGGTATCTAAGGCAAGCGAGAGAATTTACGGAGCTTTTACAAAAACGGGAGGAAGCGACGAAACAAATAACACGATACAACACCGCGCTGAAAGCGGGCTTTGGAAACGATAGCGACTTTGAACGGGGTATGGCTCAGCTTAGGGAAGCTGACCCAGAGCTTTGGAGAAGTGAGACGGCGCTCCTCTCCGATGAAGAGCAACGGCTTGAAGAGGAGGTTGAAGAAGTCCATAGAGAGTACGCCAGAGTTGAAGCGGAGACTGAACGCCTGGCTTCGACTACCGAGGTTGTTGACCTTGAGGTTAAGAGAGAAACCCTGAGGGTCGAGGGGGAGGAGTTGGCGACGCGCTGGCGTATCCTCACCATCGCGAAGGCAATCCTCAGAAAAGCGCTGGACGTTTACCTTACCGAGAGTCAACCAAGAGTGCTGGCGGACGCCTCAAGTATTTTGAGCAGCATAACCGGAGGAAGATATCCGGCTATTATCCTACCCCCCGGAGACAATGGTGAATATGACCTCAAGGTCGTGACAAAGAGCGGCAAACATCTCTCCGGAGCCACGGAGCTCTCGCGGGGCACCAGGGAGGAGCTCTACCTCTCTTTACGCCTTGCGCTGGCAAAGGATTTCGCCTCCCGCCTCGGCACCCTCCCTTTCATCGCCGATGATGTTTTTGTAAATTTCGACCCCTCCCGCGCCGATGCCGCTATGGTAGCGCTTTCGTACTTCTCCGCAGACAACCAGACCCTGCTATTCACCTGCCATCCGGAGACAGTAGCGCGCGCCAAGCGGCTGATACCCGGCTCAAACCATATAAACCTGCCGCCGATTCATGGAGCGCTATAGAAACCCCTCTCCAATACTGCCCTTTTCCTGCCCGGAAAGTGTTGTTTTGCAAGGCTGATATGTTAAACTGTGAGTTTCCTCTCGACTTAGGGCGTATCAGGGAGAAGAGCCTTGGCAAAGGAGCGCGGCGAATCGGTTAAAGAAGAACAGCCCCCGGACCCCTGGGTCGAGGAGTTTCGCGGTCATCTGCGCTTTGAGCTTAACGCTTCGGAGCACACCATAAGGAACTACCTCCGCGATGTGGAGCGTTTTGGCGAGTGGCTTACGAAGGGGAAAGAGACCGGCCCCGCGCTCTGGCGCAAAGTAGAGATGGGAGATATCCGTGGGTATCTGGCACATTTGCACCCTACCCACCGAAAGAGTTCCATCGCAAGGACGCTTAGCGCGATAAAGGCTTACTTCCGCTTCCTGGTTAGACAAGCGCACACGGGGAGCAACCCGGCGGACCTTCTTTCGGCCCCTAAGGCGCCGAAGAAGCTGCCCGAGTTCATGAGCGTTGACGAGGTTCTGCACCTGCTTGATTCGGTAAAGGTGGAGGGCTTATTGGGCGCTCGCGACAAAGCGATCCTTGAGACCCTATACGCGACCGGCGTTCGGGTTTCCGAGCTGGTCGCCCTTTCAGGAAAAGATATTGAACTGACCACAGGGGTGGCTAGGGTTCTGGGCAAGGGGAAAAGCGAACGTGAGGTTGTTTTAACGGGCCCCGCCATCGATGCGCTGGAGAGCTATTTTACGCTGAGGTTGGAGGCGGGGAAACCATTGGAGAACAAAGGGCCCCTTTTCCTGAACGCCAGAGGCGGCAGACTGACGGACCGGTCTGTAAGGCGAATTCTTGACCAGTGGCTCACGCGTGCTGCGATAGCGAAGAAGGTGAGTCCCCATACTTTACGGCACTCCTTCGCCACGCACCTATTGGCGGGGGGCGCCGATCTCCGGGGCATTCAGGAGCTTCTGGGACACAAGAGCCTATCGACAACCCAGAAATACACCCATCTGGGCATCGAGCGGCTTATGGAAGTCTACGACAAAGCCCACCCTCGGGCATAAGGAGAATAGATGACCCACCACGGCGAAGATACAATGTACGGCACCACAATAGTCTGCGTAAGACGCGGTGGAGAGGTCGCAATGGCCGGTGACGGTCAGGTTACCCTTGGCGCCACGGTGATGAAGGGCGATGCGCGAAAAGTCCGCACCCTCTCCTCAGGCAAGGTGCTGGCGGGCTTCGCGGGGGCCACCGCTGACGCCTTTACCCTCATTGAGCGATTCGAGGGGAAGATGGAGCAACATTCGGGAAACCTGCGCCGCGCCGCAGTGGAACTTGCAAAGGATTGGCGCACAGATAAATATCTGCGCCGCCTTGAGGCTATGCTCCTCGTCGCTGACGCGGAGGCAACCCTCCTTCTCTCCGGAACCGGCGACGTCGTAGAGCCTTCGGAGGAGGTCGTAGCCATCGGATCAGGCGGCCCCTATGCTTTAGCGGCGGGGCTCGCACTAGCCGCGCATACCGATATGGGGGCAAAAATCATAGCTAAAGAGGCGCTCGCGCAGGCGGCGCGCATCTGCATCTATACCAACGACAACATCGAACTGGTGACACTGGAGTAAATTAAGATATGCAATCATTCACACCTCGCGAAGTAGTCGGCGAGCTTGACAAATACATAGTTGGACAAAATGACGCAAAACGCGCCGTAGCCATTGCGCTGAGAAACCGCTGGCGTCGCCGACGCGTCGATGGGCCTCTCGGTGAGGAGATAACGCCAAAGAATATTCTCCTGATCGGCCCTACAGGGGTTGGTAAAACAGAGATCGCAAGGCGTCTTGCAAGGCTCGCCAAAGCCCCCTTCGTTAAGGTGGAGGCGTCGAAGTTCACCGAGGTCGGCTACGTCGGGCGGGATGTCGAGTCCATGATCCGCGACCTGGTACGCGAAGCGGCGGCGATGGTGCGAGTCGAGGAGGAGGAGCGGGTAGCCACACGCGCGGCTGAGCTTACCGAGGAAAAGCTCCTTGATATCCTTTTGCCCAACACCTCGTCCGACTCTTCGACGAGGGAAAAGCTGCGCGCACTGCTGCGCGCGGGGGACCTCAATGAGCGTGAAGTCGAGGTCGAGATACACATGCAGCAGGCCCCTAAGGTCGACATCTTAGCCATGAACAACTCGATGGATGATATGGGGGAGCAGATACAGGATATGATGGGCTCACTCTTTAACAGGAAAAAGCCCACAAAGAAGACGATGAAGGTATCCGAGGCCGAGAAGATATTGCGCGAACAGACTGCGGCGGAGCTTGTCGACCCGGAGAAGATAAACACTCTGGCGCTTGAGCGCGCCCAAAGCGACGGGATCATTTTCATCGATGAGATAGACAAGGTAGCCTCCCGCGCAGATGCCGGGCGAGGTCCCGACGTCTCCCGCGAAGGGGTCCAGAGAGATATCCTCCCCATCGTGGAAGGCTCGACCGTGAACACCAAATACGGGGTGGTGAAGACCGACCATATTCTCTTCATCGCGGCGGGGGCCTTCCACATGTCAAAGCCCTCCGACCTCATCCCCGAACTACAGGGCCGCTTCCCCATAAGGGTAGAGCTCAAGGCGCTAACGGGAAGCGATTTCGTGAGGATTCTGACTGAGCCGGAGAACTCCCTCACCCGACAGTATTCAGCGCTTATGGAAACCGAAGGGGTTACGCTGACCTTTAAGGATGACGGTATAGAGGAGCTCTCCGCCATCGCCGTCGAAGTAAACGAGCGCACTGAAAACATCGGGGCAAGAAGGCTACATACGGTTATGGAGAAACTGCTTGAAGAGGTCAGCTTCAAAGCCCCCGACATGGGCAAAGCCAAGATCGAGATAGACCGCGAATATGTAAGGGACAAGCTCGCCGGGATATCACGAGATACTGACCTTTCAAGGTACATCCTCTAAAGAGGAGAGACGAAATTGGAAGAATTGATTGGAAAAGCGGGGATCCTCCTTGAGGCGCTACCCTATATAAAAGAGTTTTCCGGCAAGGTCGTGGTGGTGAAGTACGGTGGCCACGCAATGGTCGCCGAGGAGCTAAAGGAGTCCTTCGCCCTCGACATAATAATGATGAAATACATTGGGATAAACCCGGTCATCGTCCACGGAGGAGGCCCCCAGATAAACAGGGTGCTGGAGCAGATGAAGATCGACTCCACCTTCATCGACGGGATGCGCGTAACCGATGAATCCACGATGAACGTTGTGGAGATGGTCCTCGGCGGCAAGGTTAATAAGGAGATAGTAAGCCTAATCCAACTGCACGGCGGCAAAGCGGTGGGCCTAACCGGCAAGGATGGGGGTTTAATAAAGGCAAAGAAGCTCGTCGTCAAAAAGCAGCGCGAGGAAAACCTGCCCCCGGAGATTATCGACCTCGGCGCAGTAGGGGAAGTGGATGAGGTCAATCCGGGCGTCATTCAAGCTCTTGACGATGGCGGCTTTATTCCGGTAATCGCGCCGGTCGGCGTCGGCTCCGATGGCGGCACTTTCAACATCAACGCCGACCTGGTTGCCGGCAATGTCTCCTCCGCGATCAAAGCGGAGAAGCTTATCCTAATGACCGACGTAGAGGGTATCAAAGACAAGGACGGAGAGCTGATCACCTCGCTTAAGGTGGGGGAGGTGGAGGGGCTCATCTCCGGCGGCGTAATAGCCGGCGGGATGATCCCCAAGGTCCGATGCGCGGTGGACGCGATAAAAGGTGGAGTCAAAAAGGTGCATATAATTGACGGCCGGATCCGCCACGCAGTCCTACTGGAGATCTTCACTAAGGGCGGCATCGGCACAGAGATAATGGAATGACGCTATGAAAAGCAGCGAGATTATAAATATTGGTCAACAGCATGTAATGGGCACCTACGCCAGGTTTCCCCTCGCCTTGGTAAAGGGAAAGGGCTCCAGGGTTTGGGACGCCGACGGCAAAGAATACATAGACTTCGTCGCGGGTATCGCGACGACAAACCTTGGGCACTGCCACCCGGCCGTGACCGAGGCAATAAAAAAGCAGGCGGAGACCCTTTTACACGTCTCAAACCTCTACCATATAGAGCCACAAGTTAAGCTTGCCGAGTGGCTGACTGAGCACTCCTTCGCGGAGCGCGCCTTCTTTTGCAACTCAGGCGCGGAGGCCAACGAGGGGGCGATAAAGCTTGCCCGCAAGTACCACTCCGACAAGGGGCGCATCGGAAAGTATAAAATTATCGCGGCGGGCGGGAGCTTTCACGGCAGGACATTGGCGACTTTAACCGCCACCGGCCAGGATAAGGTCAAGGCAGGGTTTTCTCCGCTGCCGGAAGGCTTCAGCCATGTGCCATACGATGACCTGGAGGCCCTCGAAGAGCATATCGGCGAAGATACAGCGGCAGTGATCCTTGAGCCCATACAGGGCGAGGGAGGCATTCGCATCCCCTCCCCCGGTTATATGGCTGGTGTACGCGATCTTTGCGATAAAAATGGCGCGCTACTTATCCTCGACGAGATACAGACGGGCATGGGCAGAACCGGCAAGCTCCTCGCCCACCAATGGGAAGAGATGACACCGGATATAGTCACCATGGCAAAGGGACTCGGCAACGGCGTACCCATTGGCGCGCTGCTGACCACCGAAGAGGTGGCCTCCAGCTTCGGCCCCGGTAGCCATGCCACCACCTTTGGAGGCAACCCCCTTTGCGCAGCGGCCGCGCTCGCAACAGTACGGACACTGGAGGCCGAGGGGGTCATGGAACATTGCCTTGCGGTCTCCAAATACTTCCTGAAGCGCCTTGAGGAGGTAAAAAAAGCCTCCCCAATTGTTAAAGATGTCAGGGGTAAGGGACTCCTAATAGGTGTAGAGCTGGAAGAGGGATACCTGGCTATTGACGCCGTGAAGAAGCTTATTGAAAAGGGTTTTCTGACAGTAATTGCGGGTGAGCGGGTCCACAGGCTGGTACCCGCGCTAAATATAACCGAAGAGGAGGTTGACAGGCTCATCCCAGCGCTGGAAGAGACTTACTCCTCAATGCACAAATAAGGGACCAAGAAAAGATGACAAGACATTTTCTCTCCCTCTCGGACTGGACCGGGGAGGAGCTTGGCGGCATCCTGGACTTAGCCGCTGACCTTAAAGATAAACAGCAGCGAGGAGAGCCGCACGCCATCCTCGCCGGTAAAACTCTTGGGATGCTCTTCGAGAAATCCTCTACAAGGACACGCGTATCCTTCGAAGTCGGGCTGACGCAGCTTGGCGGGCACGCGATATTCCTATCCCCGAGAGACACCCAGATAGGGCGCGGTGAGCCTATAAAAGACACGGCGCGGGTCCTCTCCCGCTACGTGGACGCGGTGATGGTAAGAACCTTCGCGCAGGAGACCGTTGAGGAGTTGGCCCAGTGGGCAACTATTCCCATAATCAATGGCCTCACCGACCTGCTCCACCCCTGTCAACTGATAGCGGACCTCATAACAGTTAAGGAACGTTTCGGCAGGTTGGAGGGGCTTAAGGCGGCGTGGGTTGGCGATGGCAACAACATGGCAAACTCTTGGATCAACGCCGCGGCCGCCTTCGGCTTTAAGCTGGCACTGGCTTGCCCCGAAGGATACAATCCAGACGAAACAATCCTAGCCGGCGCCCGCGAGCGCGGAGCGGACATACTCCTCACCAGGGACCCCAGAGAAGCTGTCGAATCAGCGGACGTGGTCACCACCGACGTCTGGGCCTCAATGGGACAGGAGGAGGAGCAGGCGAAGCGTGAGCGTGATTTTAATGGGTTCATGGTCGATGAGGGGCTGATGAACCTCTCCGCTAAGGATTCAATCTTTCTACACTGCCTACCCGCACACCGCGGAGAAGAGGTGAGCGAGGGAGTCCTTGAGGGACCCCACTCGGCGGTATGGGACCAGGCGGAAAATCGGCTGCATGGACAAAAAGCCATACTCTGCACACTTTTAAGATAAATTACGGCTCCCGCCCGCAAGGGCGGGATGTTTTACCCGGAGAAGAACAAAATGAGCAAGATGGAAGTTAAAAAGGTTGTGCTCGCCTATTCGGGCGGGCTGGATACATCGATAATCGTAAGGTGGCTGATAGAAGAGTATGGCTGCGAGGTCATCTGTTTCGCCGCAGACCTGGGTCAGGCGGAAGAGCTCTCCGGCTTGGACGTAAAGGCCAAGAAGACCGGGGCGTCGAAGATATACATTGACGATTTGCGCGAAGAGTTCGTCCGCGACTACGTCTTCCCTATGTTTCGCGCCGGGGCAATTTATGAAACCTATTACCTACTCGGCACCTCCATCGCCCGCCCCCTCATAGGAAAACGCCTTGTGGAGATCGCAAAAGCCGAGGGCGCAGACGCCATCAGCCACGGCGCAACCGGCAAGGGTAACGATCAGGTGCGCTTCGAGCTCACCGCCTATGCCCTCGCTCCCGACATAAAGATTATTGCGCCCTGGCGCATTTGGGACCTTAACAGCCGCGAGAAGTTAATCGCTTACGCCGAGAAGCACGGGATCCCGATTCCCGTCACGAAGAAGAAGCCATACTCCTCTGACAGAAACCTCCTTCACATCTCCTTTGAGGGCGGCATCCTCGAAGACCCGTGGAATGAGCCAACCGAAGATATGTTCGTCCTCTCCGTGAGCCCGGAGGCTGCCCCCGACGAACCGGAATACGTCGAAATATCCTTTGAGAAGGGTAACGCGGTGGCCGTTAACGGCGAGAAGCTCTCCCCCGCGGCGCTCCTTGAGGAGCTTAATAAGCTTGGCGGCAAACACGGCGTAGGCCGAGTGGATATCGTTGAGAACCGTTTCGTCGGGATGAAGAGCCGCGGCGTCTATGAGACACCCGGAGGGACGGTGCTAAGAGTCGCCCACAAAGCGGTCGAGTCCATAACGATGGATCGTGAGGTTATGCACCTTCGCGACTCCCTCGTCCCCCAGTATGCCAAACTCGTATATAACGGCTTCTGGTTCGCTCCCGAGCGCGAGGCGCTACAGACCTTCATGGACGAAGCCCAAAAGGGAGTTAACGGCACCGCCCGCTTGAAGCTCTACAAAGGTAACGCGAGTGTCGTAGGCCGCACATCGCCAAACACCCTCTACGACCCCGACACAGCGACCTTCGAGGAAGACGAAGTGTACAACCAGGCGGACGCCGAAGGCTTCATCAAACTCAACGCACTCAGGCTGCGCCTGCTCAACAAGCTCGGCGGATAACCAACCGCCAAGAGGAAAGAAAATGGCTGAAAAACCCTGGGGAGGAAGGTTTCGAGAGGAGACCCTCAAGATCGTTGAGGCCTTCACCGCCTCCATAGGATTCGACAAAAGAATGTACCGGCAGGATATCGCCGGCTCAATAGCACACGCGAAGATGCTCGCCGCCGTTGGGGTAATCACCCCCGAGGAGAGCAAGACCCTTGAGGACGGCCTAAAAAAGGTGCTTGTTTCAATTGAAGCTGGCGAAGTCGAGTTTTCTGAAGCGCTGGAAGACATCCACATGAACGTGGAGAAACGCCTCACCGACCTTGTCGGCGCCGTAGGAGGCAAGCTCCATACTGGCCGCAGCAGAAACGATCAAGTCGCCTTGGATCTGAGGCTCTATCTGGCGGATGAGATCCCGGTGGTGCTGGACCTACTCAGGGGGCTATGCGAAGTCTTCGCCACG
>PKTU01000060.1 GCA_002869005.1 Deltaproteobacteria bacterium
ACCGCACCCTCTCCTGCCAGTTGGGTTTTAGCCGGTTCATCAAGCTTGTCGCCGTTCTCCGGCTGATTCGCTGGCTCGGCTGCGTTCGCGGAGGATTTCTTTTTGCGAGGACGGCGGCGGCGCTTCTTTCTGGAAGCTGGGGTATCATCGCCGTTTTGCTGTTCCCCTTGAAGCTCCTCAAGACCATTGTCTTCGGTGTCCACTTCCTCGTCGTGGTCCGCTGTGTATGAGGCCGGCATCGCCTCGGCCTTCTCGGTTTTCACCTGATACTCCGGCTTTATCGCCGTGCCCTTTACGGCAAGCCTGTCGAGGTGGAAGGAGGTGGGAAGGTTGGTCTCGACGCGGACTCGATCGCCGAGGAAAAATTCTGCGTAGTATTGGTTCGGCAACAGCGCGGTCTCCGCGAAGATTGAGACCGGCGCGCCGAACTTGAGCTCTAGCTCCCTTAGGCTCTGGCGCTTCCTGTTCATAAGGAAGGTGGCGGTATCGACGGGGACGCCGACGCACGCCGAGCGTACTCCCTTGCCCTTTGCAAGCACCGCCTGCACCACCCTAAGCACCGAAAGGGAGAAGGACTCTGTGGCTATGAGCCTGCCCGTGCCCTGGCAGATGGGGCAGGGAGAGGTGAGCTTGGTGCCCTGCGCCGATTTGAGCCGCTGGCGGCTCATCTCCAGGAGACCGAATTTGGAGATTGTCCCCACGTCGAGACGCGCTTTGTCGCCCTTCAGCGATTTTACCAGCTCTTTTTTTACCTTGGTGCGGTTGGAGGAGGAGCGCATATCTATGAAATCTATAACTATGAGACCGCCAAGGTCTCTTAGCCTTAGCTGCCGGGCCACCTCGGCAGCCGCCTCCATGTTCGTAACGGTGGCGGTCTTTTCGATGTCGGCGGCGCCGGTACCCGCTCCGGAGTTGACATCCACCGAGACCAACGCTTCGGTGCGCTGGATGACGATGGAGCCGCCGGAGGAAAGCTTCACCTTCTCTGCGTGTATCGAGGATATCTGCCCCTCAAGGTTGTGTTTGGAGAAGAGGGGGGAGTTGCCCTCGTAATAGCGCACCCTTGAGGTGTTCCACGGCATAACGGAGGAGAAGAACGCCTTGACGCGTTTGTAGATAAGCGCGTCGTCGACAAGGAGCTCTTTAATATCGGGGGTGAAGTAATCCCGGATGGTGCGGATTACTATGTCGCTCTCCTGGTAGAGGATCGCGGGGGCCTTGGCGCTCTCCGAAAGGTCATTGACGCGCTTCCAGAGACGGAGCATGTAGTTGACGTCGCGCTGTATATCCTGCTTGGTCTGTAGCTCGGCCGCCGTGCGGATGATATAACCCATCCCTTCGGGGATGGAGGTTTCGTCAACCGCTTTTCTAAGCTTATCCCTAACCTTGCCGTCCTCAATCTGTTTCGAGACGCCGCGCTTTGCCACCAGCGGCATTAGAACCAGATATCTGCCGGGGATGGAGACGTAGGTGGTGAGGGCGGCGCCCTTGTCGCCGATCTCCCCTTTCTTCACCTGAACCATCATCTCCTGGCCGCGGCGGAGGTTTTCCGCTTTTCGCTCGCCGGATTTGTAGTAGTCGGGGTGGATTTCGTGGAAGGCGAGAAAGCCGTTCTTTTCCCTGCCGAAATCGACGAAGACCGCTTCCAGCCCAGGGACTACACGCTCAATCTTGCCTTTATAAATATTTCCCTCTATGAGGGCGTCGTGTGAAGTATCGATGGAGAGCTCTTCAAGAAGGCCATCGTTAAGGATGGCGATGCGGCTCTCCTCCTCGTTCTTCACGTTGACAAACATCTGCCTTGGCATTTTGCCAACCCTTTCAATTTTGTGGGTACCGCTTTAGCTCTGCCCCCCCGGGCCGGGCATTCTTTAATGAACCTTATAACAAAAGCGCGAGTGTGGTAGAAGTGAATAAGGTGTAAATGCAGGCAAAGGCGGTTATTTATGACATATTTAGGCGAGTTGGCTACCCCGGGAGAGATTTCGGCGCGCGTAAAGAGCGATGCGCGGATAAAAGCGCTCTCGAAAGCTCTCTTCGATGGGGGCGTGGAGGATGCCTATCTGGTAGGCGGCAGCGTCCGCGATATGGCGATGAAAGTCGAGCGCTCGCTCCCTGATTTTGACGTGGCGCTTAAGAATTCATCCCTTGAACTCGCCGAGGCGGTCGCCAAAACCCTCGGCGGAAGCGGCTTCACCCTTGACGAGGGGGAAAAGGCTTACCGGGTCGTCACAGACGCCTTCGAGGCTGACCTTGTAGGCTTTCGCGCGGATGACATTGAGGGTGATCTGGAGGGGCGCGACTTCACCCTTAACGCAATGGCGGTGTCTTTAAATAGCGGCGAATTTACAGACCCTTTGGATGGGTACTCAGCGCTCTCGGAGGGGACCCTCATACCCTGCTCCGGGGAGGCTATGGAGGCCGACCCACTAAGAATCCTGCGCGCCTTCCGCCTACTGTCCACACGCGGTTTCTCCATATCACCGGCGCTTCAGGCGCAGATGACGATGACCAAGGGCGAGCTCGCCCCCGACGCGGGGCGTATTTCTCCTGAGAGGATAAGAGATGAACTTTTCAAGCTCATGGGCGGCGCACGAGCAGGAGAGGCTCTAAGAGAGCTAAAGCGCACCGGTGTCCTCTTCGCCCTCTTCCCCTTCGTTAATGAATGGGAGGGGATGGATCAGGGCGACTACCACTCATTTGACCTCCTGGAACACGCCATCAGAACCGCTGAGGGCGCGGTTAAGATAACGGCCGAGTGCGAGGAGTGGCTCTTCGGCCACTTCGCTGAAGAGCTGGAGCAGAATGTGACTCGTAGGGCGCTCTTTATATTTACAGCGCTCTTTCACGATATTGGTAAACCGGCGACACGCAGGGTCGAGCCGGGCGGGCGGGTCCGCTTCATAACCCACGACACCCTTGGCGGCAAGATGATCT
This sequence comes from Deltaproteobacteria bacterium, assembly GCA_002869005.1. Classification (GTDB taxonomy): domain Bacteria; phylum Desulfobacterota; class Deferrisomatia; order Deferrisomatales; family BM512; genus BM512. The sequence goes on from PKTU01000060.1 coordinate 2,938, forward strand.
CAAAGCTGCTTGAGTCGCTGAGGGTGGGCAAACGTGCGCGCTACGCAGCGAAGCGGGTGGTAGCCGGTCATATGCGCCTCTACGGCCTGGCTAATCAGGAGCGGCCGACTGAGCGTTCAAGACTCCGCTTTATTCGGGACCTGGGTGACGAATCGCCGGAGACCGCGCTTTTGGCTTTGTGCGACGAGCGGGCCACCGGCCCTAAAGCACCGGCGTTTGAGACGCTTGAAACGACCGCAGGGGAGATACTAACCCTCTACAGGGAGAGCCTTTTGGATGTCGAGCGTACAGAACCGCTCCTCCGCGGGCGTGAGGTGGTCGATATCCTCGGTGTGGATGAAGGGGTGCTGGTTGGCGAACTGCTCGCCGCCGTGGCTGATGCCGAGGAGAGGGGTGAGGTCTCAAATAAAGAAGAGGCGCTCTCGTTTCTGCGGGAGCGCCTCCGTTCACTTTAAATTTGTTTGGAGCGGCCTATCGAACCATAGGTGAGGGCGCCGCCGACCCCTCCCGCTTGTCCAGCGCGTCCAGATAGGAGGCAACCGCCCGCGACAATTCAGCTTCCGCCGGGTCTATACCCTTGTTTTTGCAGTACCCTTTCGCAGCGTTTAGGGCGGATAGGATCTCTTCGCCGGCCTCGTTGTTTGACTTGCCTCCCTGCATCCTTTTTAGAAGGTAGTCGACCACATCTGATAGACACCCTTCTCTGCAACCGCAACCCGCGCAATTGTCGATCACCTTGGAGAGCACACCCTTATCGCCCCTCATCCCATAATAGTGCGCCAGCATTGGCTCAAGCGATGCGCGCTCAGTTTGCGAAAGCTCAACTGAAGTGGAGAGCTGATCGCCAATCGGAGCGGCAAGAGCCGGGAGGAAGGCAAGAAGGGAGAGTAGGCAGAGTGCCGTTTTAAGTGCCGGGGCGCGTGAGATTTTCATTTTTCAACCTTGAAGTTTAACAATAAAAAAAAGTTCAATCTTTGCCATGTCATAGAATATCAAATACAGGGAATATTTTAACTTAAAATATGACATTCGCAATAACGCGAACTTGACCCGGGGGCGCGATGGGCGTAGCCTTTGACCCGCAAAACAGTATTTTAAAATGCTAAGCCACTGAGGGAGGAGAGCCCTGCCGGGTCCCTTTGTTATGAATTTTTTGCGAAAGTTGAAGCTGAGAAACCAACTTCTGGTGATGCTTTTGCCGCTCCTTTTGGGGGCGGTTCTCATTACCGGCGGCGTAGTTGGGACGATCTCGTCGCGCCTTGCCTTCCAGGGTGTCACTGCGGCGAGCCGCGCCGACCTCGAACATATGTCCGCCTTCACCCTCGATCTACTCAACTCCCACCACCAGCAATTCGGTGTATACCGGGAAGATAAAAAAAGCACAATTCGCCGTGATCTAGAGACGCTGGTCAACCTTGCTTATCGTTTGGCTCAGGAGAAGGCGGAAGAGGTCCAGGAGGGGCGTATCTCCATTGAGCAAGCGAAGTCGGAGACCGCCGCCGCCCTGAGAGCCTTTGCGGTAGGTCAGACCGGGTACTTCTATGTCATGAACCCGGAGGGGGACCTCCTTGTACACATTGCTCAAGAGGGCCGGAATATCATCGATTCACGCGATGAGGACGGCCACTACTTCATAAAGGAGATGGTCCAGAAGGCTCCAGCCGCCGCTGATAGGGAGGTTTTGCACATTGAGTACCCCTGGCGCAACGAAGCCCTCGGCGACGAATTCCCCCGCAGAAAAACCGTAGCGTACCGTTATTTCAAGCCGTGGCGGTGGATCATCGCCAGCTCAAGCTACCTTGACGAGACTTACGAAGATACTGCCTTCGAGGAGCGCTCATACGCGGAACTCAAAGAGAGTATCAAAGCAAAACGGGTAGGGGAAACCGGCTACATCTACGCCCTCGACTCAAAAGGAAACGCCGTTATCCATCCCTTCCGGGAAGGTGAAAATCTCCTCGACGAAAGGGACCGCGACGGCCGTTACTTCATACGCGAGATGTTGAAAAATCGCTCGGGGTGGATCAGGTACCCCTGGATGAACGAGGGCGACAGCGAACCAAGGATGAAGATCGTCCGGTACGAGTTCTTCGAGCCCCTGGGGTGGGTAGTCGCGGTGGGCTCCTATGAGAACGAGTTTTTCCATGACGCCAACCGGATCAAGGAGAGGGTGCTCGGCTTCATGGGGCTTGTTGTGGCTGGGGTGCTGCTGGTGGCGCTCATGCTGATTTATCTGCTCTCCAAGGTGTATACGCGGCCCATAACCAGAATGACCGAGGTCATCCGCAGGGTGCGCGGCGGCAGCTTGACCGACAGAATGGAGGTCGACGGCGCCGATGAGCTCTCGGAACTGGCCGGCGCCTACAACGATATGACGGAGGCGATACGCCAAAACAGAGAGATGGAGTCGAAGCTGGCGCAGCAGGGCAAGATGGCCTCTCTCGGCGTCCTATCGGCGGGGGTCGCCCACGAAATAAACAATCCTCTGGGGGTAATCCTGGGCTACGCAGGTTATCTTGAGCGAAAGCTCTCCGCCGATGACGTCAATCTACGCTACGTCCAGGAGATTAAGAGGGAGACGAAGCGCTCAAAGAAGATAGTGCAGGACCTTTTAAGCTACGCCCGCGTCCCTCGCCCGGCATTCGAGAAGGTTGATATATCTAACTTGCTTGAGCAGATAGTTGATTTCGCAAGCGCCCATACGGATATGGAGGGGGTTCGCGTGGTGCGAAACATCGAGCGCGGTCTCCCGGCGGTCTCTCTCGATGCCGACCTCATAAAGCAGATGGCGATAAATATTATCTTGAATGCAGGGGCCGCTATGGAGGAGGGAGGGATCCTCACCGTCTCCGTTCGAATGTCCGGGGAGGATGAGGTGGAGCTTATCTTCGAGGACAACGGCGCAGGGATGGACGCAGAGGTCTCAAGGCAGATATTCGAGCCCTTCTTCACCACCCGCCAGAGGGGTACGGGTCTGGGACTCTCCATTACAAAGCAGATAATTGAACGCCACCGGGGCGGTATACGCGTTGACTCCGAGCCCGGAAAGGGCACCGTCGTAACCGTCACCCTGCCCGTGAACCACGAGGAGTTCTGATGGAGGCGAGGCCCAGGATTCTCTTTATCGACGACGAGGAGGGGATGTGCCGGATGGTGTATGCCGTCCTCACCGACGAGGGGTACGATGTCACCGTAAACACCCGCGCGGATGAGGCGCTTGACGCCTACAAGCCGGGAGACTTTGACCTCGTAATCACCGACGTGAGGATGCCGGTTATGAGCGGCCTTGAGGTGTTGGCCCGCGTGAGGGCCAAGGAGCCCGCCCCCCCGGTTATCGTAGCCACCGCTTACGCGACCCTTGAGACCTCCATAGACGCCCTGAGAAAGGGCGCTTACGATATGCTCACAAAACCCTTTGAGCCGGAGGAGTTGCTGCACCGAATTAGAAACGCCTTGGCGAGAAACTCCCTTATAGCCGAAAACAGGGAGTTGAGGGAGAAGCTTGAGGGCAAGAGCGAGATTATCGGTGAAGCCCCCGGCCTGCTCAAGGTTCTTGACCGAGCGGCTAAGGTGGCCGAGCGGGAGATCCCTGTTCTAATCAACGGCGAATCGGGTACCGGAAAGGAGCTCGTGGCGCGCGCCATCCATAAAGGTTCAGCAAGGCGCGGCGGGCCCTTTGTGGCTATAAACTGCGGGGCGTTGCCATCCTCCCTGCTTGAAGCGGAGCTATTCGGTTCAAGGAAGGGGGCCTTTACCGGCGCTGATGAGGAGCGCGCAGGGCTTATCCTCACCGCCGACAAGGGCACTCTCTTCCTCGACGAGGTTGGCAACTTGCCGGAGAATGTCCAGCGCGTACTCTTGCGGTTCCTTCAGGAACGCGAATTTTATAAAGTAGGCGACGATACTCCCACCAAGGTGGATGTGCGCGTGGTTGCGGCGACCAACGTCGACCTTGAGGAGGCGGTCAAAGAGGGTCGCTTCAGAGAGGACCTGTATTACCGGCTCGCGGTAGTCACCCTCCTAATGCCTCCCCTCAGGGAGCGTAGCGAGGATATAATGCTCCTCGCTGCGCACTTCATGAGAGAGGATAACTTGCGCTTCGGCACCCTGCTCAAAGGCTTCACACCCGAGTCTAGGGACGCGCTTCTCTCCTACCCATGGCCCGGCAACGTGAGGCAGCTGAAGAACGTTATAGAGGGCTCGATGGCCCTTGAGCAGGGTGAATACCTAACCCTGGATTCCCTCGCGCAGGTGATGCCTGTGGAGAGGGAAGGAAGCGGCCCGGCTTCGCTGAAGGATTACGCAACTGCCCTTGCCAAATTCGAGCGGGAGTATTTTTCGAGGCTCCTTGCCGAGGCTCAGGGTTCGGTGGAGGACGCGGCGAAGCGCGCCGGCATCAACCTGGCGACCTTTTACCGGAAGATGAAAAAGCACGGACTTAAACGTTAAGTTTTTCGCATTTATGCGAAAAACGACCCCGCCCTTATCGCCAAACTGCGAAATGCCCGGATAACCGCCTGTAATAATAAGTAGTTACCTATTTTAATCTCACTCCTGAATTCTGTATACCGCCGTTATTTTTGCAAATATGCGAAAAACAAAAAACACCACACTTGTTTCAAGCCATTCCTAACTACTTAAAAACATTACGCAAAAATTACTATCTAAAAAATAAACGCTGTTTGGCACGACCCTTGAAATATAAATCTCCGAATTGCTTTTCAAGGAGATGATGGATGCCAGCTCACACCACTTACGGCGAACAACTCAAGCAGCCAAATATCTGCGACGCCGTATGCCGTTTCTTCGGCAGAGAAGAGTGGTGTGACGTGGGCGGTCCCAACCCCTCTCCCAGTGACGTGACCGTCATGGTGCGCTACTGCGACGGCAACTTCTCACGCTGCTCCCGCTACAAAATGCTCGCGGAAAGGTGGAGCGGCATGAACGCCGATGCCCTGCCGAAAATCGGAGACGGTGTCGAACGCTTCTTGCCGCGCCCGTCAATTGAGTCAGCTTCTACCTGTGAGGTCGCACGCGGCGTTCTACAACACGAACTTAGAACCCCCCTGGCGGCTATTTTAACCTCCGCTGAGATCTTGAGAGATAACCCGGACAGGGACGCCGAGACCCGCGCGAAATTCGTCAACGTCATTTGCGAGGAGTCAAAGAGGCTGAAAGAGACAGTAGAAAACCTCTTTGACGGCCTGGGTGAGGGGGTAGAGCCGGAAAGTGCAGACCCGGTAACGCTTAAGGGAACAACCGATTCTAGCGGTTCAAATAATTACTTTTCTTCAAGGAGCAAAACCATGAGCAGCAAAACCAACAAAGGCTGGAGCGTAGTCCTGGCGGGCACCGGTATAAACCTTGCCCTGGGCATACTTTACACATGGTCAATCTTTAAGGGTTCCATCAAGGAGTCCATCGAGACTGGCGGCTCTTTTAACTGGGACCTCTCCTCCATAAATGATCCCTACGCGGTTTGCTGTCTCGTTTTTGCCTTTGCGATGATCATCGCCGGGCGTGTTCAGGACCGCTTCGGTCCCCGCCTCACCGCGCTTGTAGGCGGTCTGCTGGTGGGCGCCGGATTTATCGTAATCTCCCAGACGACCAGCTATCTGGCCTGGGTAGGTGGCTTCGGTGTCCTGGCGGGTCTCGGCATAGGTTTTGGCTACTCGGCGGCGACGCCTCCCGCACTCAAGTGGTTCCCGCCGGCGAAGACGGGCCTCATCGCCGGTGTCGTAGTCTCCGGCTTTGGGCTGGCTTCCGTATACATAGCTCCGCTGGCAAAGTATATGCTCGGCGTTTACGGTATCCAGCAGTCGATGCTCTTCTTCGGCATCGCGTTCACCGCGGTGGTAGGCGTACTCTCCATGCTGCTCACCAACCCCCCCGCGGGTTTCATCCCTGAGGGTACGATAACCACGGGCTCCAAGAGCTCCAACGCACCGACGCCGGGCCAGATAGATTTCAAGCCCTCACAGCTCTTTAAAACATCAAGCTTCTACACCCTCTGGACCGCCTTCTTCGTCGGCTCCGGTGCCGGCCTCATGGTAATCGGCTCCGTAGCGGGCATGGCAAAGAAATCACTGGGTGAGGCCGCGTTCATCGCAGTGGCGCTGATGGCGGTGGGCAACGCAGGCGGGCGCATTGTAGCCGGAATCCTCTCCGATAAAATCGGTCGCGCCAAGACCCTCCTCGTGATGATGGTTTTCCAGGCGACGCTGATGTTCGCAGCCATTCCGATAGTCGGCGCACAGAATCCGAGCGGCGCGCTACTAGTGGCCCTCGCCGCCGGTATAGGTTTTTGCTACGGCACGAACCTCTCCCTCTTCCCCTCCTTCGCCAAGGACTTCTGGGGGCTTAGGAATTTCGGCACCAACTACGGAATCCTCTTCTCCGCCTGGGGCGTAGGCGGGCTCGTCTGGGGACGCGTAAGCCAAATGCTTCAGGCATCGACGGGTTCCTACGACCTTTCATTTATCACCGCAGGCGTCCTGCTTCTTCTTGGGGCCGGCATGACCCTCACGCTCCGCGACAAAAAGGCGAAGACAATCGCCACAGAGGTTCGCGAAGAGGAGAGGATCGCCGAGGCCGCCTAGCGATTCAGTTACCCTCAAATACCGAGGGAGGAGCCGGGGGCGCTGCGTATGCAGCGCCCCTTTTTTTGGGCCAAAAGTCTATAATTATTTGATAAATCGTCTATTCTCTGATGTATTTATTGTTGATTGGCAAAAGGGGAGTTTTCAAAGAGGTCAGTATGAAGAAAGATTTCTACAGGTTGCTTCGGGCGGGCTTAATAGCGGTCTTCTTTGCACTTTTTGCATCAGTCGCGTTGGCCGTAGAGCATCTGGATGCCTTCATGAAGGGGGCGAATGTCGGTTCAGCCGCCACCGTGGAGGGTGTTGTCAGCGTCGTATCGCCAAAGGGTGGGCGCTTCGGCATCATAGACTCGTTTGAGTTCGCCGCCTGCAAGACGGTGAACTGCGCCAAGCTTACCATGCCGGTACTCTGGAGCGGGGATACGCCACAAATCGCCTCGACGGTACATGTGACCGGTGTAGTCGAGAAGGGGAAGACCGGCCTTGTCTTTAACGCCTCGGCGGTCGAAGAGGTCGCCCCGCCGCCTGAGCGGGGCATGCTAAAGTGAAAGAATCAGGGGTGCCTAGTTGAAAGGGTACATAAGCGCGATATCTTCCTTCATAGCGGTCTTCGTTCTGAACATCTTTTGGTACAAATGGTTTCCGGAGGTGAGTCCGGAGCAGTCCCGCTGGGCGGCTGTTACTCCCGATGAAACCGGCTGGTTTAAGCTTTACCTTGAAACCGGGGGCTACTGGCTAAGCTACTCTTACGCGCTCTCCGCCGCTTTTGCGGCCTACGCATCAATGCGCTTCATTAGCGCCAAAAAAGAGGCGAAAGGCAGCGGCCTCGAAGGGGGCCTCGCCGCCGGTTCAATAACCTTCGCGGGGGCGTTGGCTATCGGCGGATGCTTTTTGGTGGGATGCTGCGGCTCGCCGATGCTTGCCGTATGGCTATCTCTCTTTGGCGCGGCGTTTTTCCCCTTCGCAAAACCACTCGTCGCCGCAGTGACGACGGTCACCATCTTAGCTGCATGGTTCTGGATGAAGCGAAGAAGCGGCGCATGTAATAAGGGTTGCCGCGAGGGCGTTTAAATGGGGTTTGCGCAAATTTTTTTATTGCTTCGCGGCCATTATTGGAGGATTCTTCACGCCCTTACAGCCTAAAGTTTGAAGGTGCTTTAAATGAGCATGGCAAGCGAAGTTACAGCCCCCCGTGTGGGGGAGTTTTTCAGGACACTTATCCTTATGTGTCTCGGCGCGACGGTGGCGGCAATCGGCGTAAACGGCGTAATCGTACCGATGCATTTTCTTTCGGGGGGGATAACCGGTTTTTGCCTTAACCTGCACTACGTATTCCCAGGTTTAAACGTAGGGTTGGCCTACGCGCTCCTCAACATTCCGGTGTTCATAGCCGGTTGGTTCTTTGTCGGGCGGCGCTTCTTCTTTTACAGCCTCATGGGCGTGGGAATCTTCTCCCTGGCGCTCTCATTCATCAAGTTCCAAGTTCCCGTTACGGAGATGGTCCCGGCAGCGATAATAGCCGGTGTGCTTTTAGGCCTCGGTTCCGGAATTACCCTGAAATCTGCGGGGTCCGCGGGTGGAACCGACGTGATCTCCATCATCTTCGCCAAAAAGTTTTCAATTAAGATTGGCAGCACCGTGCTCGCCTTGAATATCCTCGCGCTGCTGTCGGGAGTATTCATAGTCGACCTCAATTTGGCGCTTTACACCCTTATTCACATGTTCGTGACGACAAAAGTCGTTGATCTGGTCGTCTCTGGCCTAAGCAAACGCAGGGCGGTGACTATTGTATCTAAGGAGTGGGATGTCATTAGAAAGATTATAATAAATGACATCGGCAGGGGAGTTACCGTGCTGGAGGCTACTGGCGGCTACGCTGGTGTTCCGGGAAAGGTCTTGTACACCGTTGTGACTTTTCGGGAGATGGTGAGGCTAAAGGAGCTTGTGAAGCGCATTGATCCAAACGCCTTCCTGGTCGTCGCGGATACCGTTGAGGTGATGGGGTGGCGCATCGGAAACCAGCCGCACTGGTAGGTCAGAGGGTGCTTTCCGGCGCGAGGAGCTTTTCATAGCCGCGCTTTAGAACGGTGACCTCGGAGGCTGTGAGCACCTCCTCAAGCAACGGTAACGCCACCTCGAAAATTGGACGCCCCTCCCTTACCTCCCCATCGAAGCAGCGCAGCATGTCACGGTCGAAACGGCTCCAATTCATCTGGTAGAGGAATGGATCCTTAGCTGAAACCACGCAGCGGGCGTTTCCTATGTGCAGAAGCTCCAGGGGAAACAGATCGCAGCAGAAGGGCTTTTCCGAGTGGATTTTACAAAGTCCGCCGGAGTCTAGGTGAGTGCATCTGAGCTGGACTTTGCAGCAGAGGTTCCTCCCAAGCGCTGGGCGGCACCTCGTGGGGTCGCAGGACCACTCCTCCACTACCCCCGGATCCAGATATAGCCCCGCCTTCAATGGCACCAGGGTGGAGAGATACTCCTTCGCCTGTTCAGAGAGGGGCACCTCGAAGAATATATCCTCCTCGTAAAGAAACATCTAAAAGCTTACTTAAAGAGGAGGGATAGGTCCACCGAGGGGGCGGAGTGTGTAAGCGCGCCGGCCGAAATAAGGTCCACCCCAGTCTTTGCTACGGAGGAAAGGCGCTCCTTTGACATATTGCCGGAGGCTTCGAGGATAATCCGCCCGGCAGCCAGCTTTACCGCTTCGGCCAATGTGGGATTATCCATATTGTCGAGTAGGACCGCGTCGGCGCCGGCTTCGATTGCGCTCTTTAACTCGTCAAGGTTGGTGACCTCAACCTCAACCTTAAGGGTATGAGGCGCCCGTTTCTTTGCGGAGACGACCGCTTTGTCTATAGAGCCCGCGGCGCGTATGTGGTTCTCCTTTATGAGCACCCCGTCGAAGAGCCCAATGCGGTGGTTGGCGCCGCCTCCCACGCGCACGGCGTACTTCTCAAGGGCGCGAAGTCCCGGCGTAGTCTTTCTTGTATCTATGAGTCGGGTGTTTGTCCCGGCGAGCTCCGCAGACCACTCCGCCGTCATCGTGGCGATTCCGCTCAGGCGCTGTAAAATATTAAGCGCTGTACGTTCTCCGGTCAGGAGCGTCCTTGAGGAGCCTCTGCCCACAGCTATAGCATCACCCGCGTTAACCTTGTCGCCATCTTTAAAGCTGCACTCCCAAATAACCGGATCGTCCGGGTCAAGGAGCTCGAAAACCCTGAAAAACGCTGGAAGCCCAGCCAGCAAAAGGTCCTCTTTGGCTACGAGGTGTGCAACGCTACGCTCCTCCTCAGGGACGGTGGAAAGGGTCGTTATGTCGCCCAAACCGACATCCTCCGCGAGAGCCGCTAGTATTACGCGGTCGCCTTCAAAGCGGGGATATTCCATTTACTCTCCCTTGATGCGGGCTAGACCCGCTTTGAGCTTGTCGATCGCCTCATTGAGCTCTTTGGCGCGGCCCCGCTCCTTTTCAACCACCGCTTCAGGGGCTTTCTCGACGAAACTCGGGTTACCGAGCTTGCCCTCTACCTTGCCCAGATCTGCGGCGAGTTTGTCGATCTCCTTGTTTAAACGCTTCTCCTCCTCCTCAAGGTCGACTAGCCCGGCGAGGGGCACGAAGATCTCAAGGCCACCGGCAACCGCCGCTGCGGACTGTTTCGGCTTGGCCTCGCCGGGAGCTATGAAGCGCAGCTCCTCCGCGTGTGCCAGCGCCATCATGAAGTCGCGCTCGCCCTCAAGGATATTTCTCTCAGTCTCTGCGCACTGGATAATCGCCGTGAGCTTCTTGGAGGGGGGCAGGTTCATCTCCCCGCGTACGTTTCTCACGGCGCTTACTATCTCCTTGACCATATCCACCCGCTTTACCGCGTTCTCGTCGGTGGGGATCTCCTCGGCTTTGGGGAAGGCGGCGATAACCAGAGAATCCTCTCTCTCGCCCAGAAATTCGGGGTAGGGGAGCTTTTGCCAAAGCTCCTCTGAGAGAAAAGGCATAAAGGGATGGATAAGGCGCATCGTCGCGTCAAAGACGGTTATTATCGTCTGCTGCGCCGCCAGCTTCGCTTTGGGGTCCTCACCGTAGAGGGGACGCTTTGACATCTCAACGTACCAATCGCAGAACTCGTGCCATAGGAACTTGTAAATTTGCCCGGCGGCTTCGTTGAAGCGGTAGTCGTCCAATGCCTCGCGGACACCCTTTGCCGCCTCTGAGAGGCGCCCGACGATCCACCTGTCAGCGGAGGAGCGCTCCTCAAGGGGGATCTCTTGGGCCGCCGGGTCGAAGTCCTCCAGATTCATGAAGGCGAAGCGCGCCGCGTTCCAGATCTTGTTGGCGAAGCGGAGGTAGCCCTCGAAGCGCGGCTTGGAGAGCCGTATGTCGCGCCCCTGCGCCGCGAAGGCGACGAGGGTAAAGCGCATAACGTCCGCCCCGAACTCATCTATAAGCTCCAGCGGGTCGAGGGAGTTGCCCAACGATTTGGACATCTTGCGTCCCTCTTCGTCTCTAAGGAGCGCGTGGAGGTAGACATCCTTGAAGGGGACCTCTTTCCTGAACCACAGCCCCATCATCATCATGCGGGCGACCCAGAAAAAGAGTATGTCGAAGCCGGTGACGAGGAGGCTCGTCGGGTAAAATTTGGAAACCTCGGCGGTCTCCTCCGGCCACCCCATGGTTGAGAAGGGCCAGAGCGCCGAGGAGAACCATGTGTCGAGAACGTCCTCCTCCTGGCGGAGGCCGGTTGCGCCGCATTTGGGGCAGGCGTCAATATCTTCACGTGATACGCTCATCTCGCCGCAGTCGTCGCAGTTGAATGCCGGTATCCTGTGACCCCACCAGATTTGGCGAGAGATGCACCAGTCGCGGATATTCTCCATCCAGTGGTAATAGGTCTTCTTCCAGTGGTCGGGGACTATCTTCGTGTCGCCCTTCTCAACGGCCTCCACCGCCTTTGCGGCGAGAGGCTTTACCTTTACGAACCACTGCTCGGAGATTAGAGGCTCTATAACAGTCTGACAACGGTAGCAGCCGCCCACCGCATGGTCGTGGTCTTCAACTTTAATCAGGGTCCCCTCGGCTTCAAGGTCGGACACTAGGGCTTTTCGCGCCTCGTAGCGGTCGAGCCCGGCATACTTGCCCGCCTCCGCCGTCATCTGCCCATTTTCGCCTATGACGCGGATGGTGGGGAGGTTGTGCCTAAGGCCCATCTCAAAGTCATTGGGGTCGTGTGCCGGCGTTACCTTTACGGCACCGGAGCCGAAGGTTGGGTCGACAAAGGTGTCGGCGATGATTGGGATTATGCGGTTCATCACGGGAAGGATTAGGTTTTTACCTATGAGGTTTTTGTAACGCTCATCTTCCGGGTGTACCGCCACGGCGGTGTCGCCCAACATCGTCTCAGGGCGCGTGGTAGCAACGTCGATATGGCCTGAACCATCCTCAAGGGGGTAGCGCAGGTGCCAAAGGTTGCCCTTTGAGTCCTTGTGGTCGACCTCATCGTCGGCAAGGGCGGTGTGGCAGCGAGGGCACCAGTTGATGATATAGCTGCCCTTATATATAAGCCCCTCCTCGTAGAGGGTGCAGAACACCTCCCTAACGGCGCGGGAAAGGCCCTCGTCCATGGTGAAGCGCTCACGGTCCCAGTCACAGGAGGCGCCCAGCTTCTTTAGCTGGCGAATGATGGTGCCGCCATACTCTTTACGCCACTCCCATACACGCTCAATGAACTTTTCGCGCCCGAGGTCCTCGCGGGTAAGCCCCTCGGCGGCGAGCTTGCGCTCAACGACGTTTTGCGTGGCGATCCCTGCGTGGTCGGTGCCCGGCATCCAGAGCGCTTCGTAACCGTCCATACGCTTGTAGCGGGTCATCACGTCCTGGAGGGTGTTGTTGAGCGCGTGTCCCATGTGGAGGATGCCCGTAACATTGGGTGGGGGTATGACTATGGAGAAGGGAGGCTTGTCCGAATGCGGATCGGCGTGGAAGTAGCCCTTTTGGGTCCAGCTTTCATACCACTTTTCCTCAAACTCCCGTGGTGAGTATGTGCCCTCTATTTTTGACATCTTATCCTCAAAACTAATCTTGGTTATTTTAAAACGCGGCGCTGCCGGGGCAAAAACCTTTAAGCAATTGAAGTTTGGAGTCTCCGCCAACAGCTAGCCCGGCTCTAAAGCCGGGCTGAAAGTGTACGTACCGCCAACTGGATTTTCAAGTTTTCTCTTAGCCCGCGGACTAATCCTCCCGCTCGAATTTTTCAAAATAGGAGTCTATGTCCAGATCGAAGGAATCATCATCCTCCGAAGCGATCGCCCATGAATCATCAATATCCAGCTCAGGTATTATGGACTGTGTTTCCGAGGCGGGATGGAGGCTGTCAACTTCTGGAAGGCTCTCGTCCCTCTTTAGCTTTTCAAAATCCGGCGCCAGGGCCGCGGCGTAGATGCCGACTTCGCTCTCTGCGCGGTCGAAGCTGAAATCGATGAGCTCCCGGTGCGTAGAGTCATGAAACTCGAGCGCCAACTCGGCCGCGAAGGGGTCGTCATCGGGGAAGGGCGCGGGCATATCAACGGCTTCACCCTCTATATCCTCCGACGCTTTGACGGGCTCGGTGAAAAGTTCCTCTCCCTCGGCGAATTCAATACCCAGGTCGAACTCGTCAACAGGGGCCGGCGCATCGTCCGAAGAGGCTCTCTCTGACGCTACGGAGTCATCCTCGTCAAAGACATCCAGCGCATCGTCAAGGGCGGTGAAGATATCATCTTCCGTAGATTCCACAAGCTCCGTCGCGAGGGCATCGGCCGCCTCTACCTCCTCCTCAGGTGTCAGGGGCTTTATCTCATCATCTTGCGTCAAACCGGCTTCGGCTGCCCCCGTGAGAGCACGGAATGTCTCCTCCAACTCAAAGGAGTCTGGCTCGCGGCCGGTCGCCTCGTCGGTTGCCTCACCGACCTCTAGGGACAAATCCCCGGAGCCGTCAGCTGTTTCTTCGAGGATGAGCTCCTCTTCGGTTACGCTATCTTCGATGAAAGAGACCGCCTCCGGCTCAGGGATAGTCTCCTCGGCGGGGGGTAGCTCCTCCTCAACTACAGGAAGTTCGATAGCTCCCGCCTCACCCGAGGGGCCGCTTACAAGATCTTCTCCCTCATCCTCAGTTTCGCCCTCCTCTGCAAGGGTAAGAGAGAGAAATTTATCCTCAAGGCGTTTATCCTCATCCTCAGATACCGAGGCGCTTTCATCAAAGGTGGCTGGTTCCTCCTCTGATCCCGCTTGGGGTTCCTCTTCAAAAAGTTCTTCCGCCGCCGCTTCTTCAGCCGAAGATTCCTCTTCTGAAGGCTCCTCTTCTGAAGGCTCCTCTTCTGAAGGCTCCTCTTCTGAAG
>PKTU01000067.1 GCA_002869005.1 Deltaproteobacteria bacterium
CAGTAGCTCTAATTGGTAGAGCGCCGGACTCCAAATCCGGATGCTGGGGGTTCGAGTCCCTCCTGGCCTGCCATAAAGTTTTTCAGGTGAATAGCGATGAGTAAAGCGCAGGTTTTTCTAAAAGAAGCCAAATCAGAGCTGAGCAAGGTCACATTTCCGGACCGTAAGACCACCGTTGCGTCTACGCTGGTCGTTATAGCGGTTTCGGTGCTGGTGGGCGTTTATCTTGGCGTCCTAGACCTGATCCTCAGCAAAGTATTTGACTACATCTTCGGCTAGCCTAAAAGCTATCGTCGAATCGGGTGACCTTTAATGTCGAAACAGTGGTACGTCGTTCATACTTACTCAGGCTACGAGAATAGAGCCAAGCTCTCTCTTGAGCAGAGGATCAAGGAGTTCGGCAAAGAGGAGCTTTTTGGTGAAGTCCTTGTCCCCTCCGAGAAGGTAGTGGAGGTGGTGAAGGGCGAGAAGCGCACCTCATCCCGCAAGTTCTTCCCAGGGTACATACTCGTTGAGATGGAACTCAACGATGAGACTTGGTACGTCGTGAAGAATACCCCCAAGGTCACCGGTTTCGTAGGCGGCGGCACTAACCGCCCCACCCCCATCTCAGACCAGGAGGTCAAGCAGATCCTGGGGCAGATGGAGGAGGGCCTCGTGAATCCGAGGCCCAAGTACGAGTTCAGCGAAGGCGAGCAGGTAAAGGTCATCGAAGGACCTTTTTCAAACTTCTCCGGCATCGTAGAGGATGTGAATGCGGAGAAGGGCAAATTGAGGGTCCTTGTATCGATATTCGGGCGCTCCACCCCAGTGGAGCTTGAGTTTTTTCAGGTAGAAAAGACCTGACGCTCCCATGAGGGGAGTGTCGGCTTAAACGGAACATAAATCGAGGAGTTCTGGTCATGGCCAAGAAAGTAATGGCTGTCGTCAAATTGCAGATTCCGGGCGGACAGGCGAATCCTTCCCCGCCGGTCGGCCCCGCGCTAGGTCAGCATGGCGCTAATATTATGGAGTTCTGCAAGGCGTTCAACGCCGCGACCAAGGACAACCCCGGCCTTATCATTCCGGCGGAGATCACAATCTACGCCGATCGTTCCTTCACCTTCATTACAAAGACGCCGCCCGCGGCGGTTCTCTTGAAGATGGCGGCGAAGATTGCGAAAGGTTCGGGCGAGCCCAACAAGAAGAAGGTCGGCAAAGTCAAGCGCGAGGACGTGCGCAAGATCGCCGAGCAGAAGATGCCCGACTTAAACGCGACCACCGTCGAGGCGGCTATGCGCTCCATCGAGGGCAGCGCCCGTTCGATGGGCCTTGAGGTCGTGGATTAATCCGGCAAGACAACTGAAACCCTATACACCAAAGCGAACAGCGGTGGGAGACTAGTATGGCAAAGAGCGGTAAGAAAGCGAAAGCTGCAAGCCAGAAGGTCGATCGGACCACCAGATACACTCTGGAAGACGCGCTAGCGCTCGTCTCCGATACGGCCTTCGCTGGCTTTGATGAAAGTGTAGACCTTGCGGTGAACCTGGGCGTAAACCCGGCCCATGCGGACCAGATGGTTCGCGGCACCGTATCTCTTCCCCACGGTACAGGCAAAACCGTGCGCGTTCTCGTTTTCGCAAAAGGCGACAAGGAGAATGAGGCGCGTGAGGCCGGTGCCGACGTTGTGGGTGCGGAGGACCTCGTCGAGAAGATCCAGGGTGGGTGGCTTGAGTTCGACAAGGCTGTCGCGACCCCCGACATGATGGGGCTCGTCGGCCGTCTGGGTAGAGTGCTTGGGCCAAGGGGCCTTATGCCCAACCCCAAGACAAATACCGTGACCTTTGACGTGGGCCAGGCAGTAAGCGAGCTTAAGGCCGGGCGCGTCGAGTTCAGGGTTGAAAAGGCCGGGATAGTGCACGTTCCCGTTGGCAGGAAATCATTCACCGCGGAGCAGCTAAAGGACAATGTGCTGGCGGTGACCGATGCCCTCAACAAGGCCAAGCCGGCCAGCGCCAAGGGCGCATACATGAAAGCGGTCTCCATATCTACAACAATGGGTCCCGGTATCAAGATAGACCCGTTGGAGTTCCGCGCGACAACGGCATAAAAAACAACCATTGCCTTCCTGGTCGAGCAAAGACCGCAGGGGCCTAGCGGCTTAAAATTAACCCCGCGTAGTCCGGCTGGATGGAATGGGGATTCGCTCTCCACTCCTTTCTAGACCAATGAAGGTTCAACCCAACAACCTGAAACGACGGGTGAAAGGGGGTCGAAGAGCAGGTGAACAGAGACCAGAAAAGACAGGAAGTAGAAGCTCTGAGCGAGAAGTTCAAGGGCGCGCAGGCCGTGTTTGTTACCCATTACCGTGGGCTTTCGGTCGCAGCAATCGATGAACTTCGCCGGGCCGTGGACAAAGCGGGCGCCAGCTATCGCGTTGCCAAGAATACCCTTCTTGAGCGCGCGACGGAGGGCACCGAGTTCGAGGCCTTAAAGGGTGAACTCAAAGGCCCAAACGGTCTTGCCTTCGTGGATGAAGATCCCGCTGCGGTGGCAAAGGCCCTTGTCGAATTCGCCAAGAAAAACGACAAGATGGAGATCTGCATGGGTGTCATCGGTGGGAATATCCTTTCCACCGACGAGATCGTCGCGCTCTCCAAACTTCCCAGCAGAGAAGAGCTACTCGGACAGTTTGTCGGCGTACTCGCCGGTCAGATGCGCAACC
>PKTU01000173.1 GCA_002869005.1 Deltaproteobacteria bacterium
CCCCCCGCACCGGAACTGCCAAACATTGCTTACCCGATAAGCATTGTGCAATGACCCCCATGAATCCAGCATGGGAATCGCTAGCCATCCTAGTAAGAAAGTCCGCCTCGGAGATCATGCCCACCGGGTGTGAGTTCCCATCTACAACCGGTAATCCGCTAATTTTCTCCGCGGCCATCGTGGATGCCACCTCATTGAGAGGGGTTCCCGGTAAAACGGTTAAGACACGAGTCGTCATGATGTCCTTGGCCCTCAAGATCCGCCTTAGACGCCGCAAAGCATGAACTAGCGCTACCTTGTAAAGCTCAACAAAATCTCCGGGCGTTATGTCTATGTAGCCTGGAATTTCTTGCATGGCTTCTTTGACATCTTTATCGGAAATCTCGAAGCTCGGTTCGAAGGGGTGCGTGATGATTTTTGACATAACTTGAGTCCTTTTTATGTCGCATGCACTATGGAAAAGGAGGCAAAGGCCGTTGAGTATGTAGATATTACTGGCGGTTTCTTGCAAAGAGTTCTTTTAACGCTTGGGATATAGTTTTGGAAATGCTCAGCACGCTCCCCCAAGATGTGACTCAGGGTAGGAATATTCAAATATAATAGAGTTTAAGGCGAAAAGGGGCTCCTGAGAGCCCCTTTTCGTCGGACGACATAGCGCTAATTGCTGAAAAGCTTTTCGTATATTTTCTGGAAATCTCCCGACTTGATCCCCTTCTTGATCTCCCCTGTGTTGGTGCTCATCCAATTATGCATAGGATCATTCGTCAATAGGTTATCGATGTAGGCATTGACCTTTGCGTTGTTGTAATGCCGTGCCTCAGGTATCAGCTTGAAGTAGAAATTGTGGGCCACATCGTAGATGCCATGCCACCAGGTGTAGTCAGGACCCATCATCGCTGCACCCATCCTGGCGCGGCGGCCCTCATGGTGCCATAGTTCCCAGTACTCCCACTCTATCGTGTTTGAGAAGGATGCCGCGCTCTCAAGCAAATTCTCCTCCTTGACCAGCTTAATAATCTCTCCAGCTGGTTTCGCGAATTTCTCGTTGTAGAGCCTAACAAGGGCATCATATTGGTAGTAGTGCCCCTCGACAAAGCGTGACTGGTGGCAATTTAAGCAGACATCCTGCATGTTCTGGCGCTTGGCCTCCCAGTTGTCCTTGTTTTTTGATACCGGCGGGCGGAGCGGCCAGGAGATACGATTACCCACGTCATGGGTTATCGGCTGGTCAGCAGTGGCCGACATATGGCAGGTGGCGCAAGTCGGGGCCTCATAGTAGTCACGCCCCACTACCCACTCGTCATTGTCCAGCGCCATTTTATTGATGTTGGCGTAGTAGGCGATGCCGTGTTTGGACTCTTCATAAATCTCTTTTTGTGGGTGGTCTGGGCCCAAATGGCATTTACCGCAGTTCTCTGGCTGCCTTGCCTGAGCCGCAGAGAAGGAGTGCCTGGAATGACAAGCATTGCAGGAGCCTTTAGAGCCGTCGGGGTTCAACCTGCCGATACCGCTATTGGGCCAACTTTTAGGGGAAAGCTTGTTCGGAGAGTCAGGGTCGATCTTGATCTTTCCGCCGTGACAGACTTCGCAACCGGTGATCGCAACTGGTTCTCCGCCCGCCGCGTGCGCCAGATAGGCGTCTGCCGAGGCCAGGATCTCACCTGCGTGGGCATGGTAGGAGGCGGAGGTCTCTTTCTCCTCCTGTTCGTGGCACTTGGCGCAATCCTTGGGAGTGACGAGGGTCGCTATGGTCGAGCCGTTATGCTTGAAAGCGTCGACATCAGCTGGGTCTGCTTCGTGGCAGTCAATGCACCCTATTCCGTTTTCACCATGAGCTGAATTTTTCCACTGCAAAAAAAGGCCGGGATTTTTCTTTTCGTGGCATGATGTACATTTGTCAGCGAATGAAACGGTCGCCAACATGCATGCGATTAATGCTAGACTTGATGCTAGAAAAAGCTTTTTCACGATTCTCCTCCTTTAGTTATTAACAAGGGCATCCCTGTTTTTTATCTACGTGCCCCAGTACAGTATTCCATGCAGGCCGTGCCAGTTGCGATTCCTAAGACTAGAGAATGCGCGTCGATTTGGTTGGACGTGGAACTTTAGAAACCAATATTCGCAAGGTCTCGTTACTTTCGTTGTACCAGCAGTGTGGAATGTTCGCAGGACTGTCAATTAACGTATCCACGCCAACGGACTTCTTTTCGTCGCCTATTTCTATCACTCCTGTTCCTTGAAGGACGTAAAAGAAAACATCGACGGGAGTTATATGTCGATGCAATTGTTCTCCAGGCTCAAGGGCTATGTGCATCACTTGGGCGTTATCAGTATCGTATAGTTTCTTTACTTCTACGCCGTGCGGATTTTCCAAAGATGGTGCAAATTCTACTTCGGTAATTTTCATCAGCAAGCTCCAGTTGATTCCAACTAGTGAACTATTTGAAAACTACACTTAATTAAATAGACACGAAGGAGGCAAAGAGAGGGAAGCTCTTCCCCCCCCCTTCTCTATCCTCTCATTATTTGGTTTTTACATCTTATTGGCCTTAACTCTTCAGCCAAATTCTCATTATCTGAGATGATTTAAAGCACACTTCAACCCTAAATTAATGCCTCGCTCATAGCAGAGGCTGGATAGCGGTGGGCAAATGCGAGCAATTTGGTAAC
>PKTU01000041.1 GCA_002869005.1 Deltaproteobacteria bacterium
AGCTTTTAAGAGCGTAGAAGGCCCTCGATTTTACATACCAATCATCTTTAGACGCGATTATTTCACGCAGCCGCTCAGTGGCCTCCGGCGTGTCCGCATCCTCCAGCGCTAGCGCGGAGGTATAGCGTACGTTAATAACGGGGTCGGCTGTGGCGGCGATGAGCTCCCGCGACAACTCCTCGGCGTACCTCATGCCGCCAAGCGCTCCGTAGAGCCTGTAAAGCGGGTCGGGAGATGAGAGGGCTTCGGCGAGTTCACCTGCGCCGGCTTTTGAATGGAGGTACGCGAGCTCATCGGATGGAGTCCGGAAGAAGAGCCCAAGCGCAACGGAAACGATGGCGCAAAGTATGAGCGCGGGTACCCTCCGGCCCCTCATGGACCAAAGTATGAAAGCCGCAAAAGACAGAAACAGTGCCAGGGGAAAGCCGACTGCCAGCGAGTATAAGGTGACCCTCCTTAAAACTTTTGAGTCGTCGGAGATTGAGGAGAGGGAGTTTATGCCACTCGCTATCTTCGCTTCGGAGAGGGTATCCAACTTCACCGAAAAATGCTTTGTCGCGAGGAGGGCAGTCTCATCGGAGGGCTTTACTATCATATCCGCGCCATCTCCGTCGCCGACAATATAGATATTTCTCTTTTTAAAAGCGGCACCTATCACGTTTGCGCGGCGTTCATCCAAATCGGGCGAGATGAAGGCGGTAACCTGTGTACGGGCGAGCAGGGGCTTTATCGACTCCGCAGGGTAAAGGGTCCAGCGGTAGTAGAAATCGCTTAAACCTCTAGCCGTATCCGATTTAACGAGTGCGTTTCTGACGGTCTCGAACCCTCCAGTGGTGCTGCTGAGGATTACCGCCAAGGGGGAGGCCAGGATGAGAAGGGAGATTAAAAGCGCCAGCGCCCGCGCAGGTTCGGGTGGAGGTGCTTTTGAGGCTGTTCGAAATGAATAAAGCAGGACAACGGCGAGTGTTGCGCCCAACAATGTTTCGCCGCCTAGCAGCGCCGCTATGGGGGGAAGGGTGGAGGCCGCCATTAAAAAAATCTTGGCCTTATGGCCGAGCAGCGATGCCAGTCGCCCTACCAGAAATCCAAAAACGCCAAATCCCGCTCCCATGGCAAGGGCAAAGAAGAGACCGCCGGAGAGGGCGGGCTTTAGCGACTCCATAACCTCCCAATGCCCGTTGCCGGGCAGCGGTGTAAAGCCTGCCGCTTTCAGCGCGAGGTTTTTTTCAAGAAGCTTCTCCGTGGAGGTCATTGTTCTCGCCGCTCCCATGGCGAATGCCGCGAGAAGGCCGGAGAGTATTGCGGTGGGTAAGGGCGGAACCTTCACGCCTATAGGTTTCACTGGTTTTTCCTCAAATTACTTGAGAGCTCTTCACCCAAAGCATCAAGATCAGATATAAGCTCCTCTCGCTCGGCGAGCTCGCCGGGCCCCTGTAGCCCCGCGCCGATTACCGTCTTGGTGTCGAAGCCGTAGGCGGTAAATATCGTAGTCATCGAATCGATGGTGTTCTTATAGCCCGCGGGGTCGGGGTGGCCCTGAGCCATTAGGAATGCGAGTGGCCTGCCGGAAGGGAGCCTCAAATTCCTCTCCGCGTCGCGTAGGGAGTACCATCTGTCGAGGAAGGATTTGAAGGTGCCGGAGACGTAACCGTAGTAGTTTGGCGAAGCCAAGACCACCGCGTCGGCGCGTTTTAGCGAGGCCAGCAGGGGCGATAGGTCGTCACGAATTACGCAGGAGTCGGTTGTGCTCCTGCAACTTCCGCAGCCCGTGCAACCCTTGAAATCCATCTTCGCAAGGTCGTAACGTTCAATAGCGCCTCCAGCCTTTACGGCCGCTGCCGCCAGACGGTTCGCCATGCCCGATGAGTTGGAATTTTTTCGCCCGCTTGATAGGACCACTGTTATCATATAATCGTTCACGCACGCCTCTCTTAGTGGGTTGATTGGCCCCTACAGGTGGGGTAACCATGGCTAAGTTACCACAAGTATATCGGGGGTTACAGCACTCCCGTCGGAGAAGGAAGGATGAACCGAATCGATTTGAATAAAGCGCCCTGGCGCGATTTCGACTATCCGCGCCTCATGGAGAACGAGCTTGACGGAGAATGGCCCGCCGGAAGCCGGTATTTCTCAGTTGAAGAGCTTCCCCTATACCCATTTGCGGGCGATGGTGAACATGCAGCCCTTACGGTGGAGAAGGTCGATATGACGACCCGCGACCTTGCCGTTCGTGTCGCCGATATCCTTGGCGTGGGTGGTGCTGCGGTCGGGTATGCGGGGATGAAGGATCGCGACGCGGTAACGGTACAATCCTTCACAATAACAGGGGTGGAGGAGGAGGCGGCAGCCGACGCCTTCACCGAGGCGGGCGCCAAGGTGCTCTCTGCCACAAGACACCGAAATAAATTGAGGTTGGGGCATCTGGCAGCGAACCGTTTCGAGGTCAGGCTCAGGGGGGGAGATCTCAAAATCGCGTCAGATGCTTTACAAGAGCTTACCCGCCTTGGGCTTCCAAACTACTTCGGGCCGCAGCGCTTTGGCGCCAAGGGCGATAATGCCCGTGAGGGGTACCGCTTTTTGGTAGGTGAGATACGGAGAAAAAAGGTGGGGAGGTGGAAGCGGGACCTTATAATCTC
>PKTU01000078.1 GCA_002869005.1 Deltaproteobacteria bacterium
GCCCTCATCTACCGCACCGTCGCAGTCGTTGTCCTGTAGGTCGTAGACCTCGGGGAGGCCGGGTGAGTTCAACGCGTCGCCATCGTCGCAATCCGTGTTGTCGGAAACATATCCTTCCGGCCTTTCGGTCTCATGTACGACAATGCCGGGGTCGCCGTAACCGTCGCCGTCCGCGTCGATGTACCATGGCGAAAAACCCTCATCCACCGCACCGTCGCAGTCGTTGTCCTTTAAATCATAGACCTCGGGGAGGCCGGGATTTTGTTCGGTGTCAAAGTCATCGCAGTCAGTATTGTCAGGGACATACCCGGCAGGTTGCCCTATCGCATGGACCGTAAGAGATGGGTTGCCATAGCCATCGCCGTCAGTGTCCAC
This sequence comes from Deltaproteobacteria bacterium, assembly GCA_002869005.1. Classification (GTDB taxonomy): domain Bacteria; phylum Desulfobacterota; class Deferrisomatia; order Deferrisomatales; family BM512; genus BM512. The sequence goes on from PKTU01000078.1 coordinate 376, forward strand.
GTACCAGGTTGAGAAACCCTCGTCGACCTCACCGTCGCAGTCATTATCTTTGAAGTCGTAACTCTCGGTGAGGCCGGGGTTGCGCTCGCTGTCATTGTCGTCGCAATCGGTGTTGTCTGCGACATACCCCAGGGGTTTGGACTCCTTTAATATAGGCGAAGCCGAGGAGTCGCCGTAGAGGTCGCCATCGAGGTCCACATACCAGGATTTAAGCTCTATAACTGGTGGTTCGCCGCCGCTATCGGAGGATGAGCCCCCTCCCCCTCCGCAGCCGGGCAGGAGAAGAATCCATATAGAAAGGTAAGTCAGAATACGCAGATTGGTTGCATGCATAGTCAAAAGCCTTAAACCGCTTCATTTAAAATGATTTATAAGAAAAAAGGGCCATCATTTCATCTGGCCCTCTCTCTTTAGCTCCTGCCGTTTAAAAGCTACTTCCAAATAACGTCGGCTTCGCCTTGGAGATAAACACCGTCGAAGGTGGTTGCGGTAAAGAGGTTTGAAGCAGTGTCGATCTCATCGGCGCGGAAGGAGAGCACGGCATCCCCATAGCCGTCCTTATCAATATCCTTATAGAGAATGTGAGGAACGCCGGTTACTCCCTTATGCTCAATCGCTGCGCCGGCGAAGCTAGCGGTGACGGGGTCTATATCGGGCGGGTTAAAGTTTGCGCTGCCGAAGATTGCCACATCGATGAGCTTGCCTGAATTAACGACCACCTCCGGGTGTTTGTTGCCGGGGCTTACGTCAACCTCGACGGCCAGGAAGTCACCGTTTGAGGTCGAATCCTCGCCAAGCCTAAGTACGTAGCCGTAAAAGGAGTTAGCGGGCCAGGGGCCGAAGCGCTTGCCGCCGCAACCTATGTATCCGCCGTCGGTCTCTTTGACCTGATAGAAATATGTAGTAAAGAGCCATTCGTTGCTGTCGTCATGGACGCGAATCCACTCCTCAGCCCCTGTGGCTGTGACTTTTCTTATGTAGCGCTCTGTAATTATTATCGCGCCGCCGTCGGAGAGTCTGGAGACGCTCCTTACGTGCTGTGGGTATGACTCGTCTATTAGCACGCGGTCAAGGACTCCTTTTTTGCCGATACTCATAAGTACAGCCTTAGTAGCTGACCCTGTTACAAAGTAGGTAGCTCCTACATTGAACACGCCGCGCCCCATATCCCTAATGGAAGTGACATTGGTTGTGTGGGGGCGTTCTGTCTTTGCGTACCACTCAACCCTGCCCTCTGCGTCAATTTTACGGAAGGTGAAGTAGGTAGGCGCAGTGTAACCGCCCGCCAGCAGGAAGCCTCCGTCATTGGCGGAAGCTACTCCCAAGAGACCTTCACCGTAGTTGCCGTTGTCGTAAATCTCGCTCCACGACAGTGCGCCGTCGGCATCAACCTTGGCGGCGGCGGGCATGAATTTGCTCATCGCGCCGCCACCTTTTAAAAGCTCGGAAGTGTAGGCGGAGCCGGCGACGACCACGCCTCCGTCCCCGGTCAGGGCAAGGCCGGAGCTTCTCTCGATTACGACGGGGCTAAAGTAGTAGCGCCACTCCTCCGCACCAAAGGCATCGACCTTTACCAGGAAGGAGTTGTTGTAAGCGAAAATTTCAGGCCCATCGTAAGGGAGGCTTGACGTTATAGTATTTACGGTTCCAAGGAGAACGGCGCCGCCGTCTGAGGTCGTGACGAAGCCTACCAGCTCATCATTTAACGGCGTTCCGTAAAAGCCTACCCACTCTTCATTACCGGCGGCGTCCAGCTTGACGACTTGAATGTCATATAGGGCGGCAGAGTTGAAAGCGTCCCCTGCCGATAGCGCGCCACCGTCCGGTGTCGGCTCCACATCCTCCAGAAAACCGTGCCAGAGGTCTGGATCCTGGAGCGAATACTCCCAAAGGGTCTCAGGCGGTTCCCCTGCGGCTGCCCTTAGCGGAGCGTTTATGGAGACTATAGCGGCGAGAAGAAAGAATGTGAAAAGGTTGAAAAACCGTCCAAAGCTCATGTGCCCTCCCTTTTTACATGCTGCTTTGTCTAATTTAGCCACAGGAGATAATAACATCTTTCACATATACTTGACCAATCAACTAAAAGTTAAAGAAAAGCACAAAAAAAAGGGAGAGCCGCCAGGCCCTCCCTTTTTGTAGTACGGCGCAATTCCGGTTACTTGGTGTTTCGCTCTACGGTTGTCGTAAGTATAGGCTCTGAGGTTATGTCATCATACCCCGTCAAGCCGCCACCTATGTAGAAGAAGGCAGATTCGTCGGCACTGCCCGCATAAGCCCTTCTCTGGGTCAGAGAGCCGCTGCCCAGAGAGTTGGGGGCAAAGACAAGTCTGTCGAGGTCAACGTCATAGGTCAAATTGCCGGAGGAATCCGTATTGACGATCTTGGAATTTGAAACCGTCAAGCCGCCGAGAATGTAGAGATATCCGTTGGCGTCGAGGGCGGAAGCGCCGGAGCGCGGGCTCTGATAGCCCAACTTCTCTTCGGCTATGACGCCGAGGTCTCCGTCCGCACTGCCGGTATCGAGAAACCCTGTGTAGAGAACGCTGCTATCGGAATTTGCAATGTCGACCCCGCCGCTGAAGTAGAGGTAGACCCTGTCCGGCGTCACCTCCGCGGTGTCGTTGGGCGTTACCACCCAGATGTTGCCGTCCATGAAGCCGGTCGGCCCGATGGGGTCGTTACCCGTCTCGAAAGCGGAGAGAGACTGGGAGCCGTCGGGGTTCTTGGTAATCGAGGCCCACTCATAGGTGTTCAGGTAGGTCCCGTCGCCGTTGACGCCGCCATATGCATAGATGTAGCAGACGTTGGGGTCGGAGGGGCTCGGCGCAATCGCCGTGGCGACGCCGTTTCGCTGTGTAGTCAGGTAGACGCTATCCGAACCATTGTTGTTAAGCGTTGGCTGATGCCAGACGCCGAGGCTTCCCGTAGTAAGGGGGTAGTCCGCCGGTGTCGTCTCCGCGGGAGAGGACGCTTGCGCAATGATGCCGGTATCTGTCCACTGGCAGTTTTCAGCGTTCGTCGCGCAATCGCAGAGGTCATCTGCATTATCGCCACAGCTCTTCTCCGCCAGGAACTGGAGTTCCGTGACGCTCATGTCGGCGGCGGGGGTGCGGTAAATACGGTAGGCGCTCGCGCCGGGCACGTCGAGCCACTTCAAGGTTAAGAGGAGGCCGTTGCCGTCGATGGCGGGGAGCTGCGCCACAAGCACCTCGCCGGGGAGGGATTCGCCGCCGGGGTTGCTCGCGTCGTCAGATGGAAACAGCGCGGAGACCTTGTAGAACCAGAGACCCGCTCCAAGACCGGTGGGCTGGGCGGCTTCGGGATCTCCGAGCGCTGCGTCAAGGTCATCGATGAGTGGGGTATTCTCCGGAGAGAGAACCTGCGCCCTGTAGACTGTGTCCAGGTTTTCCGAGCCGTCAGTGCCGCCGAGGATGTAGATAAAGTCGTCGGTGCGGGCTTCCCCGAAGAAGGAGAGTCCGCTCGGCAGTATGCTGTGAGGGGCGGAGCCGCCGCGCGTCTCAGGCGAGGAGCCGATTAGCTCCTGCCACCCGCCGGAGAGAGCTCCGAAGGGGTCTACGGTTATGTACTCAACCGTGTCGTAAACGCCGGAGTCGGTCCCGTCATCGCCACCGATTGCGTAAAGGTAACGAGAGGTATCGGTGGGTTTGGCAACTGTAAGCTCCAGACCCCTCCTCGCCGTGGTTAGGGAGTGTTCTTCCTGAATACAGGTGGGCAGGTTAGAAGAGGGCGACCACGTGGTAACCGCCGAGTAATCGTATCTGCTGCCGTCGCCCTTGTTGGTTACGCCGACGAGACAAACGCTGCCGTGAGTAAGCACCTCTGTGTTGAAGGTAGTCGTTATCTGGGTGGTGCTGTTGGAGGTGTTGGTGCCGTAGATCGGGCCAATGTTGGTCCCGTCACGTTCCTTACAGTTCAGCTCTACGTCTACTCCAGCCTGATTGTCGAAATTGCCGCCGTCGATTGTTGCGGTAAGCGCTGTGGTCGTCGTGAAGGTGCCTGGGCTGACCTTGTCCACATAGGGTAGGTCTCCGTCGATCACCATTACGCCATTGCCGATTTCATCAGGGTCGGCGGCGCGGTCGATAAGCAGCGTACCGATCTCTCCGGTCGGGTTGACGACGATGAGGTCGTAAAGGCCCGGCTCCATCCCGGCGGGGATGAGCGCTGAGAGGCGGGTGTGGTCGTTGGGGTCCGGCATTACCACAGCCTTAAGGGGCGTCGCGCTGGGGTTCAAACTTTCAAAAGCCGGGTTCAGGTATGCTCGCGGCATCTCGACGAAGGTGGGGTCGGAAGGGTTCGTGTCGTCGAGGAATATAGTCACAGCCTGCGTTTCATTTTTAGACGCGTGCTGCGGTTCCACGGAGGCCAGGACCATGTTGGTCTCTGCGCGGGCGTCTAGGCCGTCGGCGAGCTCGCCCACACATCCGTAGTAGCTTGTAACCCTGATGTCGTAGGGGTCGTCGAGGTCTGGGGTCAGCCCGTCGGGCACGGTTATGATGTTTCTGTTTGGACGTCCGCCATTTTCGAAGGTGATGACGGGGTCAGCCACCGCCGTGCCGGAAGAATCGATGAGCTCAATGCTATCTGGTTTCGTACCAAGGTTTGCGGTAAGCACTGTGACGTCTGTGTCGATGCCGTTGAAAATTACCGGCGGGTCGCTGAAGAAGACTATCGGGAATTTACCTACGCCGAAGGCGGAGTCAAGTGTCTCAAAGTCCTCACAACCCTCACCAAGGTCTACCGTTACGGAGTATTCTTCAGGTATTCCCTCGATCCACTCCGTCGCGGGGAGACCATCTTCAAAGATTGCTATTAGCTCTGTGGAGTCTACGAAGGTAACGTAATCGGCGGTTATCGGGTCGTTGGTGCCGTTCTCGTCGGCTACGGTGACGACAGCCTGCGGGGTGAAGTTGGTGCCCGTTATTGTAACGCTCATGCCGGAGACGAACTCACACGTGACGGAGGGTTCGGCGTCGGTTACCGTCGCGGGTTCGAATATGAAGAAGTCGTCGCTGCTTACAATTGAGGTGCCGACCGCTTCGGGATTGATAACGGTAACTTCGACTCCGCCCACGGGTAGCGCCGCGAGGTCTATCTCTACCGTGAAGGAGGTACACTCCTCTAGCGCCAGGTCGATATCGATGTCTGTGAGGGTTTCGCAGGCGCCGCCGCCATTCCAAAGCAGTTCTCCGGAGGGGATTGCATTTCCGTTAATTTTTACTTTGGGGAACTCGCCGTTGACCTTTATAAAACCTTCGCCGATAAAGGTTATCGGCTGTATGCCCGCCTCTTCCTTGAGTGTATTGCAGACGCCGCGCTTGTCGGATGATTTTACCGATAGTGGCGTAAGGGAGTCTTTCCAGGTCGGACCACCGCCACCGCCTCCACCACCGCCGCAGCCCGCGGCGAAGATGAGCGCGGTAAATATTATAGATATCCTTGCAACGCTCTTCATAGCTAGCTCCTTCAGATGAACATTTATCGCTAAAAAAAACAGATCCGTTTTGCACGGATTAAGAACTATACGGCAAAGTTGCCTAAATTCTTTATCTAGGTAGATTAAAGATGCTTTTTGGCGGTGTTATTTTGAGGAGGTGAGATGGATGGCGTTATCCGGGAGCATCTTTTCAATGTAGCTGACAAGGGGAGCGGGCGCGGCCTCATCCTCTTCAAAGGCGATCCCTATGAATTCTCCCTCATCGAGGTTGTACCGGTATAGCGCCTGACAGACAAGCCTCACTGTCTCGGCAGGCAGGGCCAGCGCCAATATGAAGACGCTGTTCGCCTCAATATTTGCGCTAGTTTTAATGAGTGCCCCACCCTGCCCCAATTGAACTATATCGGACGGGATGGAGCGCTCATTTTCATCTATTGGGATGACCTCTCCTCGCAAGTTGCACTTGATTCGAGGGTACTTTCTTATAGGCTGCATCTATCCCCACCGTCGATTTACAAAAAATCACTTTTCAATATCGAATTATTAAATGCAGCGGACAATCTAACAAATTAAGCTCGTAAAATAAAAGCTCTTTACCCTCATCTTACGATTTTGGTCATCTTGGTGCCCTCAAGGGTAAGGTTGTACATTAACCCCTTCTGGCCGAAGATGAAGCCGATTACAGGGTCGGTGAAGTTTGTGGTATCAATTGAGCCTCCGGCGCCAAGCTCTATAAGAGCGACCGACCCGTCGACTCCTACCTCCCACCCATCGCTGTTTCTAAACTGCGCAAGAGACTCCTTTGTCATGAAGAGCATCAAGACTGATTTAGACTGGGCGCCAAACTGAAAGCCGATTGAGCCTGCGGCCGTCGAGTAATACTGAACGGTCTTGCCGCCTATTCTGAGTGCTCCCTCGCCATATTCACCGCCGATACCTAGCCCCGCCTTTATAACGCTTGGGAAGATAAGATACCCATCCGCCTTTTCAAGGAGAGCCTTACCGGCTGTTACGGTTTTTGTAAATTTTTCAATTGCGGCATCGGAGCGAGCGTCGATCTCTTTGGCCGTGGCGGCGAAAGCGGATGAGGCGGCAAGAAGCGCAACGATGGAAACGAATGTGACGAGTGCTTTTTTTGTAAATATTCCAGCCAGTTTCATTATCAACTCCCCTGATGTTAAAGTTCTACCTGCGGAATATTATACCGCAATTATTTTGCAAATGAACTTCCGGGGAGAATTGGACACTTTCAAGCAGTGAGTTTGTCAGCAAAAAAACCGGGCAAAAAATGCGCGGCCATAGATTCACCCTTTTGAATAAAAGGGCGCTCAATCATATTCGCGCCCGCAGCCGGAACACACCTTATCGCCCGGACGTTTTGGCTGGAAGCAGCGTTTGCAGCGGTTAGAGGACTCTTTTCTTACGCCGTCGTCAAGGGCGAGATGACCATCAACATTTTTTGAACTTGCTTCAAAATCAGCGGAATGCTTCGAGGGGAGATCGTCTTTTCTATTTACTCCGCTGCCTTTGCTATAGAAATTATCATAGACCTCATCAGACCAGCTTTCGTCATTTTCAAGGAAATCTTCGCTTTCAGCGAGCTGCTCCTTTTGCCGGGCGATGCGGGGCGTCCACTCTGGCGGACCTTCGCTTAGCTTTGTCTGTATGGTTTCCTTTACCTCTAACAGCTTATTTTTAAGCCCTGGAGTGCGTTGGCCGAGCTTCGCCAAAGCTATCTCTAGCTTTTCCAGCGGCGGCGCGCCCTTCTCCAGCGCTTTTGCCTCCAAGGTCGCGTATAGGGGAATCCTTATATCAAAAATCTCCCGTTTGGCTTTGTCAGCCTTAACTCTTTCGTACTCCTCCGAGATCCTCGCATGCTCTGCATCGAAAGTCTCATGACGCTTTAAAAGTCTGGCCTCCTTGTCCTTTATTGCAACCTCCTCCGCGTCCACATACCTGCGGCGCTCGTCGATCGCACGCGATTCCTCTTCCAGACGTTTTGCCTCAGCTTTCAACTCCTCAAGCTTGGCAGGAAGCCTCTCCCCCTCCTTTGCGAGCTCGTCCCTCTCTCTCATCAAGGCCAAATTTTCATCATCCGCCTTAGCCAGCTTTTCCTTTACCGCGTTTATCTCGACCTCGGGAGCTTCATAGGACTCAAGCTCTTTTAGTTCTCCAAGCAGTTGATTTCTTTTTTTATCTAAGGCAGCTTCCTTGTTGCTAAAGGATTCGGTACGGTTTTTATGGATTATCTCATCCTGTCCGTAGCTGTTCCATCGCTCGGCATTTGCTTTATTATCCAACACCATTTGCTTTTCGCGGCCGGCGAGGGAATCGGCTTGTTCGGAGAGCTTTTCGATAGCTTCAGCCAAAGCCTCTTTCATCCGCGAAAGTGCCGAAATATCGCTCTCGACCTTCCTCTTCTCCTCACCGATATCGTAGAGCTGTTCATCAAGCCTCAGCCTGGCGACAACGTATTCCGTGAGCAGCTCAACTCGCGCCGAGTGCATCTCGTAAAGCCTGCGCAAATCGGGAAAGGGCCTGGCCGTATTGAATTTCCACTGTTCAATGCTTCTCTTTTGCGCGGAGCTCTCATGGGCCTCGAAGTTTTTCTCATCGGCCCAGTTAAGAGAGACTTCACTTACGAATACTCCATATGGATGGAGCTCTTCAACTATGGCTCTTTTCAGCTCGGCGCCCTCGCCTCCGGTGGAATAAAGCGCCCCACCTGTCAGGCTGCGTGAAAAAGCGCTTGATACACGTTCTCTAACTTTTTCAATTAGGTCATAAGTCGAGAGTACGGGCACCTCTCTTAAAATATCGAGCAGCTCCTTTATCCGCTGCGGATTCAAAGAGAGCAGCGCGCTCACTTCACAATAGCAGTTGTCACCGTTAAGGTCGGTTCCTGCAAGGTCAATGCTTATTTTGAAGGGATTCGCGACGATGAATACTACGGAGGGAGGAGTGCCCTTCTTTAGCAGATTTTCAACCCAATGCAAGCCGCTGCCCGTGCGTTCAGTGCCGCGCGTCATCACATCGAGAGTCTCACCCTTGTGGTGCACGCAGAGCATATCCCCCTCACCCAAGGCGAAGGAGCGCTCCAGCAACCAGGGCAGCTCAACAGGGTGGAGAAGGCGGCCGATGGTGCGTCCGCCATATATTTTCCAATCTGTAATCTGCAAACAAACCCCTCAATCGTAAACTCGCCAATTTCGACAGTGTCTACAAGGCAGCTTATAGAATCCAACCCTTAATATACTCGGCAGAGAAGGTGTAAATATTTAGAAATAAAACCCCTAATAAATTGATGAGCAAAAATGACTCTGTAGCGGCATAAGCATGGTCAAATGAAGCGGTCTCCAGGCAAGATAATTTTTTTGCTGGTATTCTTTAACAATAAACCAAACAATTATTATTGTGTGCAAATATACGCTAGTAGAAATATTTAAAAGCTGCTAACACCGTATAGGGTGTGTTAATATTGTTTTCAATAAATTATAAATATGCTTTTTTATGGTAACAATTATTTTCCATTCTTTATTTTCTTGTTTTGTGCTATATTTTTACTGGATACAATATGAATATTGACATTTTTAACCGATTGTATATATTGCTTGGTAGATATAGATAGTTTTCAAGTTAACGTCTTTTGCACAGGAGCATCACATGTCTTTCTTCGTTAGAGGGGAATCCAGAAGAAAGAGTCAGCGCACCTTCGAACGTCTTGATGTACTCGCTCCTGTAACTTTCCGTTCTTTGAGCGGAGGGATCTTGCAGCCCCATTCTCACGGCGTTGTTATCGACATAGCTCCCGATGGGATATTTGTTCAGACCCGAACCCCTCCCCCCACGGATGAATGGGTGGGTGTCGACATAGATTTAATCCAGCTACACGAACACATAAAAGCGATTGGCAAGATCGTCCGCCACACCAAAAACGGCTTCGCGATGAAGTTCGGATCTCGTTACGTGCGCCTGGCCTCCGTGCAATCCTTCTGAAGATCTTCTAAAACAACTGAATTGCTGTTGCCGAAAATGGCCTGAAGCAGCTTGCTGTTAGTCGGCAACTCTCTGCGCTTAACGATGAGCGAATGAACGGTTTACACTGACGCCGCTCCGGCTCATACTCATACTACCCATTAGTTATTCAAGCTTCCTTCCAACAGCCACCTTTGACTAGGAGCACAGATGTCTTTTTTGAATATAGATGAATCTCTCTGCACAAAATGCATGCGCTGCGTATCGGCTTGCCCCAGAGGTATCGTCTCTACAGGTGGCGAAGGATTCCCCCGAGTCGTAGACGCTGCTCAGCAGATGTGCCTCATATGCGGGCACTGCGTTGCTGTTTGCCCGGAGCGGGCAGCTTCCCTTGCGCCAATGAACGTTGATCTGTGTCCGGAAGTGGACCCCGGCCTTTCTCTAAACTCAAGGCAGGTAACCCAGCTGCTAAGGTCCCGCAGATCGATCCGGTGCTATAAAGATAAACCGGTGGAGAGGGAGACCCTTAAAAATATCATCGAAACGGCGCGGTATGCGCCCACTGCTGCGAATCTTCAGCAGATCGAGTGGACTGTGGTCGAGGGGCAAGAAAAGCTAAAAAACCTTGCCAAGCTCACAGTGGAGTGGATGCGCCGTGTGCTCACCGATGAGCCGGGGTCTCCATACGCCGGTTACTTCGGACCGATCGTTGCCGGGTGGGAGAAGGGTTTCGACCCCATACTCAGGGAGGCCCCCGTTCTTGTTACTGCGTCGTCACGGCGTGTTGAAGCCAACGTGCCGGTGGATATATCCATTGCCCTGGCCTATCTGGAGATTGCTGCGCTTCCCGTGGGGTTGGGTACTTGCTGGGCAGGGCTTTTGGCGGCAGCGTTGACTAATGATGCGGCAACGCGTGAGGCGTTGGGCCTTCCCAAAGGGCATTTTTACCAATATCCGATGATGTTGGGGTACCCAAAATACAAATACCAACGCCTCCCTGAACGTAAAGCCCCCGTGATTAACTGGCGTTGATGCTCAGATACTTAAGGAGCTACGCCATTTAGCTTGGTTGCATGGTCTCAAATAAAACACGCTGCCGGTCTTTTAAAGGAAGATGGCGACTATCGGCATCATCGCGGGCATTATGTAAGCGGTAACCATCCCGGCGATGCCTATTGAAAGGCCGGAATATGCGGCGCCGGTTACATCCTCATCCATCATCCTGGCCGTCCCTATACCGTGGGAGGAGGTGCCCATCGCCATCCCCACGGCGAAGATGTTTCTCACTCCGATCAACCGGCAAAACTCCGGCCCCACTGCCCCTCCGATACACCCCGTTAGCACCACTATCGTCGCCGTAAGAGGAGGCAACCCGCCTATTTTTTCCGAAATGCCGAGAGCTATGGGTGTGGTAACCGATTTTGGAGCAAGGGACAAAATAACTTCATTGGTGCCCCCCAAGAGGTATGCGATGGATGTTGCGGAAAGTATCGAGGCGACCGACCCGGCAAGTATGGAGGTCAGTATAGGCCGCGCCATCTTTAGAATCCGCTCGCGGCGCTCATATATTGGCAGCGCAAGCGCTACAACGGAGGGCCCGAGGAGGAAGTGAAGGTACTGACCTCCCTCCATGTAATCCTCGTATCTTATCCCAAGGGCCAAGAGCAACCCTATTAACGTAGCTATGGTTACCGTAACAGGGTTCAAAAGCGGATGGCGCATCCTCTTATATAAAAGTCTGGCGAGATAGAATACTCCTATGGATAGTGCCAGCCCAAAAGCGGGGTCAGCGGTCAACCGAGTCATCACTCTCGCCCCTTCCCTTTAGCATGCGCTGCGCGGTGAGACCCGTAACGGCCATGACAATGAAGGTGCTCGCCACCATCGAGGCCGTTATGGGGATAAATTCCCTACCGATCAGGTTGAAATGCGCTATCATCCCGACCCCGATTGGCACAAAGAAAAGCGCCATATTTTGGAGGAGAAATTCACATACGGACTTTATCGTACCAACCTTCACCACCCCGAAAACGAGGGCGAGAAGCAGCAGCGTCATGCCTATAATATTTCCCGGGATTGGCAAATCGAAATAAGAGGAGAGGAAGTTCCCCGTTAGGAGTGATATGAGAATAATCGCAGCGCCTGACAGCAATTTATCACCTCACAAAATGAGAATTATTTTGGTTTTATAGATTCCTTGAGTTGAATCTTCGTAAAATTGCACTACCTTAATAATGCCCCAAAAAACCTCTTTTTAACCAGCTTTTCCTCTAAACTCGCTATTCTCAACCATTAAAGTAGCAGAAATCATATATTTGCATAAACTTTCACAATATTTGCTGCAAGGCTCTTGTTGGTGATATGTTTCTATGTGTGATTTTTTGATGGAGATGTTTTTCTAAACCCTGAAAGGAAAGGATATCTACCATGATTAAACAAATTTTTGTTCTCGTGTCCCTTTCACTGGCTCTAATTGTAACGGGCTGCGGGTCAAGCTCTGACAACGACAGAACCCCAATTACAATTGAGTCCTTATCGCATACGGGCACGCTTGATGTGGGTCAAGGCGGCGACGTTCTAGCCTACAAAAATTACCTGTTTTACATTGGCTGGAGCAGCAACGCCGACACCTTCGGCATCGTGGACTTCAGCGACCCAGCCGATCCCCAACTCCTCTCCTCCCTTGATATGGGCTCTGCTTATGGAATCGCCTTTGACGGAAGATACGCCTACGTCGAAACAGATGGCGGCGGCAGCGGAGATTTCGCTACCACAGGTTCGATGTTCGCGATAGATTGCGATGATTTCACCAACCCCCTCTACTCTGACGATAACGACGCGGGTTACAAATCAGCATATTCGAATTACCTTTATGGCGATATCCTCTTCAACTTCTCGGATTCCATTATAGGTGTCTACGATGTGTCAACGCCGGGGCAACTCAACTGGCTCTACAATATACCCTCCGATGATGCTGAATTTGGCGACATCCAAGGCAGCAAAATGGCGATGACCGGCGCAGATACCTTTACCCTCTTTGACATATCCAACAGTGCAACTGAAACTACGGTGCTTGGCACCTACAACTTCGAGGGTAACCGATCAGCTTATGGCGCGGCGCTTGATGGAAACACTGCATACACCTTCAACGGCGACTCCGTTGCCGACGATCGTTATGTCTACGCTCTGGACATAAGCGACCCGGCAAATATTAGCGTTATATCAACTGTTCCTGTAGACATTGATGCCGGCTACAAGTTCATGGTGATCGACGATTACCTGCTCTTAACAGGCACCAAAAGCTTCATAGTTGTAGATATCTCAGATCCCGAGAACATGGTTGTAGTTGATTCGATTACTTTTTCAGAGTACACCTGGGGCTTCGACGTAATAGGTAACTACGCAATCGTTGCAGCTAGTTCTACATTCGAGATAGTCGAACTACAATAGATTCAACTCTTCTTTTGAAAGGAGCCCGGCGACGATCCGTCTGCCGGGCTTTTTTTTGCGCTAATACCTTTCGATTCCGCCACAAAGTCCTCCACCGATTTCCTTGCAATATAGATATCTGGTGCTAATGCTTAAACTGGCGTCAGCTTGCATCCTTTTGAAGTAATTTCTCATTTTCCTTTGCTCAACATACCCTTTTAATTGCAAGACTTTAAAAATGGAGGTGCAAAATGAGAATTGCTGCCGGGGGAAAGGTCTATATATCCTGCCCCATAATCCTGATTATTCTTCTCTTATTCGGCATTTCAGGCTGCGGTGACACCTCAGGAAGAGCTCAGCCGGACGGTATAACCATGGGCGAGGTTGAAGCGCTGATGAGCGCTTCCAACGGGGTGGATAGCGACTCTGACTTTCTCCCCGACGATGTGGAGATTGCCCTTGGAACCGACCCAAACAGCCCTGATTCCGACAGGGACGGCCTCTTCGATTACGGTGAAATCTTTAGCGGGGACTACTCCGGCCCGGGCGACCTTGTGCCCAATTGGGATGAAGATGACCTTATAGCGGCCCTCGACGATGACGACAATGGCGACGGGCTAAATGACGGCGAAGAGGTGGACAGCGATGGCGACGGCATACCCAACTATTTGGAATACTACGGATATACATATAATTGGGTGCTTGACGAATATAACCTCTGGAATGGAGATACTTTTGGGCCGGTTTACTACAAAACAGACCCTATGCAGCCATCCACTGACCAGGATCCATACAGCGACGGGATGGAGGCGTCGGGAGTTTTGATGGATGTTTTGGTCAATTCCCCGGGTGACCTGCCCATGGTTCCCGCCTACCCGAATATCGTGGTGCGTTTGGAAGGTTATGACATCACGCTGGACTCTGAAATCTCTTACTCACATGGCGGCTCCCTCTCAAGGGAGACGAGCTGGAGCAGACAGGCGTCCGTGGAGAGCGCCTTTGAAGCCGGTATAAGCTTTGAGGTCGGCGCCGAGGCAAAGGTCGGGGCAACGGAGTGGCTCACCTTATCCACAAAGGCTGGGCTGAACTTCTCCGCAACCCAAACCGTCAGCTCTACAAGAAGCTTTGGCGAATCCATCACTCGTGATGAAAATTGGCAAAAAGCCGTAAGCTCCAACCCGGCCACCGCTGCAAGGGTTAAATTAAAGCTGAAGGTCTACAACTTCGGCACGGCGGCCGCGAGCAACATCATACCCACCCTGACGATGAAGATCGGGGGCATGAGCGTGCTGACCTTTACTCCAGACACTCCCATAGAGATTTTAGGGCCCGGCGGCGTGTATCCAAGCAGCGAGGGCACCTACTGGGTGGTTGACAAAACCAGCGCCGATGCTGTGATTTATTTGACAATGGATGAATTGAGGGCAATTGAGAGCGGCACCCCGCTGAATATAGAGGTTACCCAGATGGATGGCGAGGTCATGCTCCTCGATGGCGAGGGCCAGTGGTCAAGCGCTGGAAAATGGGCCGAGTACATGGCTCGCTGCGAAGCGGTTTGCGCGAACATTAAACTCGATATCGGCGACGGCAACTTCATACACCAACTCGTCTATGCTGATGACTCTCCATTTACCCCGGAGGTCACCCTCGGGGATGCGCTGACGTGGATCGCGAATTATGAAGAGCGTGACGGAGGCGGGTATATTCAGTTCGTCGACAGATACGGGATGGTTGAGCAGAGCGCGCTGGCGGATTGGAACTTCATATTTGACAGGCAAACCTTGTTGGAAAACAATCTCCTCCCTCCCCCGGAAGACCCGGAAGAAGCCGTTAGCATAACGGATATAGTCCTTAACCAGAACTCCGTCATCATCGCAAGAGCGCCGAGAGAAACTTTAGAGATCCTCACGCCGGAGGTCTATTACGCCTATTATGACGTAGAGGAGGGTCTGGTTCATGTAAGAGCCGGTGATTACAACGGAATTACAAATGCCTACTTTGTCGACGTCAACGGTGAAGAGTTTGAGATGTTTGAGGTGCTTCCCAACTCCGGCGTCTTTGTCTTCGACGCAGGCTCGCTTGACGGCGGCACCTATGAGCCGACATATTTTTCTGAGGGGTTGCTGGAAGAGACGGTGCGAGTCGTCAACCGTGACGGCGACAGCGTTCAGGAGAGGCTAAGCGCCTCCTTCCTGCCCACAAAGCCCGATACCCCAATAGATATCGTCAGCGTTTCGATCGATGAGCTAAACAACATGGTGGTGGCCACCATCTCCAGCGATCCATATTTTCCGCCTACGAAGGTAGCCGTCTACATCTATGGAGAAGAGAAGCTTCTGGAGCCGCACCCGATGAATTGGCACCCGGATTACAAGGGTAAGTGGATATACGATTATGGCGGCACGTCATATATACCCGCAGACTTCATCAACTCATGGGTTATCGCCGAGGTCGGGAGCATCACCTGCGACAACGAATTCGACCCGGCGGTACAGACGGATTACTCCTCCGACTGCTTCGCCACCTACCAGGTGGAGGAGAGCGACATAGCAGAGGGCTCCTGCATAAGCGGAGGGTTCACCCTAAACGGCTATACCTCATTGGCGGTATTCAGCATAATCGCCAAATACGACGTTGTGGACTTCGACGTCGGCCCTAGCGCCGGTGTCTGCTCCTCGCCCCAGGTTAACTCCATTCAAGAAGACATAATGTGGAGCGGCTTCTCCTACGGGCCAAGCTATGATTTGGCGGTCCTGGCGGGCTATGGAGGCGCGGCTTACGCCGATCTTGAAGCCAGGTACGGCGTGTACAAGATAACCGATAGAGACTATGAGGAAATCAACGCCGGCAACATAAGGGATCTCGCCCTCGTTGATTCGGATCCGCTCTTCTTCCATTGGAGCGTGCCGGGCGCGGGCTACTCGGAGAGCTATCCCAATTCAGTATGGATTCTGAAAACAAACAGTGGCCGGTATGTAAAACTTCTGCTTAATAAAGCGTATGGAACAGGGTATGCGGTGCATACGACGCATCACATAGACATTTCCTACGCCGTCTACGATTTCACCCAATGATTGGCATTATGAAATTCTAATTCAAATTACCAAGGGGCTGTATGGTCATCCCGACAATACAGCCCCTTGGTAAATCAAAATCCAACCACCAGTTATCCTGAACAAAAACCGAGCCTCCCGAAAAAGAGCCTTCTCAC
>PKTU01000148.1 GCA_002869005.1 Deltaproteobacteria bacterium
CAACCGCATCAGCTTCGCGGGCGCACTCTTCCCTAAGCCTTTTAACTCCAGGGTACTCGTCAAAAACGATCTTCGTCCCGGCCCAAATAGCGCAGACGACGCAAACAGCTATGAAAGACCACTTCAGTATTCTCATCGTTCCTTTTGTTTAGTCGCTATCGCCATCTTTGTTAGACCTGAGGCGCGGGCGGTGTCCATAACCTCCACCACGTATTTATGTTGGGTCGAAGCATCCGCCTCGATTACGACCACCGTTTGCGGATTCACGCCCGCACGCTCCCGCAAAGCGACCCCCAGGAGCTTTGAATCGACCTCCTGATCGTCCAAATATATCTCACCGGTGGAAGCTATCTTTACCCTAATATCGCCTGAATCCTGCCTCACCGTCGATCCATCAGCTTTTGGCAGCTCAACTTTTATCCCCGGCGAAACGATAAAGGTGGTGGATAGCATGAAGAATATGAGCAGCAAGAATACGACATCGACAAGGGGCGTTATATCCATGGCGACGACATCCCTGCGCTTAATGCGGAAGGTCATCGCGTTACCCTCGCGCCTCGCCGTTATCGGCAGTGCGCCTCTCCTTAACCAGATCCACAAAGTGAATCGATATCTGCTCCCACTCAAGAACCGTGCGGTCTACCTTCCCCAAAAAATAACGATAAGCCAGGAAGGAGGGGATGGCTGCGGTTAGCCCCGCCGCCGTGGTAATCAGCGCTTCGCTGATACCCCCGGCCAATGATGCAGGATTTCCAACCCCCTGCACCGATATTACCGTAAACGCCTTGATCATACCCGAAACGGTGCCGAGGAGACCCAAGAGCGGGGATACGTTCGCCACAGTGCCCAGGACGCCCACGTATCGTTCAAGATAAGCCGCCTCGCTACGCCCCACCTCTTCGACGGCTTCTTTCACAATTTCGCGGCTATGCCCGGCATTTATAAGCGCAGTCATAATCACCCTTGAAAGGGGGCTCTTCGAGTTACGGCACCTCGCCATCGCCTCTTCGATGCGGCCTCGCTGTACAAGCTCACCCACACGATCCACCATTGCCCTTGGGAGGGTGTGGTTACTCCTGAGCGACCAAAGTCTCTCAAGAAATACCGCTAGCGCGATGACCGAGCATATCAGTATCGGGATCATCAGGATCCCGCCCTTTAATAAATATTCGTACATTTGCCTATGCCCCTGGGGGTCTCTCTCCTATCTGTTTTCGAGAAGCTGTAAACGCTCTTCTACGCGGGCTTTTACCTCATCGGTGCCCTCCCGCAACAATTCACCGTAGAGGTCCACTGCGTCGCCCAATCTACCCAGCCGCTCCAAAAGTAGAGCGGCATTCATTTTCCCTTCCATTACAAACGGCATCGTCCGGGGATAGAGTACCCCCAGACGCAGATATGTTTCCAGAGCATCATCGAATTTTTGACTTTTTTCATAGGCTAATCCCAGGAGATAGCCTGCTTTTAACCCGGTATCGCCGTATAGGAGCTCCGCTCCCTCTAATAGTGGAGCAATCGCGCCTTCATAATCTTCTCCGGCAAGGTGATATTCACCTATATCGACAAGCAGAGACTGACGCGGTGACGGATCATCCAGAGGGGCTTTCATGAGCGCCTCACGGGACAAGGCTACGGCCCCGTTCCAATCCCCTGACTGTAAAAGGGCTTTTGCTCCTCTCCGGAACGAAGCCATCGCAAGCGCCTTATCATCCTCCTCACGCCCCAATTTCGTGAAATGACCGGCTGCTTCAAGAGGTTTTCCAAGCAGGAGATAAACCTCCCCAAGCTGCTCCTCGGCTTCTAGATAATAGGGGCTCTCCATGTTTGTGATCTCAGAGAGGATGGCGATTGCCCCCTCCATATCTCCACCCCGCCTCAAGCTCTGTGCGGCAAGCACTTTAGCGCGGTCAGCATCTTCGCCGTTGAGCCTTGAAGCAGCTCTCTTGTAATACCTTGCCGCGTCAAGAGCTGCGCCGCTTTTGGCATAAGCATCGGCAAGCAGCTCTTCCAATGCGGCAAGCCCCTCTCCGCTCACACCGGCGGCTATGTACTCTTCAAGTGCTTCGGAGGCCTCGCCCAGCCTCCCCAAGCCTATAAGCGCCGCTGATCTTCCCCTTAGGCCCTCACTGCTTCTATCCATAGAATCGTAAAATTTCAGAGCCTCTTTGGCCCTGCCTAATTTTGTCAGTATCTCTGCTATTGCTAGCTTCGCGCCCCCCGCTATAGCCTCTTCTCCTCCGACCTCAAGGGCTATGCGGTAGTGAGTAAGCGCTTTTTCATACTCACCAGTGGAATTGTAGCTGCCTCCAAGCAGGAGGTGAGCCCTCACCAGCTCGGAAGAGACGCTTTCGCCCTCAAGTTCATCCCCTAACTCAAGCGCAGCGAGCACGGGCTCCCGTCCCTTTATATCACCCCCACTCAATAGCATCTCTCCAAGGGCAAGACCTGCTTTGAATCTAACCTTTGGAGACTCATTTTGAGTTAAATGCTCCAGCACCTCTTTTGCGCCCCGCCCATCACCGGCTGAGCGCATCGCGTAAGCCAGCTCCAACCGCGCCGCTTCGCTGCCCTCTTGACGGCCATATCTCGCCAAATATTTCTCGTAAAGCTCGACGGAGCGGGCCCATCCGCTCTCGGAACCGGCTATCCCGGCAAGGGCAAGGAGGGCCTCGGGGTACGCCGGGCTTTCAGCGCCAACGCTCTCGAAAGCATGAGAAGCGCGGCGAGTCTCACCCCCAGATAACAGTTCAAAGCCAAGTCGAAGCCATACCTCTCCTGCTTTATCGTAACCAGGAAAAGCAGCTACCAAATCCTGTAGCACCAATTCCCCTCGCGAACCCTCTCCGCCCAATATCAGCGCCTCTCCTTCACGGTGCATGGCGTAGGCCTTGAGTTCTCCACTCCCTACTTCGCCGAAATATTTAGCGGCGCCCATATAATCAACCAGCCTGTATAACGTTTCCCCCAGAAGATAATTTACGGTGTCGAGCCTTACCCCTCCCGGCAGGTTGTCCTTGGCCCGCGCAAAATAATCCAAAGAATCTATAAATTCTCCCCTTCCGAACATCAACCAGCCGACCTCGAAAAACCCCCAGCCGGACCAGCCTTTTTCCGAGGAAAATTCTTCTAGGGCCAAGCTCTCCTTCGAAGCGCCGGAGAGGTCGCCGGACTCCGCCAAGGCGCGTACCCGCCCATAACGCGCGCGCATCTCTAGCTCTTTGGGAAGCCCCTCCTCGATAGCCCAGCCCAACCGTTTAAAAGCCCCGGCGTAATCGCCCCGCTCCAGCAAGAGCTGCCCCTGCGCAACCCTGCCCTGTGGCGCAAGGGCGCTCTCAGGATGACTCAATAAAAAGGAGGTCAACTGGCGCTGCGCCTCATCCACCCTGCCGGCATCGCGGTTCAATAAAGCCAGTAAAAAGAGCGCGTCCCCCTCACCGGCATCCGCCTCCAGCTCCACCGCTTTTCCCAGCAGCTTTTCGCCTCCGTCAAGATTCCCCGCCAGGTAACTCCTTTTACCGAGCCATGTGAGCGCCTTTGTCCTATAAATGGATGCAGTGTCATCGGCAACCTGTATCCACATATCCTCAGACTGATCCAAGCGACCTGCCCGCTCCGCGCTCCAAGCGTAGCGATAGCGAGCTTCATCGGCATATGCCCCGGTTACACGTTCATAATAGTAAAGAGCTTGGCCATACTTCTCCTCTTTGCGCGTTAGCTCACCTAGCCAAAAGGCCGAAGGCCCCGCGTCGGGATGCTCAGGCCCCAGCTTTAAAACCTGCTGGAAGTAATAGAGCGCATCTTTGTCTCGCCCCTCTGAGAGGGCCGCCAGACCAGCTTTATAGTAAGATGCGGGGTCTGTTGAAAGGGAGGTGACCGCGGAGCCCATGGCGCCGGAGTATCCGCAACCGGGCGATTGCACCTTCGGGGCCTCACCAAGTCTGTATTCCGCAGCGCCCTTCAAAGAGAGAAGCGGCAACTCGGGGGCGGCGGCGGGGCCATCTCCCACTCTGACGGT
Organism: Deltaproteobacteria bacterium; assembly: GCA_002869005.1. GTDB lineage: Bacteria > Desulfobacterota > Deferrisomatia > Deferrisomatales > BM512 > BM512. The sequence goes on from PKTU01000148.1 coordinate 4,016, forward strand.
GCCGAGGTTTAAAGGCTCATCTCTAAGAGCCTCAATCCCCTTGAGCGCCGGAGGTGGGAGCTCCTTGTCATTAGCAAAAGAGGGTGCTGTAAAGAGGAGCGCGGTATAAGCTGCTAAAAGAATTAAGCCGCCCGCGCGCCACACTTTGGGGGCGTTGGATTTCATCGGCGTCTCCAATGACTTATTTACCGGGATGGGCCATTATATCACCGGGGGCGCTACATCCAAAGATGAGGTTAATGGAGTCAGGGACGGGGATGCGAGATAAACGCCCCTACCTGCTTTTCAAAGAGATGGTACTCGACCAGGAAAGCGTCATGCCCGTAATCTGATCTTAGCGACAAATGCTCTACCGGGTGGCCGTGGTGCTTTAGAATCGCCGCCAGGTACTCTGTGTCCTCCGGAAGATAAAGCCAGTCCGAAGTGAAAGTCAGGAACAGGACATCCGCCTTGATCCGCGACAGCGCCTCCTCCATGCCGCCGGGGAACCCTTCCGAGAGATCAAATGTGTCGAGCGCCTTAGTCAGATATAGATAGCTGTTGGCGTCAAATCTTTTGGGAAAGTTATAGCCGTTGTAGTGAAGGTAGCGCTCCACGTCATATCTGGAGGAAAAATCATAGACACCCTCACGGCCGGAAATTCGCCTGCCGAACTTCCTGCGCATTGAGCGGTCGCTCATAAAGGTCAGGTGCCCGAGCATACGAGCGGTGGCAAGCCCGTCCACAGGGAGCTCGCCGCTCTCGTAATAATCTCCTTCGCGCCAGTTAGGGTCGGACATAATCGCCCGTCTACAAATATTGTTAAACCCGATATTTAGCGGCGAGGAAGCGCCGGTGGTGGATATCGGTACGACGGACTTCACCCGGTCAGGGTACCTAACAGCCCACTCCAGCGCTTGCATCCCCCCCATCGATCCGCCGATCGCGCAGAGCAGGCGTTCGATGCCGAGGTGGTCTAATAGTCTTACCTGAACCTCCACCATGTCCCGTATGGTGACAACGGGAAATTTCATTCCGAAGGGTTTTCCCGTCCTTGGGTTTATGGAGGCGGGGCCGGTTGTGCCGCGGCAGCTACCGAGCACATTGGCGCAGATAACGAAGTATTTGTCAGTATCCAGCGCCCGGCCGGGCCCAATCATCGGATCCCACCAGCCAGGTTTATGGTCATCGGGAGAATGTGCGCCTGCGGCATGTGCGTCGCCTGCGAGGGCGTGGCAGAGCAAAATCACGTTGGATCTGTCCGGCGCAAGGACGCCATAGCTCTCGTAAGCGACCTCCACCGGGCCGAGAATACGTCCCGACTGTAAATTTAGCTCATCTGGTGATTGACAAAGTGTGACCGAGCGGGTTTCAACAAGCCCCACACCGTCAAGAACTGCATTGGTCAATGGTTGTAGCGCCTCTCCGAAGTGGAGGGCGGCAAGGAGAGGGGCTACCAACGCAACGGCTTCTTAGCCGCCGGAGGGTGCCTTCCGGATGCCGGCCTTCACTCTCATCTCTCGGGAGCTCTCTCCCGCAGGAATTAGCACCAGTTGCCATAATGGCCGGTTGCTGTGGCTTCACAGGGCCTGGTCCCTCCGCCACTCTAGATAAGCAGTTATTCACCGGCTAAACGCCAGCCTGCAAACTCCTTTTATCACTAACTTTTAATTAAAGTCAACCGCCCCACCGCAGTTGACTCGTGTGAAATATACCTGAATTTAACTACCGTTGCGGTGTAGAATCATCTGCACTTGGGGCAGGTCCCGTAAAGCTCAAGTCTGTGGTTCGTTACGTTGAAGCCATGCTCCGATGCAATATGATCCTGAAGCCTTTCAATCCGCTCATCTTCAAATTCTACGATAGCGCCGCATTCGGTACATATGAGGTGGTCGTGGTGGTCGGCGAAAATCGCAGACTCATACCTGACCCGCTCCTCGTCAAATCGCCTCTCCTTTGCGATTCCCACATCCACGAAGAGGTTGAGACAACGATACACCGTGGCGTAGCCAATCTCGGAAGAGCGCTTTTTAACAAGCTCGTATAGCTCCTGCGCGCTGATGTGCTTTTGCGCCGCTATAAATATTTCGAGGATTATATCTCGCTGTTTAGTCCACCTTAGGCCTCTACCTTTTAGGTGGGCAAGCAGCTGCTCTCTGGCCTCCTTTACCTGCGCCTTTAACCCATGTGCTCTTTCAGCCCCCACCGGCAACCTCCTTGATTTCAGTATTGAGCGTCTCTACCAGCTGCCGTCCAAGCGCCGCCGCATTCGCCAAGCCCTCCTCCTCTTTAAAGATATCCCCCTTTTCATCCACCCCTCTTAAGAGGATCTCTCCCCAAGGCGACGCATCTAAAGTGTCAAGGAAATATCTGAAGGTCAACCTGACGCCGTCGAAGAGCTTTTTCCCGTTACTGCCACCAAGGGAGAGAAGCACCCCCTTGCGATTCTTCAGCCTCCCTGTAGCCACAGGCATGTTAAGGACATATTTACGAGCCCAGAGAGATTGACACCGGTCGATAAATGCCTTGGCAATCGCGGGCACCCCATAGAACATGACCGGCGATGAGAGCGTAAAAGCGTCAACCTCCATTAGTTTTGTAAATAGAGGCGTAAGGTCATCCTTCAAGACACACTCCCCGGATTTAGCGCAGGCGTGAATCTCGCGGCAGGGGAATAGCTTCATATCCCGAAGGTAAAGGCGATGTGCGACCCCACCGGCGGATTCGACTCCCCCCGCGAAGCTATCCATCAACACGTCGGAGTTACCGCCCTTTCTTGGGCTTCCATAAATACAGAGAATTTGAGGGGGCAAGATATCCGTCATTTTTTCTTTCCTGCTTGTTAATCCAGCATCTCGGTATCTATAATTTAACTACATCTTTTAAACCATTTGGAGGAAACAATGAGCGATTCGGCAATAATGGCCTTGGAGCAAGCTATAAAATTTGAATCTGACGGCAGGGATTTTTACCTGCGCGCCGCCGAACGGGTGACCAACCCGATGGCAAAGGCGGTTTTCACAAAGCTCGCAGAGGATGAAAAAGGCCACATCAGCAGGGTAAGAGAGATTTACGAAGAACTCAAGGATAACGCTGGTTGGCCCACGGAAATGAAAATGGTGGCCGTCGCCTCCGGCGTTATGGATGTCTTTGAGCGGGAGACGATGACCCTTGCCCTCTCTCCCGACGCCTCTGCAAAAGAGGCGCTTGAAGAAGCAGCGAAAATGGAGCGTGAAGGCGTGGCTTTTTACAGGCTCCGTGCAAATCAAGCGACATGCGATGCTGAGAGGGAATTCTTTAACCGGCTGGTCGATGAAGAGGTTGTTCATCTTGCCGCTCTTGAAAAGGCCCTGAAGTAAAGGTGAGCCGTTACGCCGGGCCTAAAGCCTCACTACCGGAGAAGCTCGTTGAGCTTTCTCCGGGCGTGTGGCTTACCTCCGGAAGGATGGCGGTTATAGAAGGCAAAAACGCACTTGCTGTTATCGACCCGGGAGATGAGCCATTTAGTGCCCCAGAGGGTCCTCTGGATGGGCTTCGCGAGGTTATGTCAAAGACGGGCAAGCCCCTGGCTGAGGTTTGGGTAACTCACTCACATCCCGACCACATTGCGAACCTTCCCGAGATCAAAGCTCTTTTTAATGGCCTCATAAAGGTTGTCGCCCATGAAAATTCACCGGTTAATCCCGATGCCGTAATGCCCGGTGATGAATTCTTAGTAGATTGCCTCGCTACGCCGGGACATTCCGCGGCCAATGACGACCTTGCCTTTTATCTTCCAGCCGCCCGAACTCTCTTTTCCGGCGACATCGTGCAGCCAAAAGGAGAACGTTGGGAAAGGGCGTTTTACCCAAGCCCCTGGCCTTTTTTCACCGACGGCGACACTTATTTATCCTCCCTCGACAAACTCTTGGCGCTTGATTTCGATATCCTTGTCACTGGTCACCGCGAGGTGCGCTTCGAAGATGAGGCCCGAAGATGGGTCGAGGTGACGAGGAGAGCAATATTCGAGGTCGCTAACCGGGCGAAGGAAAAGAGAGCGCAGGGCGCCCCGCTTAATGAGGCCGCCAGAAATATTTTTCTGGAGCTTTGCAGTGAACGGGGAATAACAAAAGATATAGCGCTAAAAAGGTTTGACGGTACCCCCTCATCCTTTGATCTCTACGACCTGCCGGGCGTAGAGTATTACTATGGCAATTAAGGCATCGCATATGCTCTTTAAATTCGCCAAATCAGTTTTAATTCTGCTCATTCTGCTTCTTGCATTGCCCGGCTGCACTGACAACGCATCCAAACCTTCCGATGAAAGTAAGGAAGCGGCCTCGGGATTACAGGAAAGAACCAGCGGTGACTCTATAACCGTAGAGGTCAACTCCCTTGCGCCTGCTTTCGCGGCAAAATTACTCGGGGGCGGAGAAGCGCGCCTTTCGGATTTCGTCGGAAATCACGTAATCCTCCTCGAATTCTGGTCGATTTTTTGTAAATCCTGCATCGAGGAGATGCCCAAAATCATCGCCCTAAACGACAAGTATGCAAAGGAAGGGCTGGCGATTCTCTCCATAAATACAGATATCTTTACCGATGTCCGTGTCGCCTCGGTATTAAAAAAAGCTGGGATTCGCCTTGATTATCCAATCCTGCGGGATACGCGGCAATCTATCGCAGCCGATTATAACGTTGAGCTACTTCCGGTTACGGTGATCATTGACCGCTCCGGTTGGATACGCCTTTACCAGGAGGGCTACCGCCCAGGTGACGAGGAACGTTTCGATTCAGTAATAAGAGAACTGCTGGCAGCAAAGAAAGGTGAGGACATAACGCTTGCACCAACCGGAGGCATGACAACCTTTACCCCGGCAGGCACAACCCACCTGGTCACTGAGGGCGGCTTGGGAGCAACCTATAAGACCCAAACTCTTTCCGGAAAACAATTTTTGCTTGGAGGGGGGAAACCGACACTCCTTTTCTTTTGGAGCCTTTACTGCAAACCGTGCAGAGCAAAGTTTCCTGAGATGGTTGAGCTTGCGATGGAGTTTCCCGAAATTCAGGTTGCTTCGGTAAATATCGACTCTCCCCATTTGAAGCGTAGAGTGGAGTCTTTTATTGATAATTATCCTGGCCTGCCCTGCATTCCCGACTGGTCAGCTATGGGATCAGGCGATATTTCCAGGGCCTTCGGTGTAGGCGCGACGCCTACAGCGATAATCCTCGATGGTGAAGGAGAGATAGTATACACAGGCCAGGGGACCGAAGACCTCGGAAAGATAAAGTCCCAACTTGAACGGTTGAGGTAGTTTTAGTGCCCTTCCCCTTTTGACACCAGCCTATTCAGTTGTTACATTTCAAGTGTTGAGAGTTATTAAACCCCTGTATTTTATAGGACTTTGGAGGTGAGTAGCCCATGTGGGATTATACGGATAAAGTTAAGGACCATTTTCTAAATCCAAGAAACGCTGGGAAATTGGATAATGCTGATGCTGTGGGTGAAGTGGGAAGTTTAGCCTGCGGGGACGCTCTAAAGCTTTTCCTTAAACTTGACGATGAAGGGAAAATCGCTGATGCGACCTTTCAAACATTTGGCTGCGGGAGCGCTATAGCGTCAAGCTCTGCGTTGACCGAGATGGTTAAAGGTAAAACGCTGGACGAAGCGCTTGAAATTACCAACAGGGACATTGCCGACTACCTTGGCGGGCTGCCCAAGGAGAAGATGCATTGCTCAGTTATGGGCCGGGAAGCGCTTGAAGCAGCGATCAACTCCTACCGCGGCATCCCAATCGACACAACAGCTTTGGAGGGTGAGGTTGTGTGTGAGTGCTTTGGAGTTACCGACAAGCAAATTAGAAAAGCGATCCATGAAAACGACATTAAAACGGTCGAAGACGTCACCAACTTCACCAAGGCCGGCGGAGGCTGCGAGCGTTGTATCCCAGACATTGAAAAGATCCTCGCGGAAGAGCTTGGTGCAAAGGAGAGCGCTTCCGGGCCAGCGGCCGCCAACAAGCCTCTAACCAATCTTGAGCGTATACAGCTCATTCAGAAGGTCATCGATGAGGAGCTACGCCCGGCGCTACAAGCGGATGGCGGAGACCTTGACCTTATTGACGTCGAAGGTAAAAAAGTTATTGTAAGCTTACGCGGCGCTTGCTCCAACTGTCCTTCAGCGCAAATCACGTTAAAAGACGGCGTTGAAGGGCGCTTACGCGAAATGGTCGACCCTGAAATTGAAGTTGTGGAGGAGAACGCTTGAATACAATATATTTAGACAACAACGCCACAACTCGTGTAGACCCTCGCGTATTCGAGGAGATGAAGCCCTATTTTTGCGACCTTTACGGCAACCCCTCTTCCATGCACGCTTTTGGGGGGCAGGTTGGGTCAAAGATCACCGAAGCCAGGGAACGAGTCGCTGCGATTTTAGGCGCTGACCCTTCAGAGATCATTTTCACATCCTGCGGAACCGAGAGCGACAACACTGCAATCAGATCAGCGCTCGAAGCGCAGCCGGACAAAAAGCACATTGTAACCACCAAAGTAGAGCACCCGGCGGTCCTTAATCTCTGTAAACACCTTGTTAAAAAAGGTTATCACCTGACTCAGCTCGGCGTTGACGAAAAGGGCAGGCTTGACCTTGATGAGCTTAAAAGTGCGGTAACGGAAAATACAGCGCTGGTTTCCATCATGTGGGCCAACAATGAGACCGGAACAATTTTCCCAATTGAAGAGATAGCCCAAATAGTAAAATCCAAGGGAGCCCTCTTTCACACCGACGCAGTGCAGGCGGTGGGAAAGATAGAACTTGACATGAATAAGGTTCCCATCGATTTCCTTGCCCTAAGCGGACACAAACTGCATGCCCCCAAAGGGGTGGGCGCCCTCTATGTAAGAAAGAGAACCCCCTTCAGGCCCTTTATCATTGGCGGACATCAGGAGCGCAGCCGCAGAGCCGGCACAGAGGCTGTTCCCTCCATAATAGCTCTTGGAAAAGCATGCGATGTCGCTTTTGAAAATATGGCGGTGGAACAAACTGAAGTTAAAGCCCTCCGCGACAGATTAGAGCAGGGCCTTATAAACTCGGTCCCTTTAACTATTGTAAACGGTGATGAAAACTCACGTCTTCCCAACACGACAAATATTTCATTCAAGTTTGTCGAAGGAGAGGCGATACTTTTACTTATGAACGAACTCGGAATCTGCGCAAGCTCCGGTTCGGCTTGCACCTCCGGGTCACTTGAGCCGAGCCACGTGCTAAGGGCCATGGGGGTTCCATTCACTTTTGCGCACGGGTCGATACGTTTTAGCCTGAGCAGATTCAACACCCAAGAGGAGATAGATTTCGTGGTCAAAGAGTTTCCGCCGATTATCGAGCGCTTACGCGCCATGAGCCCCTACACGGAAGAGTAGGAAACTCCTTTGGCGGTACCGAGAAACCCTGAGGTCGTGCGCCTTGAAAAGAGGATTGAGGACCTGCGCTATCAGTACGACCTTTATTTTTCAGGACACAGACGCACTGAGCCCGCAGCCTTGATGAATGAGATCGACCATGAAATACTCAATGCCACACGGACTCTACACGGCAAATCCACGGGCGTACAGTTTCAGTTAAATACGCTGGCGCATAAGTTCCGCGCTCTACAGACTCGTGTGAGAAAAATTTTGGAGCGGTGGGAAAAAGCTCGCTCCGGAAGGCGTCAGGTAAAAGCCGAAGCCTCACAGGAACGCGCCAGCACATTTTACATCGACAAGTTGACCATAGAAAACCCGTCACTACTAAAGAGGCGCATTCGAGCGCTATACACCGGTGCCAATGCTCCATCTTTCGACCCGGATAAAATATCCGCCGCTATCTTGCACAAGGCTTCACAGGTAATTGACAAACCCGGCGTCGCAGCAGTCCGCTTCACGGTATCGCAATCCGCTGCCGAGAATGCGCCAAAGGTCAAAGGTGACTTAATTAAATTAAAAGCTGCAAGCGAAGGCTGACTTTAGTCCCAAAGAAAAGAGAAAGGCCGCCCCCAACGGAGCGGCCTTTATTTGCTATTTATTATAGCTATCAGCTTTTATGCTTTCTCGCTACGGCAACCTGATTCAGGGCTCTATCTATCTTTGCCTGCGCTTCCAGATACTCCTTTGATTCTCCGGAAACCGACAGCGCCTTCATCTCTTCCTCAGCCTCGGCTAGAAGCTTCTCGGCGGTAGCCAGATCGATCTCGGCGGGGAACTCCGCCTCTTCGGCAAGGATCGTCACCTTATCGCGGGTGACCTCGGCAAAACCCCTGCGTACGGCCAAATGGCGCTTCTCGTTGCCTACCCGGTACATAAGCTCGCCAATACCAAGCTCAACCAGATAAGGGGTGTGCCCTACAAGCACACCAAACTCGCCCTGAATTCCCGGGGCGGTGACCTCTTCGACGCCCTCGCTAACGAGCTGCCGCGAGGGGGTCACTATCTCAAGGCGAAAAGTTGTTTCGCTCATGATGTTCTCCAGTTCAGGCTGTTAGTCCTTGAGCGACTCGGCCTTTTCAAGGGCCTCTTCAATCGTACCGACCATGTAAAAGGCCTGCTCCGGGATATCGTCGTGCTTACCGGCAACTATCTCCTTAAAGCCCTTAATCGTATCCTCCAGCTTAACGTATTTACCGCTAAAGCCGGTGAACGCCTCGGCTACGGTGAAGGGCTGAGAGAGAAAGCGCTGAATCTTGCGCGCGCGGGAGACAGAGAGCTTATCATCTTCTGATAGCTCGTCCATGCCGAGAATCGCGATGATGTCCTGTAGATCCTTGTAGCGCTGGAGAACCTCCTGGACAGAACGTGCGACGGCGTAATGGTCAGCGCCGACTACGCGCGGGTCGAGGATTCGGCTGGTGGAGTCCAGCGGGTCAACAGCGGGGTAGATGCCAAGCTCCGCGATCTGTCTGGAGAGAACCGTCGTCGCGTCAAGGTGCGCGAAGGTAGTAGCCGGAGCGGGGTCGGTAAGGTCGTCGGCGGGAACGTAAATCGCCTGAACCGAGGTGATGGACCCTTTGGAGGTAGTTGTGATTCGCTCCTGCATGCCGCCCATCTCTGTAGCGAGGGTAGGCTGATAGCCAACCGCAGAGGGGATTCGACCGAGGAGCGCTGAAACCTCTGAACCCGCCTGGGTGAAGCGGAAGATATTATCGATGAAGAGAAGCACGTCCTGCCCCTCGGCATCGCGGAAATATTCAGCAACGGTGAGCGCGGAAAGCGCTACTCGGGCACGGGCTCCGGGCGGCTCGTTCATCTGCCCGTATACCAGTGAGGTCTTGTCGATAACTCCGGACTCCTTCATTTCGAGCCAGAGGTCATTACCCTCACGGGTACGCTCGCCAACGCCGCCGAAAACCGAGAAACCGCCGTGCTGGCTTGCGACGTTGTTGATGAGCTCCATTATGAGAACCGTCTTGCCGACTCCTGCGCCGCCGAAAAGGCCAATTTTGCCGCCGCGCTGGTAGGGGGCGAGAAGGTCGATGACCTTAATCCCCGTCTCGAACGCTTCGACTTCGGTGCTCATCTCGTCGAAGGTGGGCGCCAGGCGGTGGATGGGGAGCCGCTGGTCGGTATTTACCGGGCCGGCCTCGTCAACGGGATCGCCGATGACGTTGAGGATGCGGCCCAGAGTCTCCTTGCCGACAGGCATAGTGATTTTGTCGCCGGTGTTAAGCACTTGCATCCCCCGGACGAGACCCTCTGTGGAGTCCATCGCGATGGTGCGAACAGTGTTCTCACCAAGATGCTGGGCGACCTCTAGGACCAGATTGTTCTCCTGATCGTTGATTGCGGGGTTGGACACCTTCAGGGCCGTGTATATTTCCGGAAGATTCTCTTCGAAAACCACGTCCACTACGGGACCGATAACCTGGGAAACTTTGCCGTACTCACTCATTTGGGTAAGGCCTCCTTGCTTAATCCTCTGGATCGCCCTTATTTCATTGACTCGACGCCGTTAACGATATCCATCAACTCGCTGGTGATGGACTCCTGCCGGGCGCGGTTGTACTGAAGGGTCAACCGGTCAATCATCTCTGAGGCGTTAGTAGTTGCGCTTTCCATCGCCGTCATACGTGCGCCGTGCTCGCTTGCCGTTGATTCCAGGAAAGCGCGGTATATACGTACATCGACGTAACGGGGTATAACCCAATTCAACATATGCTCTTCGTCGGGCTCGTAAATATACTCTGTGGTAACGGTATCCGGGTCTACCTTAGGAGGCTCTACAGGCAACAACCTGTCGTATACGACGACCTGCGTCAGAGCGCTGCGGAACTCATTGTAGACCATATATACGAGGTCAAGCTCACCCTCCGCGTAGCGGTTTGAGATGTCCTCACCTATCTCATGGGCCTGCCCATAGGTGACATTGCCGAAGAGCTCGGTCATTTGTCCGAACTTCTCAACGGGGCGCTTCTTATAATACTCAAGCCCCTTCTTGCCCACTATGTATAGGGATATGCTCTCATAGCTCCCCGCCTTCTCGTTTAGGAAGCGATCGACACTACGGAGTATGGAGCCATTGAAGGAACCGCAAAGGCCCCTGTCGGAGGTGAAGATGACAAGTCCCACCTTCTTTTGCTCACGCCTCTCCAAAAGTGGATGGGCGTCCTCCTTTGTGCGTAGCGCCAGGCTGGTGAGGACATCGAGCATCTTGTCGGAGTAGGGGCGATTGTTTGTAATCGCCTCCTCAGCCTTCCTGAAACGCGCAGCGGAGACCATCTTCATGGCTGAAGTGATCTGCTGCGTGCTCGTTACGCTGGATATCCTCGTTTTTATGTCTTTAAGGTTAGCCATCTCTTGGGCTCCCTATTATTCCGATACGAAAATTCCGTCGAACTCTTCGAGTGCGCTGTTGAGTTCTTCCTTAATCTCGTCGGAGAGGGCCTTCTCATCGCGAATCTTTGCAACGAGGTCCGACTTTCTTGTCTCGAAGAAGTCATAGAGCTGCTTTTCGTACGCTGCCAGCTGATCGACATCATACTTGTCGCAGTAACCTTTAGTAGCCGCGTAAATGGTTAGAACCTGTTTCTCCACGGCCAAGGGCTCATACTGCCCCTGCTTTAGGATCTCCACGAGCCTCGCACCGCGGCTTAGCTGCTGCTGCGTAGCTTTGTCGAGGTCTGAGCCGAACTGTGCAAACGCTTCGAGTTCGCGGTACTGCGCGAGGTCGAGACGGAGCGAGCCGGCAATGGACTTCATCGCCTTGACCTGAGCGGAACCACCGACGCGCGAGACGGAGATGCCGACGTTGATCGCGGGGCGGATACCGGAGTTGAAGAGGTCACTCTCCAGGAATATCTGACCATCCGTGATGGAGATGACGTTGGTCGGAATGTACGCCGAGACGTCGGAAGCCTGAGTCTCAATGACCGGAAGCGCCGTCAGCGAGCCGCCGCCGTTTGCGTCGGAGAGCTTTGCCGCGCGCTCAAGGAGGCGGCTGTGCAGATAGAAGACGTCGCCCGGATATGCCTCGCGCCCCGGAGGACGGCGGAGGAGTAGTGAGAGCTGCCTGTATGAGACCGCCTGCTTGGAGAGGTCATCGTAGATAATGAGGGCGTGCTTGCCGTTATCCCTGAAATACTCACCCATGGTGCAACCGCCAAATGGTGATATGTACTGTAGGGGGGCAGGCTCGGAGGCAGTCGCGGCCACGACGATGGTGTAATCCATCGCGCCTTGCTCCTTTAGCTTGGAGACAACCTGCGCGACCGTCGAACGCTTCTGTCCGATAGCGACATAGATGCAGATTACGTCGCCGCCCTTCTGGTTGATGATGGTGTCGATCGCTACCGCGGTTTTACCCGTCTGGCGGTCACCGATGATAAGCTCTCGCTGGCCGCGTCCGATGGGCACCATCGAATCGATCGCTTTGAGCCCCGTCTGCAAAGGCTCTTTAACCGGCTGCCTCATAACGATTCCCGGCGCTTTGATGTCGATGACGCGAGTCTCAGCGGCTTCAATCTCTCCGAGACCGTCAACAGGGTTGCCAAGCGGGTCGACAACGCGCCCCAGAAGAGCGTCACCCACGGGCACGGAGACGATGTTGCCCGTGCGCTTGACGGTGTCTCCCTCCCTGATATGGGTATCGTCGCCCAGGATGGCGGCACCGACATTGTCCTCTTCGAGGTTCAGCGCCATGCCCATAATGCCGCCCGGGAACTCAAGGAGCTCACCGGCCATGCACTTCTCAAGGCCGTGGATGCGGGCGATACCGTCGCCGACGTTTAGGACAACGCCGGTCTCAGCCACATCCAGCTGTACTTCGAAGTTCTTTACCTTCGACTTGATGATTTCTGTAATTTCTTCAGCACGAATTTGCATGACTTGCTCACCCCTTGGTCAAGGAATCTTTCATGCGCTCTAATTGCGTCTTGGCACTTGCGTCAAAATATAAATTGCCCACACGGGCTACAACGCCGCCTAGCAGAGATTTATCTTCGCTGGCGACGAGAACAACTTCTTTATCGAGGGCTTTGGATAGCGCTGTTGATAATTTTTCAAGCGCTTCCTCGCTCAGCGCGATTGGGGCAATCGCCTCACCACGCACGCGGCCGGTGGCTTCATCTGCCATGCGGCTGTACTCTTCTGCCACCAGAGGCAATACCGCGAACTTGCGCGCCTCCAACAAGACCTTGAGGAAGTTTGCCACCATCTTTTCGACACCGGCAGCCTCTAGAATGGCATCAAGCGCCTGGGCCTTGACCTCCGGAGAAGTCACGGGCGCGGTCAGGCCGGTGCGGATATCGTCATTTCCCGCGAAAAAGTCAGCGAGAGCCTTTATATCGCTCCCTATCTGTT
>PKTU01000151.1 GCA_002869005.1 Deltaproteobacteria bacterium
CCCGTGGAGGTACTTCACGGTGCGGCGCTCTTAGCCACGGGAGCAAATCCGGCTGATACGTCGAGCTGCGGCTACGGGCAGGTAGAGGGCGTAGTGACCCAAAAGAGCTTGAGGGCCTTTTGGATAGCGGCGAGTTCAAGGGCGGCAGGGTCGTAATGATTCAGTGCGTCGATTCCCGCGAGGAGGGTGAAGGTTGCCGCCCCTACTGCTCCCGCGTCTGCTGCACCCACGCAATAAAGAATGCTCGCAGAATTTTAAAAGACCACCCGGAGAGCAGCGTCGATGTGCTCTACCGAGACCTCAGAGCCTACGGCGACTTTGAAAAGTATTATCAGGCCGCGCGTGAGGAGGGCGTTATCTTCACCGCCTTCGACCTTGAGAAGCGCCCCGGGGTGGAGGGCAAAAAGGTCCGCTGGATTGACAACTCCTTCGGCGGCGAGGTGAGCGTCGACGCTGATTACGTGGTCCTCTCCGTCGGCATGGTCCCACAGGTGGAGGATAACCTGCGACTCGCCTCGCTCTATGGCCTGGAAGTCGACGACTCCGGCTTCTTCGTGGAGAAGAACCCCAAGGCCGCGACGACGGACTTTGTCCGCCCCGGACTATATCTCGCCGGGACTGCGCACGCGCCCAAACATTTCGAAGAGACGATAGTCCAGGCCCTTGCCGCGGCGGGTCGCGCAGGAGCGCTTCTAAGCGCGCGGGAGCTGATCGCGCCCGCCAACGTCTCCTACGTGGATGAGCGGCTATGTAGCCGTTGCGGCCTCTGCGTTGAGACATGCCCCTATGGCGCGCGGGAGCTTGACAACGAGATGAACCTTGCGGTGGTCGACCCGCTTATTTGCAAGGCTTGCGGCAACTGCGTTGCCATATGCCCAAACAAAGCGGCGCAGCAGTACGGAGCAACCCCTGAGCAGGTGCTCGCGAAGCTCGACGAGCTTATTTAGAGACAACCTCGTTACGAAGATGACGGTTAAAAGGATTGAGTGATGGCCGAGCCAGCTAAGACAAATGAAAACTTCGAGCCGCGCATAGTGGCTTTTCTCTGCCACTGGTGCACCTACACCGGCGCGGATCTGGCGGGCACCACGCGCCAACAGTACCCGCCCAACGTTCGCGTCGTTCACCTTATGTGCTCCGGCGCGATAGATGTTGTCTATGTGTTAAAGGCGCTGATGGACGGAGCGGACGGGGTCCTCATAGGCGGTTGTCACCCCGGCGACTGTCATTACCAGTCGGGCAACTTCAAGGCGCGCCGCAGGGTCTCTATTTTGAACAAGGTTCTAGAGCAGTTCGGCATCCCCCGGGACCGCGTCTGGCTCAGGTGGATAAGCGCGAGCGAGGGCAGAAAATTCGCAGAAACCATCCGCGAGATCACCGCTACGGTTAAGGATATGGGACCTGCGGAATTTAAAGAGCAGTGGGACGTTTAGCGTAAGGCGACTGACGCCTTTTCGATAGAGGTATTAAAGATGAAGATTGGGACACTCCCCAACGGCGGCGACGCGATAAAGGCCGCGAATGAACTCTTTAAGGGACTCCTTGAAAAAGGGATCGTCGAGGAGCTGATGGCTCCTGCGGTGCAGCCCGGCGGCTCCTGCTCGCTGGCGCTCTTCGCCGACGCCGAGAGGCTGGATCCCATCCTGCCTTGGGCGCCGGTGATGCCCGTGCAGGGCGGCCGCGCACTCTCAAAGCTCGCCTTCACCGACCCCGGCGTTAAGACCGGCGTCGTGCTTAGACCCTGCGAGGCGCGCGCCTCGGTTGAGCTCATAAAGCTAAAGCAGATAGTCCCCGACAACATTCTGTTCATTACAGTCGATTGTCCCGGCACCTGCGAGGTCGCCGCCTTCAAGGCAAGCGGAGTCGATGAGGTGGAGGGGGCGAAAACGCTCCTCTCAGGCAAGGTGCCGGAGGGCAACAACCTTCGCACGGCCTGCTCAATCTGCGAAAATCCTGCGGCGGAGGTGGGCGAGATAAGGATTCACATCTTCGGCGGTGGCGACGTCGCCATTGAGGCCGAGGATGAGGTCGCAACGAAGCTCGAAGAGGCGGAGGTCGTAACCTTCTCCGGCGCGGGGATAGCCGGCCGCGATGAGGCGGTCAAAGCGCTGAAGGCCGAGCGGGTAAAGGCTCGCGACGAGCTTTTTGCAAAATTCGACGACGAAACGGGGAGCCTTGAGAAGTTGAAGGAAGCCTTCTCCACATGCATCCGCTGTTACAACTGCATGGAGAATTGCCCCATCTGCTACTGCAAGGTGTGCATATTCAAGTCACCCACCTTCGAGCATACAGGCGACAAGTATGCCGCGTGGGCGATGCGAAAGGGCGTACAGAAGCTCCCCACCGAGACGATGCTCTTTCACATGACTAGGCTAAATCACATGTCCTCCTCATGCATCGGCTGCGGAGTCTGCGATACGGCGTGCCCGATGGGGCTGCCCGTCGCGACCCTATTTCGCAAGGTGGCAAAGGGCGTCCAGGAGATGTTCGAGTACCAGCCTGGCAGGAGCCTCGACGACGATATCCCACTCTCCGTATTCCGCGAAGATGAGCTTCAGGCGGAATCGGGCAGCGGCAAATAGATTTTAGAACCTTTCAGGAGGAAGAGATATGAGCACTCAAACCATCGCCAGCGGCGACAGGACAATCCTGCCAGAGGGTACGCGTATGATCCCCGTCTATGTGATGGGGAAGAAGTACATGCTGCCCGAGACCCTGACGATCCAAAAAGCGATCGAGTACGCAGGGTATCAGTACATCCGCGCTTGCGGCTGTCGGGGCGGTATCTGCGGGGCGTGCCCGACCGTATGGCGCACGATGGGCGACTACCAGCTCCACTTCGGCCTCGCCTGTCAGACCGTAATCGAAGAGAACATGGTCCTTGCGCAGCTTCCCTTCTTCCCCGCGAACCGCGCGGAGTACAAGCTCGAAGAGCTCACGGCGACAGCCGAGACCCTTGTGGCGCTCTACCCGGAGATCTTAAAGTGCGTCGGCTGCAACACCTGTACCCGCGCTTGCCCGATGGACATAGACGTCATGGGCTACATAAACAACGCAATGCGGGGAGACGTGGGCCGCGCCGCGAAGAAGTCCTTCGACTGTATCCAGTGCGGGATGTGCTCCGCGAGGTGCCCGGCTCAGATTGCCCACTACCACGTGGCGCAGCTTTGCCGCCGCCTCTACGCCAAATACATTGTTCCGGCAGCCAAGCACACCGCGTCGAGGGTCTCCGAGGTGGAGGAGGGTAAGTATGACTCCGCACTTGAGGCCCTTACGAAGATGAGCGCCGAGGAGCTAAAAGAGCTCTACGTAGCGCGCGAAGCAGAGCCCTTCGATTCCGAGGGGTGGGAACCTGAAGACAAGGCCAACCTTTAAGGCGCGCGCGCCGAACATATCATTGGGAGATTGACCATGGGTTACACGCCCGAGATGAAAGAGCTGATAAAGCGCGTCGAGGCCACCAGGCAGGAGCGCGTAGAGCGCACACAGCGCGGAGAATATTTCACCCCCATGACGCTCGACGAGCGCCATGACGTTCTTAGCAAGTTTCACCCCGACTACATGGAGAAGGGGCGCGTCGCCGTAAGGGTCGGCGCTAACAAGGGCGATGTCTACCCCGAGGAAGTGGTGGCGTGCATCGAATCCTATCCCCGCATTATGCCGGGCCAGGTCAAGCTGGATGAGCTTGAGACGAAGAGCGCCGACATCCTCGTCATCGGCGGCGGCGGCGGCGGAACCTCAGCGGCGCTGATGGCGGCTGAAAATGGCCTTAACGTCATCCTCGCCACCAAGCTGCGCCACGGTGACGCCAACACGGTCATGGCGGAGGGCGGCATTCAGGGCGCTGACCATGAGGTCGACAGCCCCTATTACCACTACCTGGACTGCATCGGCGGCGGACACTTCACCAACACCCCCGAGCTCGTCGCGGCGCTAACGCATGACGCGCCCGTCGTCATCGGCTGGCTTGAAAAGCTCGGCATGATGTTCGACAAGAAAGAGGACGGGCGCATGATGGTCCGTCACGGCGGCGGCACATGCAGAAAGCGTATGCACTCCGCAGGCGATATGACCGGTTCGGAGATCATGCGCATCCTTCGTGACGAGTCTCGCAGCCACAAGGACAAGATCGAGGTCATCGAGTTTTCCGCCGCCGTTGAGATTTTGAAGGACGCCAACGGCCGCGCCTCGGGCGCGCTCATGTACAACCTTGAGACGGAGGAGTATTTCGTCATAAAGGCCAAGGCGGTGGTAATCGCCACCGGCGGCAACGGCAGACTCCACATACAGGGGTTCGCCTGCACCAACCATTACGGCGCTACCGCCGACGGGCTAGTCATGGCGTACCGGGCGGGGGCGTCATTCGCCTTCCTCCACTCGACTCAGTATCACCCCACCGGGGCTGCCTTCCCGGAGCAGAACGTAGGTCTCCTCATAACAGAGAAGGTGCGCGGGCTTGGGGCGAACGTACTCAACATCCACGGCGAGCAGTTTGTCTTCGAGCGAGAGCCCAGGGATGTTGAGTCCGCCGCTATCATCCGTGAGTGTACGGAACGCGGTAACGGCATCACCACCCCTGTCGGCCGCCTGGGCGCATGGCTCGACTCTCCGATGATTGAGATGCTGGAAGGGCCCGGTACGGTTGAGCGCGAGCTGCCCGCGAAGTTCATGCAGTTCATGCGCTACGGAATAGATATAAGAAAAGAGCCGATGCTCATCTATCCCACCCTCCATTATCAAAATGGCGGCATAAAGATAAACGATAGAACCGAGACAGGCGTTCCGGGCCTCTTTGCCGCCGGTTAGGTCACAGGCGGCGTACACGGCGAGAATGGCCTCATGGGCAACTCGCTCCTGGATGTAACCGTCTTCGGCCGCCGCGCCGGACACAACGCCTCCACCTACGTAAAAGGGCTCGAAGGGGAGCTTGGCGTGCCGACGATGGACCACGTAACAGCTTTCGTCGAGGAGATAAAAGCGCTGGGCGACGTGCCCGAGGGGCGCATAGCGCCGATCCTCCTCCCCGATTACACTACGCCGGAGGTTCACAAGCACCAGCTCACCGCACACTATGAGGGTACCCTGCGCTAGCCTCGGCGCGCGCAGAATAAATTAGCCCACAAGGGGGCCCGCCGCAGGTCACATTGCCAGGTGGCGGGCCTTTTTTACCCTTTATGCGCAGATAAAAATTTACGATAACCAAAAGATAAGTTTCCGGAGGAACCATGAACATCCACGAGTACCAAGCAAAAGAGATACTCAAGGGTTACGGCGTCAAGGTGCCGAGGGGCATCATGGCTGAGACCGCAGATGCCGCCGAAGCCGCGGCCAAGGAGCTTGGAAGCGAGGTCGTCGTCGTTAAGGCGCAGATACACGCCGGCGGTCGCGGCAAAGGCGGAGGCGTAAAGGTCGTTAAAGGTGTGGCTGCGGCGCGCGCCGCTGCCGAGGAGCTTTTGGGAATGCAGCTCGTCACCCACCAGACAGGTCCAGAGGGCAAGAAGGTCCTCAAGATTTACGTCGAGGAGGGGTGCGATATCGCCAAAGAGCTATACCTTGGTATGGTGCTGGACCGCGCCACCGGCTACGTGACGATAATGGCCTCTACCGAGGGCGGCACCGAGATCGAGGAGGTCGCGGCGAAGACTCCCGAGAAGATATTCAAAAAGTCCATCGATCCGGCGGCTGGCTTTATGCCCTGCCACGCCCGCTCCCTGGCCTTCCAGCTGGGGTTAAAGGGAGACGCGGTTAAAAACGCGCAGAAATTCATCGCGGCCCTCGTCAAGGCGTTCATGGATACGGATGCCTCCCTCGCGGAGATCAACCCATTGGTCGTAACCGGCGGCGGCGATGTGCTGGCCCTCGACGCCAAGATGAACTTTGACTCAAGCGCCCTCTATCGGCACAAGGATATCGAGGCGCTGCGGGACGTATCCGAAGAGGACGCCCGAGAGCTCGAAGCCTCAAAATTCGGGCTCAACTACATCAGCCTCGATGGCGAGATCGGCTGCATGGTAAACGGCGCGGGGCTCGCGATGGCGACGATGGACATCATCAAACATTACGGGGCCGAGCCCGCCAACTTCCTCGACGTTGGCGGCGGCGCAAACGCGGAGCAGGTGGAGAACGCGTTCAAGCTTATCCTCTCCGACCCCAACGTCAAAGCTGTTCTCGTCAACATTTTCGGAGGCATCATGCGTTGCGACGTAATAGCCGAGGGGATAATACAAGCTGCAAAGGCCGTCGATCTTAATGTCCCGCTGGTTGTCCGCCTGAAAGGGACCAACGTCGAGATAGGCAGGAAGATGCTGGCTGAGAGCGATATCGATATAATCTCCGCTGAAACAATGAGCGAAGCCGCCGAGAAGGTCGTGGCGGCGGCTCGCGGATAACCCCGGAGAAATGGAGCTGATGAAATGAGCATTCTCGTAAATAAAGAGACACGTCTTATCACCCAGGGCATCACCGGGGCCAACGGCATGTTCCATTCCGAGCAGTGCATAAAGTACGGAACCAACCTGGTCGGCGGCGTTACGCCCGGTAAGGGCGGGCAGGAGGTCCTTGGCGTGCCGGTCTTCGATACGGTTGACCAAGCGGTCCGGGAGGCGGGGGCAAACGCGACGATGATCTTCGTCCCCGCGCCCTTCGCCCCAGACGCGATTATAGAGGCCGCCGACGCGGGTATAGAGGTTATCGTCTGTATAACTGAGGGCATCCCCGCCCTCGATATGGTGGGTGTCAAGAGAGCCCTCTCCGGGCGTAAGGTCCACCTCATCGGGCCAAATTGCCCGGGCGTGATCACCCCCGAGGAGTGCAAGGCCGGTATTATGCCGGGGCACATCCACATGAAGGGGCCCGTGGGCGTAATATCCCGCTCCGGCACCCTTACATATGAAGCGGTTGGGCAGCTTACCGAGCTCGGCATAGGGCAAACCACCTGTCTCGGCATCGGCGGCGACCCCATCATAGGCACCAGCTTTATCGACGCCCTCTCTCTCTTCAAAGATGACCCGGAGACGGAGGGGATCATCATGATAGGCGAGATAGGCGGCTCCGCTGAGGAGGAGGCCGCGGCGTACATAAAGGAAAACATCGATGTGCCCGTTGTCTCCTTTATCGCCGGGCAGACCGCGCCCAAGGGCAAGCGCATGGGCCATGCGGGAGCTATAATCGCCGGCGGCAAAGGCACCGCGGCGGAGAAGATGGCGGCGCTTGAAGAGGCGGGTTGCGCGGTGGTCAAATCACCCGCCGACCTCGGCAAGACAATGCAAGGGCTCCTTAAGTAAGGCCCGTCTAAAGTATAAAAAAAGGCCGCTCTTTTGGAGCGGCCTTTTTCGTTTGGCGCGTCTCTTTTAGAGAAGAGATAAAGGGTCCGTGTATTCAAGGCCCTGCGCGGAGGCGACCGCCGGGTGGGTCACCTTGCCGGTGTGGACGTTGAGCCCGCCGAGGAAGTGGGGGTCGTTTTTTAAGGCTTTGCTACCCTCATCGGCAAGTTTCAGGGCGAAGGGGAGGGTGGCGTTATTAAGCGCCTGCGTTGAGGTGCGTGCCACCGCTCCGGGCATGTTCGCTACGCAGTAGTGTACAACTTCGTCAACGGTGTAGGTGGGCTCCTCATGGGTTGTCGGGTGGGAGGTCTCAAAGCAGCCGCCCTGGTCGATAGCGACATCGACCAGCACCGCGCCGCGGCGCATGCTTTTGACCATGTCCTCGGTGACAAGCTTTGGCGCTGAGGCTCCGGGTAGGAGGACCGCACCGATTACCAGATGCGCCTTAAGCACCTCGCTCTCAATTGTATCGGTGTTGGAATAGAGGGTTTTTATCCTGCCGCCGAAGAGTTCATCCAGGTATTTAAGCCTTCGCACCGACTTGTCTATAACTGTGACGTCGGCGCCCAAGCCAGTCGCCATCTTCGCAGCGTTCTCGCCTACGACACCGCCTCCGATTATTACGACCTTGCCAGGAGCTACCCCGGGCACGCCGCCGAGGAGGGTTCCCATACCGCCCTGCGCGAGTTCAAGGCAGTGCGCCCCCGCCTGTATGGAGAGGCGGCCCGCAACTTCAGACATAGGCGCGAGGAGGGGAAGGCCCCCGAAGGGGTCGGTCACCGTCTCATATGCTATGCCGATACAACCGGAGTCGAGTAGGCCATTCGTCTGCGCGGGGTCGGGCGCGAGGTGGAGGTAGGTGAAGAGGAGCTGCCCCTCCCGGAGCATCGCTATCTCAGCGGCCTGCGGCTCTTTGACTTTAATGACCAAATCCTGCGCGTAAACCTCGGCGGGTGAGCCGGCTATCAGCGCGCCCGCCCCCTCATACATGGCGTCGTCATAACCTATGGCGAAGCCCGCTTCTTTTTCGACGTAGACTTTATGCCCGCGCGATGTCAATTCCCGCACGGAGGCTGGGGTCAATCCTACGCGGTATTCCCTGTTCTTTATCTCTTTCGGTACTCCGATATTCATCCCGGGCTCCTTTGCTCAAGGTGTCTTTAGCGGTTTTTAGAAGGATATCGCAAAATTCCTGGTATGTTCTTGCGAAGTTCTGATTAAATCGTTTAATATTGAAATAAAATTTCATAAATATGGTGAAAATATGCAGAAGATTGCGCCATTAAAATTAGACGGCCATGATCGTGCGATAGTTTCCCTCCTACAGGAGGAAGGGCGCCTCTCCAACGTTGAGCTTGCAGCGAGGGTCGGTCTCTCGGAATCAGCGACCTTGAGGCGAGTCAAAAATCTTGAGGAATCGGGACTCGTCGCCGGTTATGCGATGATCCTAAACCAAGCGGCGGTTGGCAAACCGGGCAACGTCTTCGTCTCCATCTCCCTCGACAGCCAGCAAAAGGAGCGCCTTGCCCGCTTCGAGGAAGCTGTAAGCTCAGTCGACGAGGTTATGGAGTGCTACCTGATGGGGGGCGACGTTGATTACCTCTTGCGCGTCATAGTGGGCGGCGGACCGGATTACGAGCGTATCCACCACAAGCTTACCGCCCTCCCCGGAGTCGCGAGGGTCCACTCCGCTTTCTCCTTGAGGACGGTCTTTAAAAAGACGAAGATTGAAGTGTGACTAATTTGAAGGAGATTTTATGGTAAGCGTCGGCCTCGAATACCTGCGGGAGGAGCCTCGCCGCTTCATACGTGAGGGGGAGAGGATTGGCCTTCTGTACAATGCCGCGAGCATTGACGACAGGCTGGTGCTGTCAAAAGATGTGGTGGGCGAAATCGCCGGAGAAGATCTGAAAGCGCTCTTTGGCCCGCAGCACGGCGTCAGCTCCGACGTGCAGGACAATATGGTGGAGACGGCCCACTCCGTAGATCAGCGTTTCGGCGTCCCCTGTTACTCCCTATATGGTGACACCAGGAAACCAACTCCCGAGATGCTTTCGGGGCTCGACACCCTCTTAGTGGACCTCCAGGATGTCGGCACACGCGTATACACCTACATCTGGACCCTTCGCCTCTTGATGGAGGCGTGCGGAGAAGCAGGGGTCAAGGTTCTCATCCTCGACCGCCCGAACCCCATAGGGGGCAACATAGTTGAGGGCTCAACCCTTGAGCCTGAGTTCTCCTCCTTCGTGGGGCTGGAGCCGATGCCGATGCGGCACGGCATGACGGTCGGCGAGCTGGCGCTCTGGTTCCTAAGGTGCCGGGGTGTAAAGTGCTCGGTGGAGATAGTCCCAATAAGGGGCTATGACCGAGACAAGCTGTGGCCTGAGCTGGGGAGCGAATGGGTCTTGACCTCCCCCAACCTACCCACCTTCGATTCGGCGCTCCTCTATCCCGGCACTGTGCTGCTGGAGGGGACCAACGCCTCCGAGGGTAGGGGGACGACTCGCCCCTTTGAGCTGGTCGGCGGGCCGTGGGGGGATAGCGGCGAGCTCGCCGGGGCAATGGAAGCCAAGCGGCTCCCAGGCGTCCGCTTCAGGACGCACGATTTTCAGCCTACCTTCCAGAAATGGGGCGGGGTGACCGTTAAGGGGATGCAGCTACATGTAACCAATCCGCGCGAATTCAGGCCATGGTTGACGGGACTCGTTCTCCTTGGAGAGCTGTGGCGGCTCTTTCAAATGAGGGGCTTTGGGTGGAACGACCCGCCATATGAATATGAGGATGAACTCCTGCCGATCCACATGTTGCTGGGTTCCGCGCATCTCAGGGGGCTTATCGAGGCGGGCGCTACAAATGAGGAGCTGGCCGGGTTCGGGCGTGAGGGCCTTGAGCTTTTTATTGAGGAGAGGGCTGAATGCCTCATCTACTAGCGCCTGGGGCGCATATACACTTCATCGGCATCTGCGGCACCGCTATGGCTAACGTAGCGGCCTCGCTGGCTGGTGACGGGTTCAACGTCACCGGCTCCGACTCAGGGGCCTATCCGCCAATGTCCACCCTGCTGGCCGAGCGAGGAATCGCGGTGATGGAGGGATACTCGGCGGAAAATATCCCCGAGCCGCCAGCTCTTACCATCGTTGGCAATGCGGTTAGCCGGGGCAACCCGGAGGTGGAGCGAGTTCTGGACGAGGGCTATCCATACACAGCTCTTGCCGCCTTCATTGGGGAGCACTTCCTACCCGGCCGGACACCAGTGGTGGTGACGGGCACACACGGCAAAACGACAACAACGGCGCTTACCACCTGGCTCCTTCTAGAAGGAGGGCTAAACCCGTCATGGCTTATAGGAGGGGTACCGGTGGGGTTGGCGTCGGGCTTTCAAGTGAATGGGGGGATGCCCTTTGTGCTTGAGGGTGACGAGTACGACACGGCTTTTTTCGACAAGCGGCCAAAATTCATACACTACAGGCCGAAAGTTCTCATCCTCAATAATCTGGAGTATGACCACGCAGATATTTACCCGGATATGGGCAGGCTAAGGGAGGTTTTCAGCCATCTCATACGTCTTGTGCCGGGAAACGGCCTCATCATAGCGAATGCTGATGATGAGGAGGTTATGAAATTGGTTAAAGATGCTTACACTCCGGTACAGCGCTACTCACTCATGGGGGCCGACGCCGAGTGGCAAGGCGAAGAGGCTAACGGCAGGGTGAGGATCACTGGGCCCGGGAACTTCGAAGTGGAGACGGAGCACAGCCTCATAGGACGCCATCAGGGGTGGAACCTGCTTGCGGCGATCGCAGCCGCAAGCGCGATGGGCGTTGACGCTAAAGGTATAGCTGAAGCGACAGCCTCTTTCAGGGGGGTGAGGCGCCGTGGCGAGCTTAGGGGAGAGGCCCGTGGCATAAAGGTCTACGACGACTTCGCGCATCACCCGACTGCTATAAAATCAACCCTTGAGGGTTTCCGCGACGCCTTCGCGGGGCGAAGGATTATAGCGGTGGTAGAGCCGCGCTCCAATACAATGCGCCGCCCGGTTTTTCACAAGCCCCTTGCGGAGGCGTTCGATTCCGCCGACCGTTTATTTATCCGTGAAGTGCCTAATCCTCAAAAGTGTGGAGCGGAGGGGGTGCTGGATGTGGCCGAACTCGCGGCCAATGTGAGCGCGCGCGGAACAAAGGCGACCAGACACCCTGACGCCGGGGCTATACTAGCTTCCTTGTCAGGTGAGCTGCTGGAGGGCGATATTGTCGTAATCCTCTCAAACGGTGGCTTTGAGGGCATACACGAAAGGTTGCTGGCGTTGCTGGAGGAGCCGGTTTGAGAAAATTTATCTTGCTGGCAGCTCTCCTTATGGCGGTTACCCCCACAGCCTGCGCCTCTTCGCCTCAGGTGGAGACGGGCGCGTGGATCGTAAGGGACCAGCTTGCCGACCCTGCCAATATCGCGCCCCTTTGCGAAGAGATTGAGAGCTCTGGGGTGGATACCGCCGTTGTGCAGATACGCGGCCGCGCCGACGCATATTACGATACGTCCCTTGCGCCGAGGGCAGAGGAGATTGTCTCACCGCCGCCCTACGACCCGTACCGGGCTTTCCTCGATGCTTGCTCCAGCGAGCGGCATATAGCCTGGCTCAACGTATATTACCTCTGGGGCGACATGGAGCCGCCTGCGTCACCGGAGCACCCGGTAAATTCCTCCCCCGAATGGCACTTAACCGACCGCGACGGGAGGCCGGTCTCCGAATACACCCTGCTCGATCGGGCGATGGGCTGGATTGAGGGTGTCTACGCGGACCCCTCTTCACCGGGATATCGCGCTTATTTCGTGAGCCTCGCGCGTGAAGTGGTGGAAAAATACCCTGTAAATGGTCTGCATCTTGATTTCATACGGTACCCAGGCCCCGCTTATGGGCAGGGCGGGCTTCTGGGCGCCTCATGGTTCAACCGCTATGGTTTCGACGCCCGTTACCTGCCGGCTACTTTCGGCGAGGTGGATATAGAGGGGTGGCTTGCGGGAGAGATGAGCCCGGCGATCTCCTTCATAACCACCGCCAAGCTCCTCTGGGCCGGTATGCGCGCCGAAAACGTCACCGCTTTGTTGAGAGATGTAAGGAGCGCCATAGGGGAGGCCGGGAGGGACGTTGAAATTTCCGCCGCTGTGGTCCCGGACGCCCCTGCCGCTTTCCTTGAGAAGGGGCAGGACTGGCGCGTATGGATGAAAGAGGGTCTGGTGGACGCCATCTATCCGATGTCCTATTACGGCTCCTCCGAGAGGGTAGGCGGCCAGCTGGAAAAGATAAGGGGAGAGGCGCGGGCTCTTGCGCCGAATGTCAAGCTCTGGGCAGGCCTTGGGGCTTACATCAAGGAGCCCTCTCAGATAGCGGAGGAGGCGAAGATAGCCCGGGGCCTTGGTTATGACGGTATCTGCCTCTTTGATTGTGGGAGCGTCCGTGGAGTTAAGGGTGGGTTCGGCGGTTATATTCGTGAAATAAAAGGAGATAAAAAGAGCTTGCCCGAGGGGGGAGCGTCATTTCTCATCGATAGTGAGGGCTATGACCCGCTTGAACTGGCCGCGGTCAAAGCTTTTGCCGGCGATGCGCTGCCCGAGGGTTGGCAGCGTTCAGTGGAGGCCAGGCGGCTTGAGTTCGATTCTGTCGTCGAAAAGGTGATTCCATCCCTAATCTCTAAAATGTCTGAAGAGGCGGGACCGTCGATGGAGTGGGAGGAGCTGGCCGGTGTTTTCCGCTACCTCCATCCCCTCGACCCTCCCGAGCGGGATGAGGAGCAGCTGGCATTGATTGAGGAGGCGCGTGAAAAACTCCTCGCGGGAGTTGAGATGGAGAAGGTTGCTCCGGAATACTCCCAGGGCGGGACAAAGACTTTCGGGGGAGTGCTCCCCAGGCGCTACCTCCGCTCCGGGGAGGATATAGATAGGATTCTGGAGGAGACGCCGGAGGGTGGAGTTACCGAACCTTTACGCGTCTCCAACGGCTATTGGATATATAAGGTGATGAAAAAGGGCGGGGGGGATGTCGTACCCTATGATAAGGTAGAGTGGCCGGAGCGCCGCATAAGGTTTTTAACCGAGCTTTCGGCTGCCCTTAAAGGGGCCGGGGTGGAGCTATCTTCCAAAGACGCGGAAGGCTCAAATGCAAAGAGCAATTAAATTTCCCAAGGCGCTGAAACGCGGGGACGTGGTGGCGATCGTCGCTCCATCGGGTCCGCTTGAGAGCAGCCTGCTTGAAGATGCAAAGGCATTTCTCGAAGCGCGCGGCCTCGTAGTCCAGCTGCGCAGCGACGCCGATTCCCGCTTCCGTTACCTCGCGGGCAGCGACGACCGTCGAGTAGAGGAGTTGACAGCCGTTCTTCGCGACCCTGAGATAAAGGCGATATTTCTTGCGCGAGGCGGTTACGGAACCCAGAGGATTATTCCACGGTTGCCGCTGAGGGAAGATATAGAGCCCAAAGCGGTGGTGGGTTTTAGCGACAATACAGCACTTCTGGGGGCTTTTCGCGAGATCGCAGGTTGGGCGACTCTGCATGGCCCACACATCCGTAGCGGCACCCCTGAAGAGACGGCGGACTCAGAGGAGTTGCTCTCCTGCCTCGGCCTCTTTGGCGAACCAACCCTACCGCGCTTTAGTGGGCTTGATACAATAAAGGGAGGCCGCGCCTTGGAGGCGCCCCTCTGCGGAGGATGCCTTTCGCTCCTATCCTCCTCAATCGGCACCCCATACGCTTTTACCATGGCGGGGCACATCCTCTTTATAGAGGAGATCGGCGAGTACCCCTACCGCATCGACAGGATGCTCTGGCACCTCCTGAATTCCTCAGCCCTTGAGGGGGTAAAGGCTGTGGTGTTTGGGGAACCGGCCGCCTTTCTGCCTGAAGGAATAGGGGCGGAGGATATCTCGCCGGTTATTGAAGAGTTCGCAGAGATGGTAGATTTTCCCGTTCTCACGGGGCTCCCATGCGGGCACGTATCCCCCAACCGCACCCTACCATTCGGCCCTGTTGCAAGACTTGACCCTGGAGCCGGTGCCCTTGAGTATCTGGAGCCAGTAGTTAGATGAATTTACCTCCCCGCTATGGACGCCTCCTTGTTTTGGGCTTCGAGGGTCACGAAATTCCAGCATGGCTAAAGGCTTTCGCGGATAATTACGGACTCGGAGGGGTTATTCTCTTTGCGAGAAATTGCCCTGGCGCCGAAACCGTAAAGATGCTGACACGCAAGGTGAGGGAAGAGCTCACCGACCCCGGCGACGGCTGGACCCCACTGGTCATGGTCGATCAGGAGGGTGGTCGGGTAGAGCGAATAAAGATGGGGGTATCTCACCTGCCTGCGGCGGGGGCGCTGGCGGGTCTGGGGCTGGGCGAGGTGCAGGCTCTCGCCCGTGTGCAGGGGGGTGAGCTTCGAAGCCTTGGCGTGGATGTCAACCTTGCTCCCGTATGCGATGTTCTCTCCGTTGGTGAATCCGGAGTAATTGGCGACCGCTCCTTCGGGGAGGATCCGCATGTCGTCGGCAATTACAGTGCTGCATATGCTCTCGGACTCTCCTCTTCTGGGGTCGGGTCTTGCGCTAAGCACTTCCCCGGGCACGGCTCCTCCACGGTTGATACTCACCTTGGCGTTGCTATTGATGGGAGAGGCTTGAGCGCTATCGAAGCGAGGGACTTGAACCCCTTTAAGGCCATTGTTAAGGCGGGAGCGCCGATGGTAATGGCTTCGCACATAATATATTCCGGCGTTGATCCGCGCCCCGCTACGCGCTCGGATTTCTGGCTTATCGAGGTGCTTAGAAACCGTTTGGCTTTCAAGGGCGTGACGATCTCGGATGACATGGAGATGGTAGCGGCACGCGAAGGCGCGGACCCAGTAGCGGTGGCCGCCGATTCGATAAACGCTGGGTGCGACCTCCTCATTTACGGGGGGATGCTGGGTGAGCGAGTGGAACTTGTAAACCTCGTCGAGGGCCTTAAACGGGAAGTTCTTTCAGCCAAAGTTGTAGAGAGGATTGAGAGGCTATGGGAAATGCGCCGCTCCCTGAGCTCAAAATAATCGAGACCCTTGCCGGGGGCGGTATCTCAGAGTTCGCGCCCCTTCACGGCGACGGCTCTGTGCGCCGTTATTACAGGGTCAGAGCCAATGGGGGGACCTTCATCCTGCTCGAAGGGCCGGACCGCGATGAGAACGGTGCATGGCTCAGGGTCAACGGGCACCTCGCAGAGGGAGGGGTAAGGGTGCCCGAAGTGCAAGCGGTTGATGAGGAGCGAGGCCTGATCCTGATGGAGGACCTTGGCGACGTAAGCCTCTTCTCATTGGTCAAGGGGACGCTCGGTCTGGAGGAGGTAGTGGGGAGCTACCGTGAGGTTTTGGGAGTCCTCTGCCGCATGCAGGTGGGGTGCGCGCCGGGCTTTACCCTAAAAACCGGTTTCGGTGGAGCTCCTTATAATGAGGAAGTCATGATGGCGCAGGAAGCGCTCTACTTTCTCGATGAGCTTGTGAAAGGGTACCTTTCACTGGATGAGCCGCATGGTTTGAGGGGGGAGTTTGAAGACCTCGCGCATGAGGCTTTGGCGGCGCCCACCGGATACCTGCTCCACCGAGATTTCCAATCACGAAACGTGATGCAGAGCCGCGGCGAGTGGGTTGTAATAGACTTTCAGGGAGCTATACCGGGCCCCCTTGCCTACGATGCGGCGGCGCTCTTGTTGGACCCCTACGTCGAGTTGCCGCTTGAGGTGTCGGGGGGGCTCTTCGATGAGTATTGC
>PKTU01000053.1 GCA_002869005.1 Deltaproteobacteria bacterium
GTCACAGACACCGGCCTTAAAGAAGCTCTAACAGCCGCCGAAGCAAAGATGCGCGATTGCAAGTCTGATAACTAGGAATTATGAGCACTTCTCGGGAAAAAATAGTCATTACCGGCTCAAGCAAAGGATTGGGTTTCGAGCTGGCAAATCGATTATCTGATGCAGGCCATACAGTCGTCGGCTGCGGTCGCACTAAGATGACTCAGCCTGTAATGGATTATTCTCCGGTTGATCTTTCAGATGAGGGCCAAGTGTCTCAATGGGCCAAAGGGGTATGCGCGCGCCATCAAAACATAGACATTTTGATAAATAATGCATTCCAGTTCGGCGAGCGGATGCGATTCGAGAATTTGTCGGACTCACAGTGGCATAAAGTAGTGGACATAAATCTTATGGGTACCTTTCGGGTAACACGGTCGTTCTTGCCTGCCCTCAAGGTGGGTAGAAATCCACTTATAGTTTTCGTAGGCTCCATAATGGGCAAGTGGGCGAGAGCCGGATTTTCTACTTACGGAGTTAGTAAGGCCGCCACTGAGGCTCTTGCAAATGTGCTGGCTCAGGAGCTAGCCCCGGATGGAATAAAGGTCGCCACTGTATATCCCTCAAGGATTCGCACCGGTTTACGTATTGCAGGATATGGCTCTAATGAGTCGCTTTCTTCCGAACCCCTCGAAAATTACCTCTCTTTAATGGAACACCTGATCCGCAGCAGGGACTCTTTCCCTACTGGCAGCTGTTGGTTTCCTGATGACATAGGGCTTTAGCCGGGTGAGCTTTAGCCGTCCCCACTCGAAGTGGCATTTTTATACTGTTAATGCCATATCCGGAAGCCGGTTGGTTCTTTCACCTATGGCGCTTGGCTTGGTGCTCGTGGGGACACAGGGGGCGATCTGGGGCAGCATCGGGATTCTTGTCCTTACATTTTTAACAGATCTACTCGACGGATTTCTTGCAAGACGCTGGGAGGTTACATCCGAGTTAGGGTATTTGCTTGATGGTGTGGGGGACCGCGCTTCTTATCTGGCGGCGCTATTTATCTGCGCATATGGCGTAGACTTATCGCTGCTTGTTGCATATTTGGTTTTTTTTCGCGATATAGCCCTGTATGCCTATCGCGCCTTTGATGATGAATGGTCGAATCATATCGATAAGACCCGGTTCTGGACTAAAAGTTACGCCTTTTTCCTCAAAGCAATTTTGATTCCTTCCCTGGTATTGGCATACATGAAACTTCTCGGTTTTCTGACTCTCTCGCCCGCTTTGCAACTTTTCCTGTCCGCAATTTACTGGGTCTTCATCCTCTACTCATACCTTTCGCTATGGATGGTTATCCGGCTCTACCGTTCATGACGTAAGCCAAGATTTTTGGCGTCCATGCTACGATGATGCCAAGCACTGTAGAAGCCCACTTCAACTGGTCCCCCAAGCTGTAAGGCCACGTCCGCAAAGTTTGAACGTGAGAATAGACCTTCTCAAGCGCCAATGCCTTGACATGCACCTCTCCGCTTAAGCCCTCTTCAGCTTGGATATCTAAATAGTCGCACAGCTTATGCTCAAGCCTGGACAGGGAACTTTCTTTCCATTCACTGAGATGTCCGTGGAGCCTCAAAAAAGGCAACAACAGGATGCCAATACTCACCAAGACTAAAAATACCGAAGCGAGGATTAGCGTTAAATATATGTTTTCATGTGTGAAATAGTGAGCTACGACAATCAGGTAAATAGGAGTAAGAAAGTAAGTGCTCGCCAACATAACCTGCCCAAGACTCCCTACACCACCACATCCGTCCGGCGCGAAGGGAGAAATGACCAAGAAAGAATTGTTTGATATTTTTTGCGCAATCAGCGTCACTGCATAACAACAAGCGAAAAGAGTGTATGCTACGAAAGGCAAAATTATTACCCACTGGACGAACAACAACAACCTCCCAGCCACGTAACCAAATATATAAGTGTAGGAGTCCCAGACATCGTTTCCATAAAAATGAAGAGAATCAGTTGTTTGCCCCGAATTGATAACAAGTGAATAAATACCGAGCAGAACGAAAAGGTATTTGATCACACGGTGCTCTATATTCTTGCAAAGCAATATTGGCATAACTTTGCTTTGTATGAGCGAATCGTTTTGCGATTTACTATTTTTACCCGCAATGTTGGAACGGTATAAAATGTCTTTGAGCATCTTTGCTATAAGATATACATAGTGGATATAGAGAAAATAAATGACAGGCATGAGCAGCATATTACTCAAGCTTCCGAAGTGCTCGAAAAGCCCTTTGCCCCCATTTACCGATTCAAGCCAAAGCGTTCCTTCGAAATAGCTAGAGGCGATTACGATAATTGGCAGCGGCGCATAAAATAAAAGGAAAAACAAAATGTGCCGCTGAGTGTCGCCATTGGATAGACGGCTTAAAAACCGCGTTAACCCATGTGCGTCAAAAAGCTCTGAAGCTAGTTGGGTTGAATCCAAGTCTTGAATTTCCCGAGAAGTGCTCATAATTCCTAGTTATCAGACTTGCAATCGCGCATCTTTGCTTCGGCGGCTGTTAGAGCTTCTTTAAGGCCGGTGTCTGTGAC
>PKTU01000160.1 GCA_002869005.1 Deltaproteobacteria bacterium
CCGGAAAGATACCTTCCGGATACGGATGAGATTTCCAAATCGGATTGGAGAAGAGATTTGCGCAGCTTGTTTAAAGGTCAGGACTGGGGCGAGTACCGTGCTCCACTCCACCCGCTGACTGGCACTGACACTCATGGGAGGGATAGATTTTTCATGCACGGTGGCCGTTTCCCCGGCTCCGCAGGTTGCATAGACGGTCCTTTTTGCAACCTCGGGACACCTGCGGGATAATTACTCCACAAATCAATGTTTTTGCGCCAATCGATTGGCTACCTTTTAAGCCTACAAATTTTGCCTATTTAAAGAATTTGTAGCCCCATTTTCAGGGCCAGTAATAGCAACAATATTCCTAGAAACTTTTTGACGGTGCCGGGCTTGAATTTCGCGTGCATTACCTTGGTGCCAAGCACGCCGCCGAAATAAGCTGCCACCGCTGCCGGCAACATCATTGCCCAATCGACACTCCCCATAGACAGATAAGTTATTAGGCCACTTAAAGAGGAGAATGGCACGACAAAGGCTGTAATCACTGCAACCTTTTTGGGATTAAATCCAAGCCAAATCATTAGTGGCGCAATCAGGCTGCCGCCGCCTACGCCAAGCAGTCCGGACAAGAAACCAGCCACTGCACCGATTACCGCAGGCGCCAGTAAGGGCTGGTCATCTCGAAACTGGTCCTGGAATTTGACACCTCTAAAGAAAATTAGAATCAGCCCGGAAAATGTCAGAAAAAGTGCGAATAACGCCAGCACTATGTGCCTGGAAATCAAATGTGAGCACCATGCACCTAACGGCGCAAGGAGAAAGGAGCTGACGATAATTGGAATCCCTAGACGAAAATCGAGCTTTTTCGCCTTTATGTTATGTATGCTGGCTCCGGTCATGCTAAGGGTGTTGGACAGAAGGCCAGTCGGTTTTGCAAGCATTAATGGCACGCCCAACCAATCAATCGTCGGAACCAACGCAATAGCGGCCCCGACGCCACCCAGAGCAAAAACAAAGCTCAAAGCAAAGGCAAGTATCGGGATGAGCAAGGTTTCAATCATCGTTTTCCAGTTTTTTTAGCGACAGTCGCCATCGTGGACTTATCTAAACGCAAACAAATATGGCCACGGCTCAATCGCTTACGCCGTGGCCATCACTTCGCACATTTACATTAGCGCCTTAAAGATTGCCCCGCCTACTTAGCGTAACCGGAACAGGGTAGGCAAACATTCACTCCTCCTTTAACACGCATATTCCTCTCCACGGTCATCTCTCCACACTCAGGGCACACACTGCTTTCAAAGGTGTGGGGTGCATCGGTCCACTTGTAATCAAAAACCTGCCCAATGTTTAGCAGCATTTCAGCCGGCGCGTTTACCACCCTCTGGAAAAGCGGTTCCGCTACTTCTGCAGGGACCTGCGAGGCCGGGATGCCTTTTTTGCGATAATCAAAAAATTCCGATTTCTTGTTCTGGGCCATAGCCTCTGCTTTGGGGGAGACGCGAACAGCTTTGCCGCTTTTCTTGTCAATGAGAGTAAGTGCCCATTTGCCATAGCCGAGTTTTTGTATATTGCCTTTTCCTAGAGTGCAACCAGTGGAAACCATAACCCCGTCAGCCCAACAGGTAGCGCAGTGTTGTTCGTCAATCTCGATCAATGCCATTAGTTGACCGTCTTTGGCGCGTTCGACCCCTAGCGCGTCCATTGCCGCTACGCCGCACTTTAGCCCCATGGGCATTGCGGGGCACTTGTGCCCGTGAAAGAATAGACCCACTTCCAAAAGTTCTTGATTCAACATTTTTCTCTCCTATATTGACAGGTAACCACCATCAGCATTCCGCCCTTGGGGCAAAATCACTATATGCAAAAATATAGATGTGTACATATTCAAGATAGTTACAAAGTCGATAATATTAGTGATATCGTCTAGAATTATAAATAGGAACTGCTATATTTATCGATATGGAGAAACCATGAGTTGGACAATGAAGTTGATCAAAGCGTTGGCAGATGAATCCCGTGTGAGGGTGTTATGGATGCTGGAGGAAAGATCTCTATGCGTTTGCGAGATGCAAGAATCTCTTGGCTTGTCGCAGTCTAGTGTTTCTCGCCATCTTCAGATTCTCGAAGAGGCAGGCTTTATCGTTTCAGAGCGACGTGGGCCATGGAAAGACTACAACCTGAACTCTAAGCCGACACTGCTCGCCCAAGGGCTTTTGGCTCAGATTCGTGTAGCAGCACTTTTAGAGCCTGAGGCCAAACGGGTGCGCGAAATGTCAGCCAACGTTTGTAGGGAAGAGATATGTGGTGGCGGGCGGGCATAATTGATGTGGGGCATGTAAAGTGGGCGGCGTAAACCATTCGTTAAAACCAGTGGATTTTTATAAACCACATCGGGTAGAGTCGTTTAAAATACAAACATTTTTAGTACGTTCACGTTAAAGGACTGATGCATACACTTTCTTTAAACCGTTAGCTTTACTATAAAGTGCTTTTAAAGGAGGTAAATATGTACAAGATAATAGCTTTGTCTATTTTGGCTTTAACCCTGTTTGCTGGCTGCGCCACTGTTCCTATGGCCGAAACAG
>PKTU01000120.1 GCA_002869005.1 Deltaproteobacteria bacterium
CGGTCCCATATGTTATCTCCAGGCGGGTTATGCTCACCGGTGAGGTTGTGACCAATGCGCTAATGAGCGTCGACACCAACCGCGCCGAATATTATGTCCTAATGGAGTTCGACAATCGCGGCAAGAAGATATTCGCCGACCTGACCGCCGCCTCGGTGGGTAAGCGGCTTGCCATAATTCTCGATGGTGTCGTGCAGTCAGCGCCGGTGATACGCGAAGCGATTCCGGGCGGGCGGGCTTCCATAAGCGGCACCTTTACGAGGAACGAGGCCCGTGACCTTGCAATTGCCCTGCGTTCCGGTTCTCTACCGGCTCCCGTTGAGGTTATGCACGAGATCGAGGTCGGGGCGACCCTCGGCGAGGACTCGGTTGAGGCCGGCCGCCTCTCCATTATAGTAGGCTTCATAATCGTCGTAATTTTTATGGCATTCTACTATAAGCTGTCGGGGCTAATCGCCGACATGGCGCTCCTCCTCAATGTTGTTATAGTCCTCGGCGCGCTGGCCGCGCTTGGCGCAACCCTCACCCTTCCGGGTATAGCAGGCATAGTCCTAACGGTTGGTATGGCGGTTGACGCAAACGTCCTCATCTTCGAGCGAGTGCGCGAGGAGCTAAGGCTCGGGCGCTCGCCATATTCGGCTATTGAGTCCGGGTATGCCAAGGCGTTCTCGACCATTATGGACGCCAATATAACCACCCTCATCGCCGCCGCTGTCCTTTACAGCTTAGGCACCGGCCCCATAAGGGGTTTCGCCGTAACGCTCGGCATAGGCATACTCTCCAGTATGTTTACCGCGATTGTCGGCACGCGCGGCGTCTTTGAATACATCCTGTCCAAGCCCGGCGTACGCCGGCTGTCCATATAGCGGGAGGGAGCTGAAAATGGAAATTATCCGTCCCGGAACTGCAATCGACTTTATCGGCAAGAGGAAGATAGCGGCGGTTATCTCCGTTGCCATAATACTAATCGGGATCGCCTCTCTGGTCGTAAAGGGCGGGCCGCGTTACGGCATCGACTTCGCCGGCGGCACGATGATACAGGTCTCTTTTAAAACCGATGTTACTACCGAGGGTATTAGGGATGCGCTAAAGGGCGTCATTGAAGGGACTCCGGTAATACAGTCCTTCGTCGGCAAGGATAATGAGTACATTATCCAGATGGAGGAGGTTGTTACCACCGACCTCAACGGCGTCGAAGAGCTGGTTAAGGGCTCTCTCGGCAAAGCCTTCGGCCAAGAGAACGTCTCGGTAAGCCAGGCACAGATGGTCGGCCCGAAAGTAGGCAAGGACCTGCGTGAAAAGGGCATCCTTGCGATTATCGCCTCCATGGGAATGGTTCTGCTATATATCTGGTGGCGTTTCGAGCTTCATTTCGGCGTAGGCGCGATAGCGGCACTCGTACATGACGTGCTGGTTACCGTGGGGCTCTTCTCGCTCTTGGATAAGCAGTTCGACCTAACCATAATAGCCGCGCTCCTTACCATAGTCGGGTACTCCCTCAACGACACCATCGTCGTCTATGACAGGGCCCGCGAAAACCTGAAAAAGGTAGGCGGCAAGGGTGACGTGGCTGCAATCTTCAATAAGTCTATCAATGAGACGTTGGGGCGCACGCTCCTTACCTCAATCACAACCCTCCTGGTCGTCGTGGCACTCTTCGTGCTGGGCGGGGGCGTTATCCACGACTTTGCCTTCGCGCTGTTGGTGGGTGTAGTAGTTGGTACCTACTCATCGATTTACGTGGCGAGCCCCGTCGTTCTCCTCTTTAACAAGAGGGTCGCTAAGGAGGCGAAGGCGCAGGCAAAGAGCTGATTGCCCGTGTCTGATTGGATAGTTAGAGATGTTAACCCCGGGGCCGCCGATGAGATTGGGCGCGGTCTCGGGGTTTCTCCACTTTTGGCTAATATTCTAGCTGCGCGTGGCTTCACCTCCACCGCCGAGTCTCGCAATTTTCTCACCCCCCGATTAAAGAACCTGCCAGACCCTCTCCATATCTTCGGTATGGCTGAAGGGGCGGCGCGCATTGCCCAAGGCGTCCTCTCGGGGGAACGTATCTGGATATATTCCGATTTCGATGTCGATGGGGTTACCTGCGCAGCCCTCCTTAAAATTTTCTTCGACAATATAGGCGCCGATTCCGAAACATGGCTGCCGAGGCGTGACCGTGACGGTTACGGTCTCCATGTTGACCCTTTAAGGAATATTGCGGCTCAGGGCGGCGGCCTGGTTATAACAACTGATTGCGGTATATCGGCTTTTGCTGAGGCGGCTGAGGCGAAGCGTCTCGGCCTCGACCTCGTAATTACCGACCACCATACTCCTGGCGACTCTCTTCCGGAGTGCGTGGCGGTGGTTAACCCCCGCATTACCGGTTCACGCTACCCCGATTCGATGATCGCCGGGGTTGGCGTTGCCTGGAACCTCGCGGTAGCTGTAAAAAATGAGCTTAAAAGGTTGGGCTGGTTCGATGGCGAAATCAAAGAGCCGGATATGAGGGAGTATTTGGATCTGGTAGCCCTGGGCACCGTAGCCGACCTTGTGCCGCTAAAAGGGGTAAACAGGATACTGGTATCCGCCGGTCTGGGTATCATAAACCGCTCGCCCCGTCCGGGAGTATCCGCCCTCGCCGAGATTGCGATGCTTCGTTCAGAGATACGGGCAGGGCACCTTGCATTTCAACTCGGCCCGAGGATCAACGCAGCCGGCCGCATGGACTCTCCGGACCACGCCTTGCACCTGTTGCTCGCCGACACCATGGAGGAGAGCAGACCGCTGGCTCAGCTTCTCGATGATTTCAACAGGGCTAGAAGAGCGGAGGAGAATGAGACTTACCACAAAGCCTTGAATGCGGCCCGCCAGATGAGCCTTATCCCCGATAAAAGCGCTATTGTGGTGGAGGGTGAGGGGTTTCACCAAGGTGTCATAGGGATAGTGGCTTCCAGGTTGGTGGAGCGCTTCAATAGACCCGCTGTAGTTATCTCTATTGACGGCGACCAAGCAAAGGGTAGCGCTCGTAGTGCTGCGGGGCTTGACCTGTATGAGCTGCTTGTCGAGTGCAAGGATACCCTAGTGCAGTTTGGCGGGCATAAAGGCGCGGCGGGGGTAACAATCCAGACGCGGCGCATCGGTGAGTTCCGCGAAGCCTTCGAGGCCGCAGTTGACAGGGCTATTGCCGGGGGGGAGCAGGAGCGGCGAATATATGTGGATGCGCTGGCTACGGTTAGCGATTTAACCCTCCCCTTTATGGCGGAGGTCGCAAGGATGGAGCCTTTCGGCGCGGAGAATCCCACCCCTCTATTGATGCTAAAGGGGGTTGTAGGGGACGAGTTGCGCTATTTAGGCGACAAGAGTCAGCATATGAGGCTGAGGCTTGAGTCAGGGGGTAGGTCTATCGAGGGTATTTTGTGGGAGCGCGCCAAGGATGTCGAGCCCTTCAGACCGGGTGCTCCAATTGATGTCGTCGGGTCACCGAGGACCCGCCATTACGGGGGGCGGACCTACGTTCAGTTCCAGATTAAAGACCTACGAACCAGCGATTAGTCTTTTGCCAATATGGAAAGGTTATTAAGAGAGCCCCCTCTAACGAGGGGGCTCTCTTGTATTTAAACCACTTGAATGTCGAACTCAGGCGGGTCGAGCACGGTTTTTTTGACTGAGCACTGGTCCATGGCGCGGAGAATTGGTTTATGGTACTTCTCCGGAAAACCTTCAGGGAGTGTCAGAATCAATTTCGCTTTATCCAGCTTATGTGTGTCCGGGTTGCGTTCAAAGGTGGCGTTAAGCTCCAACCCCTCGGTGGAAAGCTCCCTTTGTTTGCAAAATGCTAATGCAAAATAGCCTGCGCAGGTGGCAATCGAAGAAAGAAAAAGAATGAAAGGAGAAGGCGCGCTTCCGTCGCCGCCACTGTCTTTTGGTTGGTCAGTGTTGATGGTGAACTCCCCGTCGGATGCGGAAACTTTCAAGCCACCGGGAAAGGTTGTCTTGATCTTCATCTTCATCTCCCTTGAAAAATTTTCATTTAAGAATGCTTTGATGCGTCAAAGACTCTGGTGGTTACATGCTGCTTTATCACACAAAGCGAGACCTATTAAGCGCGCTTTGTTATACTACTCTAAATTCACATTTTCACCGGAAAGTGTAATCGATATGACAGGAAATCCCAAGAATGAGCAGTACGGTTGTAGTGATTACAGGGAAGAGATGCGCCTTATGGGGCTTAAGCGAAGGCTTGAAAAAGAGAAGCTGGATGAGCCCGAGCAACTTAGGCTAATACGGGAGATTGAGGCACTCGAAGCTAAAATGGGGATGGATTGAGCTCCTTTTCAGGGTACGACGAGGCGGGAGAAGGCGTAGCTTTTCTGGCTTTCCCCGGCCTAGGCTGTGATTGGCGTATGTGGTCACCGCTTATGGATGCTTTAGAGGGCGAATATAAATTGGTGGTGCCGCATCTTTGGAAGTGCTCTTCTCTTGTGGAGGGTGCCGGCGCAGCGCATGAAGCCCTGGATGAACTTGGCATCGACAAGGTGATCCTCGCGGGCCTCTCGATGGGTGGCTATGCTGCGCTTGAGTTTATCCGCCTTTTTCCCGATAGAGTAAGAGGGGCCGTGCTCTTAAATACAACTGCTTATCCTGACTCTTCGGAGCGAACAAGACACCGGGAGGATACCCTCGCCGTTATTGAGGGGGGAGGATACGACCGCGTTCTGGCCCTCTTTTTAGAGAGCGTGGTATGGAGCGGAGGGGCCCGCGCTGCTTGGGTCAGAGGATTAATAGCAAAGATGGCGGCCGATATAGGAGAGGCTGGCTATATCCGTTCCCTTAGGGCCATTAAAGACAGGGGCGACCAGTCAAAAATTTTGAGTAGCCTAAAATTGCCCACCCTCTTTATCGCAGCTGAGCAGGATGCCTTTACGCCGCCTCACATAGCTGAGGAGATGGCTGCAACAGTTGCAGGCTCAAAGTTGGCTGTCATCCCCAATGCAGGACACATGAGTGTGCTTGAGAATACAGGAGCGGCGGCCCAAGCGGTTGATGCCTTCCTGGCCGGTATTGGCTGATGCTTTATTTTAACTTCTGAGGAGTTTGGCAAAAATCAATCTGGTTGCGCAAAAGTCCCCGCACATTTAAAATTGCCGGGTTTGAAGATTTACTCACATTCTTTATTTTTAAGGAAGCGGCATGGAGCACCGAACGGGGCTTATAAAATTTTTTGCTTTAAAAGGCAGGGTGAACAGGGTGCAGTACCTTATCGCTACCATAAGCCTCATTGTCCTTATAGCTGTGGGCATATCTTTTTGGGTCGCGGTGTGGGACCACTTTGAGTCGCCCTATTATATAGCCGCCGCCAGGTTTGCCGCTGTACTCTTCGTGGCTATCTTTATAGTCGGCTTAATATCGATCACGGTTCGGCGGTTTCAGGATATCGGCAAGCGTTGGTTTTATGTGCCTCTGCTTCTTGTGCCGCTATATAACATCTATCTTTTGGTTATCTTATATTTTAGGGCTGGTGAGAAGCGGACCAATGAGTTCGGGCCGCCCATTATTTAGGCAACGTTATAATAACCTCTTAAATATGCTGAGTTTTTGAGCCAACTGAATTGAATAGAGGTGTAAAAGTGCTCGCACGTCTCATATCCCTAACCGTGGCAATATCACTTGGCGCCGCCTTGCCCGCTGTCGCGGATGGTCCGATGCGCTGGATAGGCAGAGCGGAGATTGCCGGTGAACTCACCCGGGAGCAGGCTCAATTGATGCGCATGCGCTCAATCTTCGCGCCCGAAAAGGTCCCCGCGAGGAAGGTGGCTTCAGGGGAGTATTCCTCTCGTTTTTGCGCAACAATGATGGTGCGTGAAGCGGTGTCCATGCTGGACTCTTTTACCGATGCCGACCGCGCCGAGGTGTTGAGCTACATAGGCGATAGGGACGCTCCAAGGAGCGCCGCGGCTCTCGCCAACAATTACCAGACAGAGCACTTTTCCTTTGAGTGGGGCACTTATGGCTTGACGGAGATCGATGGCTCAGAGGCGCAGGACCTGGATGAGGACGGAATTCCCGATATAATTGAGCGCTGGGCAAGCTATTTTGAGCATTCATATAAAATATTCAAAGACACGGTTGGCTTCAGCGCTGCCAAGCTAACCTCTAAGATAAGAATCGTCATTGCCAACACAACTCCGGAATATACCCTTGGGGAAGGGACCTTTGGCGTCACATACGGCACTCTTCCTCCAATGATAGCGGTTAACAACCACTTTAATTTTGAGAGCTACAACGCAATAAATGACGACCCCGAGGGAGCGTTAATCGGGCTCATGAAGGTTACAGCCGCTCATGAGTTCTTCCACGTTTTTCATTTTATATGGATGCCTGAGGGGTGGGACCAAGAGAGCGACGACTGGTGGATTGAGGCCTCCTCGGTATGGTTTGAGGAGCAGCCTTTCGACTACGTTAACGACTATGTCAATTTTTGGTTCAATTCTGATGATGCCTGGATTGCGACTGGAGAATACAAAGGCCTTCCCGTTAGCCGCGATTCATCGGAGTACTACTCCGGTGTATACGAGCGTGGAATATTCCCGATATACATAGATGAACACCTTGGCGGGCCGCAGCACGTGCGCGCCATCTGGGAGCTCATTGAAGGGGGCAACCCGACAATCCTTGGTGCGCTCGCCGAGCACGCAGCAACCCTCGGTTTCGATGATATCACTGAATTGATTCGCGGTTTCTTCTCAGCCAACGCGACTATGGACTATGAAGAGGGCGGGCGCTTCCCCGTTGCCGTGCCGGATTCGACGATTGATATAGCTACGGGAACGGCTCAGCCGGGCCCTGAATATCTGGGCGCTCGTTTCAGGAGAGAGAGCGGCGATACAGGCCAATACAGGGTTAAACTGGCCGCTGCCAGCCCAGCCACCTGGGGAATGGGTCTTGTCGCCAAGCGCGATAATTACTCTATAGTTCTGGGCGGTGTCGAGCCTGATGGGCTCATCACGGTCGATATGGACAACGTAAGGCAAAGTGACATTCTCTACGGCGTCCCCATATTTTTAGATCCCGGTGGCAGCAGTAGCGATTACACCCTGCAGGAGACAGCTCCCTGGGATACCAAAACCCCCCCGGGAGGCGTGACCGGCGCGACGACTGCGCCCATCGTAGAGGGGGTACAGGTTGATTGGACATACCCAGCCAATGCAGTAGGCGCGGTCATCCTCTACAACAAAGAGGGGAGCCCTTTCTGGAAGAGCAGAACAATCCTCAATCCGATACATTCGGCCGCGATTCGGGGGCTAATGGCAGAAAGCCTCTACAATTTTGAGATAATTGCCTATGACGACAGGGGCAACGAGGCCACCCCATACGCTTTTCAAGCGACCTCGGGAGTTTCCAAGCCGGCCTTCGACCCCTCTCCTCCGCAGTCAACCGGAGGCGGAGGCGGAGGCAGCACCGGCGGAGGGGGTTCCAGCAGCTCAAGCGATTTTCTGGGTCTGGGAGGCTGCTTCATAGAGTCATTGATGTAAAGCGCGTTACTTTGCTCTTTGAGAGGGTGGCCCATTTTAATGGCCGCCCTCTTTTTGCTTTGGCGGATTAATTTTCTAAAAACGTTTTTCTGCCTTTTGGCCTTAATAAATCATAACAGCTTGTAATTAAAGATAAATAATCGAATTTATTTTTATTTGGATGAACCCGCCTCTCCTTAAAATATAGGAAACCCCCAAAAAACAGATAAGGAGAGTGAGATGTTTTTACCAACAAAAAAATTTAATCCGGAGTTGCTTGGGCCGGAAATAATCCTGCTATCGGATGGTGGCGATTCACCGGAACAAAGCGCACCGTCAGGGCCCTCTCCCGACCCTGCCTCGCCGGAGTTCGTAGGACCCCCGGCCCCACCTGTAATTGGGACAGGGGGTAGCTCCGCTGCCCCCACACCCGGTCAAGGCTCAACTCCTGAGAATTCGTCACCCCGAGGCTCTACAGGCCCTTCCAATGGGGCGGTGGAGCCCCCCTCTGTTTCAGCCTCCTCCTCGCCAGCCGCGCCCTTTACCCCAATACTCCCCGGCGACTTGGCCCCTCACAGCGGAACTGGGGAAGCAAGAGCCCCTAAGGAGGGGGGGATCATGGGAAGTGTTAGAGACGTTATCGCGGGTATTTTCAGAGGTCGTATAGAGGATTCCGGTATTTTGGACAATGATCCGGAGCCGGTTGAGTTGGCGCCTGGTGAAATGGGTCCCCCTCTTCCCCCCTATCTCTCCAATGCGTCCCGCTCGGAGTGGGAGTGGATTGGAAAGGCTCGCGAAAAGGCAAGGGCCGAGGCAAAACACGCCGAGAATGAGGCCCGTGTTTTGGATAAGGCTACTACAGTGGCGAAGCGTGCTTTTACTGGCGGCGCTGGTTTAGCTGCCGCAGCCGGCGAAGCCGAGGCGGCAATCAAATCGATATTCGATGATGATTATGACGAGGGCAGCAGCAATATGGATATATGGAACAACGCAGTTGGCGCTGCGATTGGCGAATCGGTGACCAAGGTGGACGATATACCTGCCGCGATTGAAAGTGCCAGGGCCGGTGGCGGATTAATATTTGAGGATGACGTTACAAGACAGCCGAAATCGGCAGGGGGGATGCTCCCCGACCCTCCCGGCCTCATTGTTCCGCCCGCTCTGGGCGGTAAGCCGCTTTACTTAATGCCGGATAGGCACATGGAATCGATCGAGGATATATTCACCAACCCTTGACGCTATTTGGAAATAGGCGGGCCGGTTTGGCCCGCCTCCACTTTACCTTTTGCGCCCCCAATTGTATGAGAGCATTTTTTGTATAATTTTTGCGGCGGAAAATTCACTCAAGACCTGCCCCTCGATTGGCCTCAGCTCGACAATATCCATCCCTTTTACCGTAACGTCGTCATTGAAAAAGAGCGCCTTGAGGATGCTAAGAAGAGCGTGCCACTCAATCCCACCGGGTACCGGCGTTCCGACTCCGGGCATATAGGAGGTCGAGAGGCCATCCAAATCAATCGTGAGGTACGCGCCTCCTTTTAAAGCTTTAATGCGGTTGACTGCCGCCTCCAGCCCTTTCTCCGTTGCCAGGCCCGTTGCCGGAAAGTGCTCCACGGAGGCACCGGATTCTATGTACTCAAGCTCTCCGGCGCTTATACAACCAACCCCTAGCTGAATTGCCGAATATCCCGCTTCGCAGAGCCTCCGAGTCACGCAGGCGTGGGAATAACGGGATCCCTCATAG
Organism: Deltaproteobacteria bacterium; assembly: GCA_002869005.1. GTDB lineage: Bacteria > Desulfobacterota > Deferrisomatia > Deferrisomatales > BM512 > BM512. The sequence continues at coordinate 9,244 of PKTU01000120.1, forward strand.
CTATCCCGCAGGTCGGGATGCGCGTCAATTGCTATGAGCGTATCTCCAGGGGTCATCACGCGCATTGCCAGGGGAACCGTAACAGTGTGCTCACCCCCTAGCCCTATGATTACTTTATCTTCAGGAATAATTCCGAGAAATTCCTCGATTTTCGTAATGTAGCTCTCAGGTGATTCGTCCCTGCCCGGTTTAATTGCATCGGCGGTGTGTAGCTTCAATGCGGTCGAAGGCTCCCATCGGAGCTCCTCCTCCATCTCCTCAAGCTGTAACGACGCTTTGAGGATGGCATCCGGCCCGCCACCGGTCCCCTTCAAGTAGGATGCTGTCCCTTCATAGGGCAGGGGCAGTATCACCACTTCAGCTTCATTCACGTCATGTTGGGTATGGTCGAGAAACTTTTCCATGAATAACTCCAGATGGGGGTCTAGACGCTCCGCATTATATAGCAACATCATTTTTGGCGCGAGTAGCACATTTTCCACAGGGGACAAATAAACTCTTTTTTCTCGGCAAGATACGTAAACAACACATGTAAGTGTATAAATAAGGTAAAGAAAAAAATGTCTATTTATGCAAAAAGAGGTTGCATAGGTCATAATTAGAAATTACAGTTAAAGCGTAAAGAGCGATGGGCGCATTAAGCGCACATGTCCAAAATATTGGGAGATGAGCAGATGGCTACCAGCGCGGATAAAGGGAAACAGAGGGCTAAGAAGGACGACGGGTCTGCAACCCTCGTTGCCGCCTATCTAAAAGATATTAAAAAAACACCGCTCTTAACTGCTGAAGAGGAGAAAGCTCTTGCTAAACGTATCGCCAAGGGCGACAAGGAAGCGAGAGACCACATGATAAAAGCTAATTTGAGGCTGGTCGTAAAAATTGCCAAGAGTTACACGAACAGAGGCCTCTCTTTCCTGGATTTAATAGAGGAGGGAAATATTGGCTTAATGCGGGGTGTTGAGCGCTTCAAGGCAGAGAAGGATTGCCGTTTCTCTACCTACGGAGCGTGGTGGATAAGGCAGGGGATTGAGCGGGCGATTCACAAACAGCGTTCAACGATTAGAGTGCCTGTTCACGTACTTGAGCACCTTGAGAAGATGACCAAGGTAGCTAAAAACTTGGAGCTTCTACTTGGCCGCGAGCCGACGAACGAAGAGGTGGCTTTGGATTGCGGTATGAAGCCGGGCTATGTGGGCAAATTAAAGTGGGTAAGACAATCCATATGCTCACTTGATTCCGCCATTGATGTGGACGGGGACCTCTCCGTCAAAGAGACCCTGCCAGACCCGGGCTCGCCGGACCCGTTTAAAGAGCTCTCCATCATAGAGGAAGAGGATATTCTAATCACCTCCTTTGGGGCCCTGGAAGATCGTGAAGCTGAGGTGCTGAAGATGAGATACGGCATTGGCAGAGAGTCCGTGATGACCTTGAAGCAGATTGGGGACGAGATGGGTATAACGCGGGAAAGGGTCCGTCAAATTGAAAAGCGCGCGCTTAATAAGTTGGGTGAGGAAGTTAAAAGTTACAATATTGAATACTAATAGAGTGGAAATTTTATCCCGCCGCGGTCAAAATAAACGAGACGCTGTTTAAATAGCAGGGCCTCGTTTATTTTTTTGTGAAAGGAAGAGCATGGCTAAGGCCAACGTCAAGCGAAAAGTGGTGATTTACCGGGACTGGTGCAAGCAGTGCGGGATTTGTTCAACTTTTTGTCCGACCGGCTGTATCGTAAAGGAAGAGGATGGCTATCCCTTTCCCAGGTATATAGAAAAATGCATAGGCTGCCGTTTGTGTGAACTCAGGTGCCCTGAGTTCGCAATCACCGTGGAAGAGTGGGAGAAGTCCAAATGAAAAAGAAAAACGGGCAGCTCCTACAGGGAAACGAGGCGGTAGTTGAAGGCGCCCTTTATGCCGGATGCTCTTTTTATGCAGGTTATCCGATAACGCCCTCCACGGAGATCGCGGAGGTGCTCTCCGTCAAATTACCGGAAAGAGGCGGCACCTTTATTCAGATGGAGGATGAAATAGCCTCTATCGGCGCATGCCTCGGGGCCAGCCTCGCGGGCGCAAAGTCGATGACCGCCACCTCCGGACCGGGCTTTAGCCTGATGCAGGAGCTGATTGGTTACGGCGTAATTAGTGAAATACCGATGGTGTTGGTGAACGTTATGCGTTTCGGCCCATCCACAGGGCTTCCAACCTCACCTAGTCAGGGAGACGTTATGCAGGCCCGGTGGGGCACCCATGGAGACCATCCAATAATAGTCCTTACCGCCGACTCGGTGCCGGAAACCTTTGAGATGACCGTCAAGGCTTTCAACTTCTCTGAGAAGTACCGCATACCTGTGATACTCCTGCTCGATGAAGTCGTCGGGCACATGCGCGAGAAGATAACCATTCCAGCCGAGGGCGAGGTGAAGGTTGTTGACCGCCTTAAACCCGAGATGCCCCCTGAATGGTATGCGCCTTACGCGGATACTAACACGGGCGTGCCGCCGATGGCTGCCTTTGGAGATGGTTACAGACACCATGTAACGGGGCTCGTTCATGATGCGCAGGGGTTCCCTACGGCCAAACCGGAGGAAGTCGTAAGCGGCATGGACCGGCTTTTTTCAAAAATAAGCAGAGGGTTTAGCGAGGTATGCATCACCGAGGAGCTCTACTGTGATGACGCCAAGACCATCATCCTCTCTTATGGCGCCGCTGCGCGCTCCGCGAGGGATGCGGTTGAGACGATGCGTGCCGATGGAGAGAAGGTGGGTCTTATAAAGCTCAAGACGCTATGGCCCTTTCCAAAAGCCGCCTTGGAAAAGTATGAAAAGAGTGTTGAAAATATCATCGTCGCCGAGATGAACAGAGGGCAGATTTACCGCGAAGTCTGGAGGGTTGCCAGGGGCCGATGGCAGGTTGGAAAGGCGCTTGCTCCCTACGGTAATATGCTGACACCTGACATGATCCTCGACGTCGCGAGGAAGGTGACCAAATGACCACCCCAAATCGCATCATCCTCGACAAATATCTAAGACACAACAAGAAATTCCCGCATATCTGGTGCCCGGGCTGCGGGATTGGAATTGTGCTGGCGGCGCTTTTGAGAGCCATCGACCGTACCGGATGGACAAAGGATGAGATTGTGCTTGTTTCGGGTATCGGCTGCTCAAGCCGAGCCCCGGTTTATGTGGATTTCAATACATTGCATACGGCGCATGGCCGAGCCCTCCCATTCGCCACAGGCATTAAGGCGGCCCGGCCGCCCCTCAAGGTCATAGTTTTCACGGGTGACGGCGATTGCGCTGCGATTGGCGGTAACCATCTGATCCATGCGTGCAGGCGAAATATCGATATAACGACAGTGGTGGTCAATAACTACATCTATGGCATGACCGGAGGGCAGCAGTCGCCCACGACCCCTGAGGGCATGAAAGCCACAACCGCTACTCGCGGTGTTATTGACCAGCCCTTTCACATCGCCGAACTTGCTGCATCCGCCGGCGCGACCTTCGCGGCGCGCTCCACCACCTACCACGCAAAAGAGCTTGAGAGCTTCATCCTAAAGGGTCTGGAGCACAAAGGCTTCTCACTGGTTGAGGCGATATCGCAGGCGCCTGTATGTTTTGGCAGGAGAAACGGCATGGGAGATCCCGTTGAGATGGTTAAGCGTGAAAAGGAGCTTGCAATTCCGATCTCCAAGACTGCCGGCATGACCTTTGAGGAGAAAAAAGACAAGATTGTGACCGGGATAATCGAGGAGCGTGAAGCCCAAGAGTGGACGGACCTCTATGCAGGGGTCAAAAAGACAGCCGGGGAGGAGTAGCGGTGTATAAAGAGATCAGATTGGCAGGTTCCGGCGGTCAGGGGCTTATAACGGCAGGAGTTATCCTTGCAGAAGCGGCTATAGCTGGCGGTCACGAGGCCGTGCAGACTCAGTCCTATGGCCCTGAGGCGCGGGGCGGCGCGAGCCGTGCCGATGTCATAATTTCCGATGAGGCTATCCTTTATCCCAAGGCGAGGAAGTTCGATATATTTCTGGCTCTTACCCAGGAGGCATACGACAAGTTCAGGGGGGACCTTGCGCCCGGCGGACTTCTCATAATAGATAGTGATTTGGTTGACCCGGCTGGGGACCGCGGTGCCAAGGCGGTCCCTATTACAGCGGCTGTAAAAAAGAATTTTGGCGAACGGATGCCTCCGAATGTGATGGCATTAGGGGTGATTCACGGGATGATGCCATTGGTGGCTGAACGGAAGTTGCTGGATACGGTAAAAAATAGGGTGCCGCAAAAATCAGTGGATAAAAATGTAAAAGCTTTCAAAATGGGTATAAAGATGGGTAAGGCATTTGTTGACCAGCCAGCTGCGCCATCAAATGACGCCGACCTTTAAGGCCTCTCCCATGCCTTAGTAAAAGATACGCAAAAAAGCCCGCCATCCGGCGGGCTTTTGATTTGTTTCAACGTTTCCTCTGTGGTGAATTAACTACTTCATATCGCGGGTCTTCACCCAGAAGACTCCACCAATCTCCACAGGGTACAGCTTGCCCTCGTGTTCAAGTTTTTCATCACCCTCAACCAGCGCGGCAAATCCCCACCAGCCCTCGCGCGGCATGGCATAACTAAAGACGCCGCTTTCATCTGCTTTGACGACCTGGGTTATATATGAATCAGAGGGAGGTTTAATGCCATCTTCATTGAGATATTCAACCTCAACCTCCGCAGAGGGGAGCGGTTTGCCGTCCTTTAGCACTACGCCGGTGAAGATATTACCGGTCCATAGACCGTATGGACGCGTTAACGGAAGTATCTCAACTTTGGCCCCGGTAGGTTCATCCCAACCAACTTCAAGCCCCATAGCGCCTACCACTACCTTCGTAAGGTGGATGATGAAGGCCTCCTCCGCAGGTTCCCAGTAAGGTGCAGGCTCTACCATAAAAATATGGTCTCCCGGTCGTTTTATCGCATAAGGGAGCTTCCACCAGGAGAAACCATCTTTCCTCTGCTCGTTGAGTTTATCCGTTAAGTCACTTTTACTTCCTCTGGCAAAAACTTCAACCTTGGTGGGCCTCTCCATCTGCATGAAGTGGCCCTCCATCGGGTGAATAAATTTTATATCCAGGGTGATATTGGGTGACTCTCCAGAATCTACAATGTCATCCGATGGAATGATTGCGCCGAAGTGAGCAAGTGCGCAGGTCCCGCATAACAGTGCGGCGACAGTTAAAAATATGCGAGTCTTCATGTCAATTCTCCCTAGTAGAGGTTGAAAGCCTCGCAACTATAAAAGCCACGAGGAGGTCCTGCCGCTGCTGCGGTCGGGGCGCCTTCGTGGCTTTTTTTAGTTTTGTTTTTACAGTGCATGTCCTGTCGGCTACGTGCCGACATTCAATATATACCAAGTAGAGCAGCTACAGGTCAATACAACTTTAATTACCGTGGTTTTGTGTGGTGAATGAGAAGAGGGGCTGCCATAAGGCAGCCCCTCCGGGTACTCAAGTTATGAGCTCTACGCTGCTAGAGGGTCTTGGGGTAGCGCAGCGAGCCAACGAGCTCCTGAATCTCTTCCGGCGGCGGCGGCGTGACCTTCGAGACCACGTAGGTGACCACGAAGTTGAAGAGCATGCCGAGCGTTCCGATGCCTTCCGGTGATATACCGAACCACCAGTTGGAGGCATTGTTCGCGCCGGGGTTGACGAACTTGAAGTAAATGATGTAGGCCGCCGTGAAGACGATACCCACAATCATGCCGGCCATCGCGCCTTCCTTCGAGGTGCGCTTCGAGAAGACACCCATAATAATGATTGGGAAGAAGGAGGATGCCGCGAGCCCGAAGGCGAATGCGACAACCTGTGCGACGAAGCCCGGTGGGTTAATGCCGAAGTAACCCGCGATGCAGACCGCTACGCCAGCGGAGCAACGCGCCCAAATCAGCTCGGATTTTTCACTCATGTTGGGTGTAATGACGCCCTTCATGAGGTCATGTGACACCGAAGCCGAAATGACCAGCAGGAGACCCGCAGCGGTTGAGAGCGCGGCGGCGAGACCACCGGCTGCGACCAATGCGATTACCCAGTTGGGGAGCCTCGCGATTTCCGGGTTTGCAAGAACCATGATGTCACGGTCGATGTAAAACTCGTTCTGGTTGTCGGTGAGGGCGTTGGTTACTACGCGCTCGCCGAACTGGCCTTTGGTGTCAGCTTCAAAGGAGGGCTTGCCCTTGAAGGGGGCACCGGGAGCGTAGGTTATTACGCCGTCGTGGTTCTTGTCGACCCATGCGACGAGGCCTGTTGCCTCCCAGTTCTTAACCCACTGCGGAGCGGTTTCGTAGGTCTTGTTGTGGACCGTCTTGATGAAGTTGGTACGGGCAAATGCCGCCACTGCCGGTGCAGTCGTGTAGAGGATGGCGATGAAGAGCAGAGCCCAACCGGCTGAGGAGCGCGCGTCACGAATCTTCGGAACAGTGAAGAAGCGGATGATGACGTGCGGCAGGCCGGCGGTACCGACCATCAGCGCGAAGGTGATGAAGAATATGTCGATGGTGGGACGTACGCCGTGGGAGTAGGCCGGGAAGCCAAGGTCCCTGTGGATTCCGTCCAGAACATCTAGTACATATCCCGGTGAGGTGCCTAGTAGCTGTGCGCCATCATGCGAGAGCTGAGAGCCGAAGCCCAGCTGCGGGATGGGGTTACCGGTAAGCATCATCGAGATGAA
>PKTU01000031.1 GCA_002869005.1 Deltaproteobacteria bacterium
AATCGCACAGGTCCGCGCGCGGACCTAGTTGCTCCGAAAGCAGCCTTTTATAACCGAAGACGAACCCCGTGGCAAGGAGAAACTGGAAAAATATTGATGCCATCGGAGAAAAAGAGGCCGCTCAGCTTTGTTGACGCGCGGCCCTTCACACGCCTACACTAGCAACCTCTCGAAACTGATTGGGGAACAAGTAAATGTTTGAAGTTATAATTCTCGGTCTTTTGCAAGGGCTTACGGAGTTTTTGCCTGTAAGCTCATCGGGCCATTTAGTCATTGCCCAAGCATTTTTGCCCCATTTCGAGGGGGGCGAACTTTCGCTGGATGTCTTTCTTCACGGAGGGACACTCCTTGCCGTGCTTCTATGGTTTAGAAAAGATATCATAGAGGTGGCGGGGGGGCTTTACCCCGGCGCTGACCCCTCCGTGAGGAGGATTGCTTTTGTTCTTATGGCCGCTAGCTTGCCGGTGGTCTTTATCGGCTACTTTTTCGAGCGAGCTTTGACGGAATTGTTCAGCGCGCCCTCCTTTGCCGCCGCGATGCTCCTTGTGACCGGAGCCATGTTGTGGCTCTCCGAGAGCAGGGGGAGGGGTAGCGTGCCGTTGGAGAAGGTAGGTTACGGAAGGGGGCTGCTAATAGGGTTTGCCCAGGCAAGCGCGATCCTGCCTGGAATAAGCCGCTCCGGCTCCACGATATCCATGGCGCTTCTCTCCGGCGTCAAGGGTGAGGACGCGGCGCGTTTTAGCTTTCTGCTCTCGATTCCGGCGGTGACAGGGGCGCTTTTGTATAAGGCTCTGGGGGTTAGCCTCTCCGGTGCTCCGCTGGCTGAATATTTTGTCGGCGTTTTGGTGGCGTTCGCCTCGGGGCTTTTGGCTATCCGCTTTCTTATGGGTGCGATAAAAAGGGGCCGTTTGAGGTGGTTTTCGATATACTGTTGGGCGCTGGGCATGACGTACCTGCTTTTCGGACCCAGGTGAGATGCCGGAGGTTTTCATCAGTATGGCAAAGAGCAGCAAACAATCTGAAAAAAACGGGGATCAAAAAGCTAAACGGCTCGGGGACCGCGTCCGCGCCGAGCTGGTCGGGATTACCCTCCTCATAATAGGCGGTTTCCTGGCGGCCTCCATTGCGACCTTCCACTCAGGAGATCCCTCATTCAACAATGTGGTTAGCGGGAGCTATACCCCTCAAAATTCCATGGGGCTTGTCGGCGCGTACGTGGCGGACCTTTTGGTGCAGGGGTTCGGCGTTGCGGCATACTTCCTGCCGGTGGCTGTATTTATCTTTGCGTGCCGCTATATGCTCCTCAAGCCTGTTCGCTATCCGGCGTGGGTCGCTTTCGGGTATTCGGTGCTCACCATTTTATCCTCGGCTATGGCCTCCCTGGCTTTTGGTCCGGTCTCCTTTGACAGGGATGAGTTCTCGGCGGGGGGAGTCGTGGGAGATATAATAAGCTATTCGCTGGCACACGTGCTGAACCGCCCAGGCGCATATCTCTTTATTGGCGCCGGGCTTCTCTGCTCACTCATCTTCACCGTCAATTTCTCACTTTACACTTTTGGCGACAGGCTTCGCAGCTGGCTGGTCACTTTCTTACAGGGGCTCCGGGAGAGGTACATCCTTCGCAGGGAGCAGCGGGCGAAGGAAAAATCGCGGAAAAAAGGCGGCGACAAAAAGAAGGCTGAAGCGGTTAAGAAAGCTCCTAAAATTGTTGCGGACTCCGAGGTCGAGCGGAGCGCCGTTCAGGAGGAGTTCGAGTTTGTAAGGGAGGTCGGAGGTTACCACCTGCCACCCAATGACATCTTCGATACAGGCGCAGGCGGCAAGGGTGGGCCGGATGAGGAGAGCCTCCTGATGGCCTCCCGCCAGCTTGTTAAAAAGCTACAGGACTTCGGCGTGGACTGCACGGTGGAGACTGTCAGACCAGGCCCGGTCATAACCATGTTCGAGATAAAGCCCGCGCCGGGGGTGAAGATAAACAAGATAGTCAATCTCTCAGACGATTTGGCAATGGCCCTTAGGGCTCAGTCAATAAGGATCGTGGCGCCCATACCGGGCAAGGATACGGTAGGCGTCGAGATACCGAACCTTGAGCGTGAGATGGTTACCTTAGGGGAGCTTTTCGACTCCAAGGAGTATCGCAACGCGCCCTCTCCGCTCAAGATAGCGCTGGGAAAAGATATATCCGGCAACCCGGTTATCGGCGACCTCTCCAAGATGCCACACCTGCTCATTGCGGGCGCTACCGGCTCCGGCAAATCCGTCGCGGTACATGCTATCTTAGCCAGCCTCCTTCAATCGGCGTCGCCAAAGGACGTCAGGCTCCTAATCGTGGACCCAAAAATGCTCGAGCTCTCCGTCTACGACGACATACCCCACCTCCTGCTCCCCGTCGTGACCGAGTCCAAGAAGGCCGCGGTGGCGTTGAGATGGGGGGTGGCCGAGATGGAGCGGCGCTACCGTCTCATGGCCGAGGCGGGGGTGAGAAATATCTCCTCCTACAATAAGAAGGTGGAGAAGGCGCAAAAGGGCGGTGAGGCGCTGGTGGTCGGCGAAGAGAACGAACATGAACACCTGCCCTACATAGTGGTGATAATCGACGAGCTCGCCGACCTTATGATGGTGGCCGCAAAAGATGTCGAGGACGCTATAGCAAGGCTCGCGCAGATGGCGCGTGCCGCCGGTATACACCTCATAGTGGCTACGCAGCGCCCCTCGGTTGACGTTTTGACGGGGATGATCAAGGCGAATTTCCCGGCAAGGATAGCTTTTCAGGTTGCCTCGCGCGTCGATTCACGCACTATCCTTGACTCAATCGGCGCCGAGACACTGCTTGGCGGCGGGGATATGCTCTTCTTGCCGCCCGGCGCGTCTAAAATCATGAGAGTACATGGCTCCTTTGTCTCCGAGCAGGAGATCGCAAAGCTCACGGAGTTTCTCCGAGGGCAGGGTGAGCCCATGTATAACGATGATATTTTGAAAAACGCAGAGGAGCAGCCCTACTTCGACGAGGAGGAGGGTTTTGACGAGCTCTACGATGCGGCGGTTCACTTCGTAACGGAGGCGGGGCAGGCTTCGACATCAATGGTTCAACGGCGCTTCAAGATCGGTTACAACAGGGCCGCGCGGCTCATAGATATGATGGAGCGCGAGGAGGTAATCGGGCCCTCTAGAGGAGCTAAACCCAGAGAGGTGCTTGCCGGAAAAGTATGATTACAAAAGTTGTTAAAACAATCCTCCTTTCAACGGCGCTGGCTCTTTTTGCGGCCAACGTTTTCGCCCTCTCGCCCAATGAGTTGGCCAGAAAGGTTACCGAAGGGTATGAGGGAGTGGAGGATATCTCGGCCAACTTCACCCAGACTAGCACGATGGGTACGGTTGGAATCGAACGTGTTACTGGGGGCGAGGTCGCCTTCAAACGCGGAGCTAGAATGCGCTGGGATTACGAAGGCGATGATCCACAGCAGATAATCAGCGATGGCGAATACCTCTGGTTCTACCAGATCAGGGACAGGAGCGTAATCCGCCGCCCTATTGCAGCGCTAACCCCTGCGGCGAGGGTTATGCTTGAGGTGATCTCCGGCCTATCCTCGGCAGAAGAGCATTTCGAGCTCTCCTCCTGTAAAGAGAGGTGCTTGGCGTTGACGCCAAAGGTCTCAGAGCCCGACATAGAGCGTGTCGAAGTCGTTGTGGATGAAAAGTATAGAATTAAATCCGTTACGACCATTAATGGCCTAGGTAATACAACCAAGGTTACGCTCTCTGGAGCAAAGATTAATTCCGGCCTTTCCGACAGCTACTTTGATTTTACCCTCCCTGAGGGTGTGGACCTCTTTGATGGTGAGGGCGGCAGTCAATGAAGAAGGTAGGTCTAATAAGTCTCGGCTGCGTAAAAAACAGAGTCGATGCGGAGCGGATATTGGGCGGCTTCGAGGCGCGCGGTTTTGAGATAGCGGAGGACCCCGCCGAGGCGGAGATCCTCTTCGTCAACACATGTGGCTTTATCAAGGATGCGGTTGAGGAGGCGGTTGAGGAGATTTTGGAGGCTACCCTCCATAAAAAAAGCGGCAATTGCCGCATCCTGGCGGTGTCCGGCTGTCTTGTAAAAAGATATCCGGAGATGAAGGAGGAGTTGCCGGAGGTGGATTTCTTCTTCACCCCCGAGGATGTGGAGAGAATACCGGAGATAGTCTCAGGTGTACCCCAGCCCCTGAAGCCGCACGACTACCCCGCGCGGATCCTGACAGCGCCGCCGCACTCCGTATATTTGAAGATTGCAGAGGGTTGTTCTAACCGCTGTAGCTATTGCACGATTCCAACCATACGCGGTGAATTTCGTTCCGTCTCGCAGGAAAAGCTCTTAGAAGAAGCCAGGTGGCTTGCGGGTGAGGGCGCGGTAGAGCTTAACGTCGTTGCCCAGGACGTGACCTCATACGGCCTCGATATTGAGGGCCCGCGGCTGGCTGAGCTCCTGCACCGCCTACAAGAGATTGATAAGCTTCGGTGGATACGCCTCCTCTATGCCTACCCCCGCGCGCTTGATGAACGCGTGGTGGAGCTTTTGGCATCGGGGGGAAAGGTGATCCCCTACATTGACGCCCCTATCCAGCATGCGCACCCCCGCGTCCTTAAGGCGATGGGGCGCAAGGTGAGCGCGGCTGAGACCTCCGAATTCTTCAGACGCCTTAAAAAGCATGTCCCGGGCATAGTTTTGAGGACAACGGCAATTGTCGGATTCCCCGGGGAGACCGAGGAGGAGTTTCAGGCCCTTCTCGACTTTGTTGAAGAGATCCGCTTCAACCATCTGGGAGCGTTTGCATATTCGCCTGAGGAGGGGACGCTGGCCGCTGAGTTGGCCGGGCGGGTGGATGAAGAGGTAGTATGGGAACGCTACGACAGATTGATGAGTCTACAGGCGGGCATAAGCGAAGAGCGTAATGCCGCCTTTGTAGGAAAAGAGCTGCCCATACTGGTTGAGGGGATCGACGGAGAGGGCGAAGTCGTGGGGAGGACTTACGGGCAGGCTCCCGAAGTCGATGGACATACTACCCTGGAGGGCTATGGCGACGACCGCGTCATTGAGGTCGGGGAGTTTGTCACCGCAAAGATAACCGCCTCCTCAACCTATGATCTGGTCGCCTCTGTGATATCGCACGATGACGAGTAAGAACGTCAAACCTAAAAAAATAATTCTTTTCATAGCAGCACTGATTCTCCTCTTGCTCTGGGCTCGAAAGCCTGAGCAGCTTGGAGCCGCTTACTCCGAAACTGAATTTTTGATGGACACCCTGGTCACAATCACTGTTCGGGGAGTTGGTGAGGAGGATGCAAAGACATATGTCCGTGCCGCTTTTGATGAAATGGGGGCGGTTGACGAGGAGATGGCAAGGCGTGAAGGTACGCCTCTTTATAAGCTGAACAAGGCGGGGGGAGGAGCCCTCTCTCAATCGATGGCGACGGTAATCGCCGCCTCTATCCATTGGGCAGAAGCCAGTGGCGGTGCATTCGACCCCACCGTCGCGCCCCTCATCGACCTTTGGCGGGTTAAGGATGAGCCGCACCCGCCTCCGGCTGCGGAGGATATAGCTGATCTGCTCACCGGTGTCGGTTACTTGGCCGTTTCCTTTGGTGCGGATGAAAAGAGTATTGAGCTTAACGGCCGTGTGCTGGACCTGGGAGGCGTCGCCAAAGGGTACGCCATAGACAGGGCGGTTAAAGTGCTCAAGGACGCCGGGGTCGGGAATTTTATCGTTAATGCAGGCGGAGACCTCTTTGTAAAGGGCGACAAGGGTGAGCGCCCCTGGCGGGTAGGTATCGCGCACCCACGAAAGCCCGGAGAACTTTTTGCCATTGTCGAGCCGCGCGAGGGGGCGATGGTCACTTCAGGTGATTATGAACGGTATTTTATCTGGGAGGGGAAGCGGTACCACCACATCATTGACCCGAAGAGCGGTTACCCTGCCGAGGGTATATCATCGGTAACAGTTACTGCTCCTACGGCTATGGCGGCAGATGCAGTCGCCACAGCGGTCTTCATCCTCGGAGCAGAGCAAGGGCTGGCCTTTCTTGAAGGGACTCAGGGGGCCGAGGGGATGGTCATATCAAGCACGGGTGAAGCGGTTAAAAGTTCCGGCTTTGACCATGCAGCGCCAGAGGCGTCCTCCAGATGATGAGGCCACTTTTTACGGTAATAGATGCCGCCGTAGTGGCAGGGCTCATAGTCTTATCAATACTTATTCCAATTTTAAAGGGCGATGAGCCGCCCGGAATGCTGATCATTCATGAGGGTGGGCATGTCCGCGAGGTGGAGCTTGAGCGTTGGGCGACAATAGAAGCGGAGGGACCGCTTGGCGTAACGCGTTTTGAGGTGGATGGCGATGGCAGAGTAAGCGTCATAAAAGCTCCCTGCCCCAACCGTCTCTGTGTATCGATGGGCCCGATCGCGGAGTCCGGAGAGGTTATAGTCTGCGTCCCAAACAGGGTGGCTTTAGAGGTTGCCGGAGGCAAAGGTGGAGTGGTCGATGCCGTATCGAGGTGACCCGAGAAACCTCTTTTTGGCACGCGCAGGGCTCTTTGTCGCGCTTGCGGCTACCCTCCAGGCGGTGGAGTCGCTCATCCCCTCTCCTGCGCCCTGGCTGCGGCTGGGGTTGGGCAATGCCCTCGTACTTGCAGCGCTAATCCTTTGGGGGTTTCGCGGCGGTTTTCTGGTTGCCACAGGAAAGGTGCTCCTTGGTTCCCTGATAGCGGGCCGGCTAATATCCCACCTTTTTCTCTTTTCCCTCTCGGGCACATATTCTTCACTTTTTATGATGGCGCTCGCCATGGCTTTGCTGCCGCGAATGGGCTATGTAGGCCTCTCTACCCTTGGCGCGGTGGCGCATTCACTCGCGGGTTTGGCGGTCGCTTCAGTGATATTGATGGGCCCGGCGGTCTGGTCGCTTGCCGTGGCCGTACTCCCCGCAGCGGTGCTGTCGGGAGCCGTAACGGGAGTGGCGGCATGGTATCTTGTCAAATTGTCCGGGGGGCGCGTTAAGGCTTTACCGGTCGAGGGTGAAGACATCCGAGGCTGAAAAGCTGCGCCTGTAGCCGATGTATATTGCGAGCACCGAACCCATCGCCGTGGCGGCGCTGATCATCAGTAATATCACCACTTGATAGCGCGCGGCTATTGAGGGGTCTGTGCCTGAGAGTATCTGCCCGGTCATCATCCCCGGTATGAACACCAACCCGGCTGCGCTCATCGAGTTGAGCGTAGGAATCATACCGGCGCGAAGCGCTTGCTGTGCTTCTCGCCAAACCGCTTCCCTCGGTTTTGCGCCAAGAGCAAGTAGGGTTGCAATGCGCCCCGAGTTGGCGCGAAGATCAGAGTAGAGGCGGTCCAATACGACGCTCATGGCGCTCATCGAGTTGCCTATTACCATCCCCGCAAGCGGCAACAGGTAGCGTGGGTCCGTTGCGGGGTCTACCCCTATCACCATCGTGGTGACGGCAAAGGTAACTGTAACGCCTGGCACCGCCAATGCAGCGAGCCCCCTGAAATAAAGGCCCTTCGGAGGGCGCCTCACCCTTGAGAGCATAGTGTGATTTGCAAAGACCAGCATTAGCGCTATGAAGCCGAGGACGATAAGGGGAGAGGATATTGAGAAGATCCAGCGTAGGGCAAAGCCCAGCATGGTCAGCTGGAGAATCCCCCTCAGCGCAGCCCAGAGAAGACTCCGGTGAAGCCCAAGCCCAGTAAAGAGGGAGATCGCCGCGCTGACGAAGATGAAGGAGGAGGCCAGCAACATATCCACCCAGCTGATGGGTATTGCGCCGCCGCTCATCTTCGCTCCCTCAATTCGCCATCCGTTATCTCAAAGTAGCGGTTTACCGAACTCCAAGGCTTTGAGTGCCCCGTTGCTATTACTATACGTCCACCCTTGGCGAAAGCGGAAACCAACTCAGCTAAAAGCTCTCTGCTAACGTCATCGACATTGGCGGTTGGCTCATCGAGGAGGAGAACATCCGGCTCGGATAGTAGGGTCCTCACAATGGAGAGTCTGGCAAGCTCCCCTTGGCTCAACCTGTCGGTGTCGCGCTTTAGCCCGTAATTGTCCAAGCCGCACCTCTCGATGTAATCGAGCATTAGCGCCTGCGTCGGTAGAGGGTCCCCTTTCCTTACAGAGAGTTTAAAGGGCGCGAGAAGGTCCTCCTCTATGGTGTCGCCTAAAGGTACCGGCGGAAAGGGGAGGAGGGTTACTTTGCGCCGCCACAAGTGAGCAGGTATTGAGTCGGATTTGACGTCTCCCATGTAGATTTTGCCAGTAGTGTCAATCAGCCGGGTCAGCCCTCTTAAAAAGGTTGATTTCCCAGCGCCGGAAGGGGCGCTGATCCAGGCGATGTCTCCTCCTGCAAGGGAGAAGCTATCAGCCCGCACCAACTCTCTTCCGCCAAGGAGTACGGTAAGACCCTCCGCTGTAAATGAGAGGTCTCCGGGGGCCATCGGCAAGCTAATATTTTACCGAGGGGTTGTGAAGTGCGCCGGAGCCGGGCGAGGCAGGCTTTAGCAGTACGCGCCTGCCGGAAATCTCCAGCCTTCCTTCGGCGAGATATTGAAGCGCTTGAGGGTATATGCGGTGCTCCTCCCTGAGGATCCTTGCCCCGAGGGTCTGCGCCGTATCGTCATCACGAATCGGCACCACCGCCTGAATGACGATGGGGCCACTGTCCATCCCCTCATCTACGAAGTGGACGGTGCAGCCGGAGAACTTGGCGCCGTAGTCAATTGCCGCTTGCTGAACGTGTAGGCCGGGGAAGGAGGGGAGCAGGGCGGGGTGGATGTTTATAACCCTCTGCGGAAAGGCATCAAGGAGCACCTTGGTGACCATCAGCATATAACCGGCCAGGGCCACGGTATCAGCTCCGTGCTCCTTTAGCGCCGCCACCACTTTTCTGTCGTGCTCTTCTCGGCCTTCCCTTGGGTCCAATGCGACTACAACCGCCGGTATCCCAGCTTTTTTAGCACGTTCGAGGGCGAAGGCGTCATGGTTGTCACTCAAAACGACTACGACTTCACCGTCGATTCGTCCCTCATTGCACGCGTCCAGTATTGATTGGAGGTTTGAGCCGCCGCCCGATGCAATCGCCCCAATCTTGAGACCCATCAGGATATCTCCACCGCTTCCTGGCCTTCCCCGCGTGGCGTTATTTTGCCTATGAGGGATGCCTTCTCGCCAAGGGCCGTCAGCCGTGCAATGACCTCCTCCGCTTCATCACCAGGTACAATAAGGACGAGACCTATTCCGCAGTTGAAAGTGCGCAGTAGGTCCTCTTCCGGTACTCCACCAAGTCTCTGAATAATGGAGAAGATTGGCTGCTGCTCCCAGGCGTCGCGTTTTAACTCGGCTCTCAGCCCCTGCGGCAGAACGCGGGGTAGATTTTCGGGTAGGCCCCCGCCGGTGATATGGGCTACCCCTTTAACCGTGAAATCTCGCTTGATGTTTAGGAGTGTTCGCACATAAATCTTGGTGGGCTTTAAAAGCTCCTCCCAAAGAGGTGTGCCCAGCTCTTCGAATATGTGGTCTATGGCGAGGCCGCTATCCTCGAAGAGCACCTTTCTCACCAACGAGTAACCGTTGGAGTGGATTCCTGAGGAGGCGAGGCCGATAACAGCGTCGCCGCGCGCAATGGTTGAGCCGTCGATAAGTTTGTCGCGGTCGGCTATGCCAACGGAAAATCCGGCGAGATCATATTCTCCGTTTCCATACATGCCGGGCATCTCGGCGGTCTCTCCCCCGACGAGGGAGCAATTAGCCTGCCTACAGCCTTCGGCGATGCCGGTGATTACTTGCCGGGCGACCCCTTCCTCAAGGTTGCCGGTGGCAAAATAGTCGAGGAAAAATAGCGGCTCCGCGCCTTGGACGATAACGTCGTTTACGCACATTGCGACCAGGTCGATTCCCACGGTATCGTGTTTATTGGCCTCGAAGGCAACCTTCAGCTTTGTTCCCACGCCGTCCGTTGAGGATACCAGTACGGGGTTGGCGTAGGGAGTCTCCGCGAGGGAGACCACGGAGCCGAAGCCTCCAATGCTGGACATTACCTCCGGTCGAAGTGTGGGCTTTACTATCTCTCCAAGAGCTGAGACGAGGCGGTTGCCCGCGTCGATGTCAACCCCTGCGTCTTTATATGTAGTTTTCTTTTCCATCAGGTGATGCCTCCGAATGGTTCGTTGGAGCTAAAGCCTATAAGAAGCATGCTCGGCGGTCAACTTTTGAAGTTTGGGCGGCGCGCTTGTGAAAAATAAATCTTGAAGAGTGAGGTGCCGGCATGTGCTACCATCGGGGAAGGGAGGAGTCGATGGAGATACGGCTGATAGGCACAGGTACTTGTGTTCCTCGCCTTAAAAGGAGGGGGCCCTCCACCCTGATCCGTGAGGATGGCGCAGTTGTTCTTGCGGATATCGGACTGGGTTCGCTCCACGGCCTCCTAAAAGCAGGGGTAAGCCACAGGGATGTAACCCACCTTATCCTTACACACCTGCACCCTGACCACACCTCTGAGCTCCTAGCCTTTTTATTTGCCGCGAACTATGACCCTGAGCCGCGCGAAGCCCCCCTTGTTATTGCCGGGGGCTTGGGGGTAAGAGAGTTCATGGATAGGCTTCAAACGCTTTATGGACATTGGGTAGAGGCTGTTGGGTATCACCGTGAAATCGTCGAGTTGGATCCAGGGCGCAATATAAAAGCTGGAAAGATAGCTATAGAGGCTGGAGCGGCAAGCCATACCCCTGCCTCCATATCATATAGTCTGACTTCTCCTTCGGGGGCAAAGGTGGTGATAACGGGAGATACCGCTTACGATGCAAAGCTTGCGAAGTTTGCCGGTAACGCGGATTTGTTGGTAGCGGATGCAAGCTTCCCGGAGGGTGGGGTTGGCGCAGGGCACATGAGCGCTGCCGAGTGTGCGCGGCTAGCCCGTGAAGCAGGGGTTGGTACCCTTGTCCTGTCACACATATATCCTGATGCCGAGGATGTGGATATGCCTCAAATCAGGGAGGCGGCAGGGTGCGAGGTCATCCTGTCGGAGGATGAATTGACCTTCAAGCTGTAGATTTTTTGATAAAAAAAAGCCCCCTGGGGTGGGGGCTTGGGGAAGAGGTCTCGCATAGCGAGCCCTGGCAAAGACTTTTCTTGCTTTTTAAACTTGCAATGGCCGTGCCAACAGGGAAAAGCCTATTTTAAAGGGTTTGAGTATTTCTTTGGTCGGGAATGTGGGTTATATGCCCCACAATAAGTGATTGTCAGCGGCTTTTCCCTGATAATTTTAACTCCGGTAATTTATGCGGTTGCCAGATCTTAACTTATTAGTGGCTATCCGATGGCGCGGAGGCGTTGAAGGGGTTAAGTTTATCCGGTAGCATTCATAACGCCCCGTTCGATAGATGGCCAAGATGCAGAAAATAATCACCTTTGGAGATTCACTATGCGGAAGATTTTAGAAAAAATTTTGATAACCCTCTTGCTTTCGCTCACAATTTTCCTCTCTGCCTGCTCCACCGGGCCGGTGGTGCTGGAGCCGGGGCCCATAAATTTGGTAGCGCCTGAAGATGAGGGTGCGGATAAGTGGTCGCTTTGGATTGAATCAGTTAAAGACAGCAGGGAAGCGCCCGCTCCAAATTGGTTCGGCGAGCTGGATAACCGGTTTTCAGACGAGATTTCACTGGTCTCCATGAAACCCGCTCCGGCTGATTACTATCGGGAGCACCTCTCCCGCATGCTACTTTCGATGGGGGTTGAGGCGTCGTCCAGAGCAGCCGCGAAGGTTTATCTTGATGTCGATATATTGAAGTTCAGGGCTTATAGGGACACATCAGCGGCTATGGATTTTCTCACCGTGGAGCTCGACAGTAAGGTTAAGTTTACAAGAGCTGGCGGCAAAGTTCTCGGCACGACGACTATACCCGTCGTTAGGACTTTGAAGATACCGGTGGGCCGCGCGGAGAGTATAGAGAACCTTGTGCGGAAGGCTGTGATCGATACCTTGGATGGTCTTAAAGAGTCCGAAATATTCAAAGAGGCGATTGGGAAAAAATAATGGAATACGACGTAATTATAATCGGCGCAGGCCCTGCGGGGTTGACCGCGGGAATCTACCTGGCGCGTGCGGGTAAAAAAGTTCTCTGCCTTGAACAGGGCCGCGTAGGCGGGCAAATATCCATAGCGGGTCACGTCGATAACTACCCCGGCTTTCCAGCAGGGACCACGGGCGCAGACCTTGTGGCGCTCTTTGAGGAGCAGGCAAAGCGCTTCGGCCTGACCGTTCAAATGGGGCGGGTCGATGGTATGAAAATCGACGGAAACATAAAGGAGGTCTCGGTTTCAGGTTTTCCTTTAAGGGCAAAGGTTGTAATCGTCGCCACCGGGTTGGTGCAAAAGCTTGGAATTCCCGGAGAGGAGGAGCTTCTCGGCAAGGGCGTCTCCTACTGTGCAACCTGCGACGGCGCGCTGTTTCGTGGCCGCCCCGTCGCTGTAATAGGCACCGCCGAATGGGTTGTGGAGGAGGCTACCTTCGTTGCAAGTTATGCCTCCAAACTTTATATGATCGCCAAAGGCCCCAAGTTCGAGCCGACTACGGAATCCAGAAAAGAGCTGCTTTCTTTTGAGGGGGTTGAGGCTATAACCGGCGCGACTCCATTGGAGGTGACCGGAGATAACCGAGGTGTGACTGGTCTACGCCTAAGCGTCGGAGGGGAGGAGCGTTCTATTGAGGTCGACGGCGTCTTCGTCCTCTCAGGGAAAAAACGTCCGGGGACCGAGTTCCTTAAAGGTCTGGTGGACCTTACCAAAGAGGGGTACATCGAGGTAGGCGAAAATTGCGAGAGCTCAATACCCGGTATATACGGAATAGGCGACGTCTGCCGAAGTGAGTTTCATCAGGTTGCCACCGCTGTCGGTGATGGGGCAATTGCCGGAATGGACGCAATACGCTATTTAAAAGGAAACTGACCTTGCGGATAGCGGTCATATCTGATGTCCACGGTAACCTGCCTGCGCTTGAAGCAGTGCTTACGGATAGCGCTGGCAGGGGGGTTGAGGGTGTCATAAATCTTGGGGATCTCGTAGGTTACGGTCCCAGGCCAAATGAGGTCGTCGCGAAGATTCGCGAAGCAGAAATCAGAGGTGTAGTAGGCAACTTTGACCTTGCCGTTTGCAGTGACGATGAGGAAGAGGGGCTGGTAAAATTCCTGAGAAGAGACCTGCCTGCGGTAGCCAGGGACACATACCTTTGGACTCGGGCCAGGTTAAACGCGGATTCGCTTCTCTTTTTGAGGGAGCAGCCAGCGCAGCTTATGGTTGAAGAGGGGGAACTCAGGTTTAATTTTACCCACGGCAGCCCCGTGGACCCGCTTGAATACCTGCGGCTAGATACTCCCGAGTTCCGCTTAACGGAACTTTTTGAGGGTACGGGGGCGGATGTGCTTGTAACAGGGCACACCCACCTGCCCCTTGCCAGGGAGGTAGGCGATCGCCTGCTGCTAAACCCCGGAAGCGTAGGCCACCCCCGCGACGGTGACCCCCGCGCCTCCTATATGATATTGGATACAGAGCAGGGAATAAGGGCTGAACACATACGTGTGTCGTTTAATGTTGAATCTCTGGCTGAGGATTGTGTATTATCCGGCCTTCCACAAAAACAGGCAGAGGCTTTTAAAAAAGGTCTGCCGGCAAAATAATCGGGACGTGGCGCAGCCTGGTAGCGCGTCTGCTTCGGGAGCAGAAGGTCGCTGGTTCGAATCCAGTCGTCCCGACCAAAAATCAACACCCCGCATACCTTTAAGGGCGCGGGGTGTTTTTTTGTGGTTCATTGTAGGTGACTGCGGAGTTTATTTGCTGTAGATTTAGCAGGGTACCCCTAAATTAACGTAAACGGGAACTTGATAGAGGAGGTTCACATATGCTGGCACGCCACATAATGACATCCCCCGCGATAGTCGCCCCCACCAATATGCCCGTCCTTGAGGCGACGAGATTGATGAAGGAGAAGAAGATAAACCGTCTTCCTGTCGTCGATAATGGAAAGCTCGTCGGCATCGTCACCAAGGACAGGCTGCTGCGCTCCGCGCCATCCGACGCAACAAGCCTCAGCTTGCATGAGATTCATTACCTTTACGGAAAGCTGACCTTGGGTGAGATTATGAAGAAAAACCCACACTGCGTTTCCCCTGACATGACCCTTGAGGCGGTAGCGGCTTTTGCTCAGGAGAAAAACGTAGGTTCTTTACCCGTGGTTGAAGATGGCAAAGTCGTCGGCATCGTTACGACGAATGATATCTTTTACGTAGTTGTTAACCCTATACTCGGTATTGGCGAGGACGGTAGCCGCATCGTCGTAAGAAATTGCAACTCAACAAAAGAGATTATGCTGGCCCTTGAATGTGTAGAAAAAGAGGGGCTATCGCTTGTAAACTCATCATATATTCGGAGCAAGCGTGGCGAAGAGAACGACTTTTACGTGCACATCTCCGAAGAGGACCCCACAGGGCTGGTAGCGTGCATGAAGGAGCAGGGCCTTGACGCGGAGGTCCGCGCCAGGCGCTAGCCCTTTTGGACCTTCTTCAAAGCCTTCTCCAATGCGCTTATATGAATTTCCCCTGCTACGTGGAGCGGGTTGGTTAAGAAGACATTTGGATTAGCTTTTGCAAAGCAGTTGAATTGGGTGGAGAGCCCTATCCTGGGTAGGGCCTCCTCCAATTTCATCCCAACAATCGACCTTGCCGCCTCCCAAGTGGCTCCGCAAGGCGCTCCCCTCAGCACTTTGACTTCCTCGACAACACCGTCATCGGAAACCTTTACCTCAAACTCCGGGGCACCGAAATGCTCCGCATAAGCTCCAAGCCGATCGAATTTACCCAGAGTGCAGCACGTAGAAGGGGTCAGAATCTCCGGGTGCTTTCTACCGGAAGCTATCACATCGCGGCCGAAAGCTTTGGCCCGATCCACAAGATATGCAGTAAGATCAGGGTGGTAGAGGTGGTCGAGTATGAGCTCTGACCACTCAATCAGCTCGTCTGTATTATCCGGGAAGTTCTCCTCAGGGGAGTCAATTATTGGAGGGAAAGGGCCAACGACATCGACAACCTTAAGTTCGATGTCATCGGCAAGCTCCCCTATCGCCTTAACTTTTCCTCCGCCAAGGCCGTCACGCTGAAAAACTAGCACTTTCTGCAAAGTCATCTCCTCTGGATATTGCAAATAGCATAACTAATAAGCATAATTGTGCCACAACGTAGCAGGGCAAGCCTACCTTATTAAAGTGCCTGGGTGGTGGAATTGGTAGACACAACGGACTTAAAATCCGTTGGCAGTAGGCCGTGCGGGTTCGAGTCCCGCCCCAGGTACCACAGTTAAAACAAGGGCTTACGAGTTTTCTCGTAAGCCCTTTGTTTTTTATATATATGGAGGGGGGACACAGGGGGGACATCCTGAGGCTGGACTTACACACACAGAGTAAAGGCAGCGTTGCAATCAATTTATTCTATGACATGACTAAGCCCCGGCACACACCCAAGTAGACTCCCCCTTGGGGTTGCCCTCGTCTCCCGCTTTAGACTCAAATAC
>PKTU01000188.1 GCA_002869005.1 Deltaproteobacteria bacterium
ACATTTACCCCACGGGCAACACGGACTTCGCCCCGGGACTCCTGAAATCCCGTCGCGAAAACGCAGATGTCCTCTTCATCTTCATGGATATGCCTGAGACCGCTATCCTCCTGAAACAGTGGAAAAGCTTCAAGCTAAAGAGCCTGCCCTTCGGCTTCATGTCCGCGGCTGAACAGCCCGATTTCTGGGAGGCATCAAAGGGCGCGGCGGAATACGCGGTCGTCGACATGATAAATGGCGGCAACGCTCCTGCCGAGATCACCCCCTGGACGATGAAATTCGTTAACGCGTACAAAAAAATGTGGAACAAGGAGCCTGAAGGCTATGGCACCTCCTCGAGCTACATGGCGGTATACGCCCTGAAAGACGCGATTGAACGCGCGGGAACCCTTGACTCCGACAAGGTGGTCACGGCACTTGAGGACATAGATTTGATGGGTGTTTATGGACGCATCCGCTTTGACAAGAAGTCCCACCAGGTAATTCCCTCCACCGACCCCAACGAGGGCGCAATCACCGGCATGATCCAGTGGCAGGACGGCAAGAGGGTAACCTTCTGGCCTGAAGCAGGGGCTGTCGGCAAGTTGATGCTCCCCCCGTGGGCAAAGGAATAGTTTTTCCAATTGAGGGCGGCGGCCAAACGCCGCCGCCCGCTCTTAAAACCCGGACGATTTATCATGTTCTACGACATACTGGTCTACGGTTTCATACAATCGGCAGCGCTGATCTTAATGGCGTTCGGTTTCTCCCTTGTCTACGGTGTGAGCCGTCTGCCCAACTTCGCACATGGGGCAATCTACGTCTTTACGGGTTTCATTGCGTGGGCGCTCTTTAACACGGCAGGGTTTCCTTATTGGCTCTCGGTGGTCCTTTCAGTCGCCGCCTCCGGCGCTATTGGGGTCCTGATTTATTACGTAATTTTAAGGCGCGTCAGAGGCATGGAGGTCTCCGAGGTCATAGCTACCTATGCGATTGGCCTCGTCTTTCTCGAGGGCCTTCGCTATGCGGGCTTTAGAGGCGGCACCTATACCCTCCCGGTAGCCTCCGACGGCGTCTCCTTCATCCTTGACGTGCCTGTGGACCACCAGCGTCTCTTGCTAATGGTCCTTGGCTTTGCGATGGTCGCCCTCATTTGGTTGCTGACCAGATACACGAGGATGGGCAGGGCGCTAAAAGGGATGGCCCAGGATGAGCGGGCCGCTATGATGCTTGGTATAGATTCCGACGCCACGGCCGCCGTTGCGGTAGCGCTTGGCTCAATGCTAGCCGGAGTGGCGGCACTCATAATCTTCCCTCTGGGCTCGCTGGTAGTCGAGGAGGGATACAAGGTTCTCATCTACGCCATCGCCGTATGCGTCGTCGGCGGCCTCGGCAGCTGGGCGGGTACCGTCATCGCTGCCTTCGTGCTTGGTTACTCGCAGTATATGACAGTCGCTTACGGCAAGCCGCACTTTCAGATGGTTGTAATGCTCCTCGCCATAATCGTAACTCTAATAGTCAGGCCCTCAGGCTTCTTCGGCAAACAAAAACAATTAGAGGAGAGGGTTTGATATGACAACCGAGACCACGCATAAACGCAGGGAGCGTATCGACAGGGGTATAAAGGTAAGAAGCGAATCCCTCTATGCCTTGAACTCCTTTGAAGAGATTGCCTATCTGCTGACGCCTAGAGTTATGCTCATAGCCGCTTTTGTGTTGATGCCGCTAATACTCTCTCCCTGGCCCTATTGGGGCAGGGTAGGGCTTAGCGTCTGCATCCTGGCGATGCTTTCAATCTCCTTCGATTTTCTAGCCAACTATGTGGGGCTTGTTAGCCTCGGCGGCGCATTCTTTTATGGCGTCGGGGGTTATATGGCTGCGGTATTGAACACGGAGCTCGGTTTGCCGCCAATCCTCTCCATTCCCGTCGCCACCCTCCTAGGCGCTGCATTTTGCACACTCGCGCTTTTGCCCTGTCTTCCGCTCAGGGGGATATATTTTGCCATTGTCACCTTGATGTATCCGCTCCTAATGACGCGCATCATCGAGGCTTTCGACATCCTGGGAGGAACGGAGGGGTTCAGGGGAATCGACGGGTTCAGTGGATTCTTTACCGAGCAGTACGGTTTGATCCTGGCAATGTTCATCGCGCTTTTCGGGCTGAGACGCTTTGTCAACATGGACGGCGGGCTAGTCATACGCGCGGTAAAGGACAACGATCAATCGGTTAGGGCATCCGGCATCAGCGTTACCTGGACAAAAGCGAAGGCGGTTTTCTTGGCTTCCCTCACGGGATGCTTCGCGGGTGCCTACTACATTCACATGTACTCCAACGTCGGCATCTCCTCCTTTGCGCTGGACCTCTCAATCATGCCCATCGCCGCGACAATCATAGGTGGAGCGGGGACGCTGGTGGGCCCCGTCCTCGGCGCTGCGATATTGGTGCCTCTATCGGAATTCCTCCGGGACTTCGGCTCCCTCAGGATAGTTGTTTACGCCCTCGTTCTGACGGGCTTCGTGGTCTTCAGGAGTGAGGGGTTGATGAATTACATGACACGCAAATATCAGCAGGTAGAGCGCTGGGTGAAGATATGAGCACACACCACACTAAAGAACCTATCCTGGAAATCCGTTCACTCTCCAAGCACTTTGGAGGCGTGAAGGCGGTGGATGATGTAAGCCTCACCGTCAACCGTGGCGACGTGGTTGGAATTATCGGCCCAAACGGATCCGGAAAGACGACCCTGATTAACTGCATAACAGGTTTTTTGAAGCCCACCAAGGGAACGGTCTCCTTTCACGGCAAAGAGATCACCGGCAAAAAGCCTCACAAGATAGCGGATATGGGTATCAATCGGACTTTCCAGATTATGCGCCCCTACTATTCGATGCCGGCCTACAAAAATCTGGTAATCCCGCTAAGCTCTCCTCGCGCGAAGCGGGTCGGAGGTTGGCGCGGTGGCGGCAAACACGGTGACAGGGATACGGTGGCGGTTGACATCCTTGAAGAGCTCGGCTTCGAGCGGGACTCCCGCGTGCCATACAAGATGGCGGGCACTCTTCCCACTGGTTATCTCAAGCGGTTGGAGTTGGGCCGTTGTCTGGCTTTACGGCCGGAGCTCATTATCTGTGACGAGGTTTTCTCCGGGCTCTCAGCCAGCGAGATATCAAGCCTCGTCCCCTTAATAGAGAAGCTCAACGGGCAAGGGATCACCATGATAATGATTGAACACAGGTTGGCAGAGCTCTTCAGGGTAGCCAACAGGGTGATGGCGCTCTCCTATGGAGAGAAGGTTACGGAGGGTGCGCCCGATGAAGTGATAAACCACCCCAAGGTGCGCGAGGCATATCTCGGCTCCGAGGAGGATTTCTGATGCTGGAAGCGCGCGCGGTCATGGTCTTCTACGAGAACATGCTCGCTTTAAACAACGTAAACATAACTTGCCCAGAAAACGGCGTAATCGGAGTTTTCGGCGCCAACAGCGCAGGCAAATCCACACTCATGTATGCCCTGTCGGGGATAATCCTCGATATCCAGCACAAGGAAAAGATGAGGGGCGGAGAGCGCATATCTCTATTTGGCGAGGTGGTCCATGACGGAGAGGACATAACTAAGCTGAAGGCGCACCAGCGCGCCAGACGCGGTTTGGTGCTATGCCCTGAGAGGCGCCGCCTCTTTCCCGAGTCCTCAGTGGCGGAGAACCTCTCCATCGGCGGGCATCTCGCGTCGAGAGCCCAGGCGAAGGAGACCTTCGACTTCGTGATGGAGCTGTTTCCCGCCCTCAAAAAGCTGACCAGGCGCGCGGCGGGTTTTCTCAGCGGCGGAGAGCAGCAGATGGTGGCTATAGGAAGGGCCCTTATGGCGCAGCCTACAATGCTGCTGCTCGACGAACCCCTCCTTGGTTTGGCGCCGTCAATCCAGCACACGGTCGTCGAGTCGATCCCCCAGATTAGAAATGAGCGGGGGATATCGGTGATAGTTACCGAACAGTACGCACGACCGGTTATTCCCTACGTCGATTACGCTTATATAGTAGAGAACGGTTCAACGGTGATGGAGGGGACGCGTGAAGAGCTCCTCGGAAACCCCGACATCAAAGCCGCCTACTTCGGATGCGGATAGATTAAGATGACAGAAAAATACACCCTTGAGGGGATGAAGTGCGACCCCGCCAATAACCGGCTCACCTTTACGCGTTTTTTTGAGATGGCCGATACCTATCCCGACAACGTGGCAATAGTGTACCTGGGGCTTGAAATCACCTACAACGCTCTTGCGAGGGATATAAACCGTTTCGCCGCCGCCCTCGCGGCCCTTGGCGTCGGCAAGGGTGACAGGGTCATGCTCTACCTCTCCAACTGCCCCCAGTGGGTTATAGCGAACTTCGCGATTCAAAAGCTAGGCGCGGCGGTGGTGCCGGTATCCCCCATCTATACGGCCCATGAACTCGAATACCTGATAAGCGATGCAGAGGTTAAGACTGTCATCTGTCAGGATACGAACTTCGGCTATGTAGAGGAGGTCTATGAAGATACTTGCCTGGAGCAGATCATAGTAACGAATCTAACGGAGATGCTGCCAAAGTGGAAAGTTCTCCTTGGGCATATGCTGGACAAGATACCCACGGGTAAAGTGCCGAGCGGGCTGCATATACACTCTTTTATGAGCCTGCTCAAAAATGCCCCCAAGATACACCCGGATGTGGAGATCGATCCCTTTGAGGATCTGGCCTACATAATGTACACGGGTGGCACCACAGGCTTCCCCAAAGGGGTCCCCGGAAACCACGCCACTGAAGTAGCCTACATAAGCGACGTGATGAGCGAGGTCCTTGAGGGAAATATCCGCGAGGGTGACGACGCTTTTCTACTCGTAAACCCCCTATATCATATAATGGCGAAGGGCATGATGATTGCCGCGGGGCTAAACTACGGGTGTAAAACCATAATCATGCCGATGCCCCACATCGATGCGCTAATGAGAGATGTAGAGCGGCACAAGGTGCGCTGGTTTCTCGGGGTTCCGGCGCTCTACAGGATGATCCTCGAAAACGACAGGGTAGAGCAGTACGACCTCTCCTCGATGACCTATTGTTATTGTGGCGGCGACGTCCTGCCCGCAGAGGTCTTCAACAGGTGGGAGGAGTTGGTTGGGTCGCCAATTTATCAGGTATACGGCTCCACAGAGGTCGGGCATGTTGCGTATACCCGCCCTGATGTCGAGCCAAAGGCGGATGTCATCGGTCATGTCTTGCCCTCATTCAGAGTGCAGATTACGGATCCTGAGACCCTCGAACCCGTTGCCCTTGGCGAGGTGGGTGAGCTCTGGGTAACTGCTGATTTCAATATAAAATCCTACTGGAACAAGCCTGATGAGACAGCCCTGTCCTTTGTCGATGTGGACGGCGAAACGTATTACCGCATGGGTGATTTCGTCGCGCAGGACGAGAGCGGACAGATACGTTTCATGGAGCGCACCGCGGATGTAATAAAACACAAGGGCTACCGCGTAAGCGCTTCGGAGATCGAGGCCGTTCTTCAGGACCATCCGACAGTCATAGGCGCCTGCGCCGTGGGCGTCGAGGATGAGAAGGTTGGCGAAAGAATAAAAGCGATAGTCGTGTTAAAGCACGATGCAAAAGGCGTTTCGGGCAATGACCTAAGGTCATGGTGTAAAGAGAGGCTCGCCAGCTACAAAGTGCCCCAGTACATAGAGTTTCGAGACATGCTCCCCAAATCCAAGGTCGGTAAGCTGCTGAGGCGCTCAATACGAGACGAGGAGCGGCGCAAGGCGACGGGTGAATAGACCCTTTAACATTAAAAGGAGCAGTTTATGGATATCTTCGAAGTCTTTAAAGCGCGTGGGAGCTGCCGCGCCTACAGCGACAAGGCCGTGAGCCGCGAGCTTATCGACAAACTTTTGGAAGCCGGCTGCCTTGCTCCTAGCGCCCTCAACCAGCAGCCTTGGCGTTTTGTCGTTGTTGAGGACAGGGAAAAGATTGGTGAGATAACCGCTCATGCCCTTGAGACCCGTGATTGGCTGGCTGAGGAGTCGGGGCAGGGCTGGGTCGCCAAATATGACGCAAGCTATATAGGTAACGCGCGCGCCCTGATAATAGTCGGAGCAAATCCAAAGAAGATTGGCATGGGCTCTTTCCTTGGTGAGACTGAGGCTCACACAAAGGGGGCATCGGCATGTATAGAGAATATCCTCCTTGCAGCCGCCGCAGAGGGACTCGGGTCTATCTGGTTTACTATGTACAAGGGGGCGGAGTTGGCGAAGATTGTTGAAATGGCGGAGGGTTTTGAGGTTGTGGGGCTCCTGCCGATTGGATACCCGGAGGGGGAGGTCTCTTCACCGCCGCGCAAAGATCATCGTGATTTGACAAGTTATATATAGAAGTCTCGCTAATAAGGCGTAAAAAACCCCCGGTCCTGAAAGCCGGGGGTTTTTACTTTTCATGTGTTCAAATATCAATCTGTCTTGTGAATGGATTGTAAAAGGTAGCATAAAACGGGATAATTCAATTTCTAACTGGAGAAACCCGAGGGAACAATGACGAAAAGCAGAATAATAGGAACGGGGTCAAACGCGCCTTCCCGTGTACTTGACAATCACTACTTCGCTGAACGTATGGATACCTCGGATGAGTGGATAGTCCAGAGAACCGGGATTCGCGAGAGGCGCATGGCGGAGGCGGGGCAGAAATGGTCCGATTTTATGCTGCCTGCATGCAAAGACGCCCTTGCGGCTGCGGGAGTTAAAGCTGCCGAGCTCGATATGATAGTTGTCGGCACCCAGACAGCCGATACCATGATGCCTTCCGGCGGCTGCACGCTGCAATCGATGCTTGGAGCTAAGAATGCTTTTGCATTTGATGTCGCCGCCGCCTGTTCAGGGTTTATATATGGCTTGAATGTAGCTGACAGGTTTATTAAAGCAGATCCGACGATGAAGGTGCTTGTTGTCGGTGGGGAGCAGCTAAGCCAGCGCATTGACTGGGATAATAGAAGCACGGGGGTGCTTTTCGGAGATGGTGGTGGCGCGGCGGTTTTGGTGGCCTCCGAGAGCGAGGAGCGAGGGATCCTCTCAACCAATATGGGCTCCAACGGGGACCTTGGTCACCTCCTTTATGTGCCGGGAGGGGGTTCGGCAAAGCCCAGGCGCTCGGAAAATTATGATCAGGTTCTGGAGACTATCCACATGGATGGCCGCTCCATCTTTAAAAATGCTCTCAAGGCTATGGAGTCGGCTTCAATAAAGGCTCTTGTGGATACCGGGTTTACTAAAGAAGACATATCGCTGGTTATACCTCACCAGGCTAATCTCAGAATTATCGAGGGGTTGGCGGGCAGGCTTGGATTGGATATGGATAAAGTCTTCGTCAACGTGGACCGTTACGGCAACACATCCGCAGGCACGATCCCGTTGGCGCTTGATGAAGCCCTCCGCACAGGGCGCATTAACGAGGGTGATTTGGTACTGATGACGGTATTTGGCGGTGGCCTGACCTGGGGCGCGGTGCTTATGAGGTGGTAGCTGTTAATTGGTGGGATTATTTTTTTGTTTGGGAAAGCGTATTTCATAAGTAGCTGAATATATTGAATATATCAGCAAGTTTAAAATATGGAATTCCCTTGTGTTTTTTTTAATACAGGCATATAGGGAAAACAGAGAGTTTAATTTAAATCGCCGTGACCCCTTACTTTATGTGAGGGGTCGTTTTACGTTTTAAAGGGCCGGGTTAATGTTCGGCTCTATATGGAGAGAGCTGGAATTGCTCACGACTTTGATAGTAGTAGATGATCCTGGGATGATGGCCGGCTCCGATTTGGCGGATATGGCTATAAGCTTCAAGGAATACCTTGAAGAGCACCCCAAAAAGGATCTGCCAAAACTACGCGTAATAAATATCTGCGACACTATCCAGCACCTTGGCAGCGGCTATTACTGCTCGCTGCTCGCCGAGGCCAGAGGGCATAAAGTCTTCCCCTCTGTGAATACCATAACGGATTTGCGCAACAGCAATCTTTACCTGGCCAAGCTCGGCTCGGCAGCGCTAAAGGGTAGCAGCGCAGCTAGCTCAAGATGTGATGCGCCTGAAAAGGAGCTGCTGATCTTTTTTGGAAACGCCTCGGATCAGGAGTTTCAGCCCCTTGCAAAGAAGGTATTCAACCTCTTCCCCGCTCCCATCCTCAAAGTTTCACTCCTCTGGAGAAGCGGCTGGTATGTGGAGGGTATTGAACGCTTTGGAGTAAGCGATCTGACCCCTGATGAGAAGAGCGCCTTTTGGAAAGCGCTTAAGCGCTTTACCGAGCGTGCGTGGAGTAGACATCGGTCGAAAAAACGGCACCGCTGGGAGATGGCTATCCTATATGACCCTGAGGAGGTGCAGCCGCCAAGCGACCGGGTCGCTCTTAGAAAGTTGATAGGCGCCGCCTCGAAAGTGGGGATTTTGGCGGAGCTCATAACATCAGCCGATTACGCCCAGTTAAGTGAATATGACGCGCTCTTTCTGCGTGAGACCACTGCCATAGACCATCACACTTACAGGTTTGCGCTTAAGGCGGAGGTCGAGGGGATGGTCGTCATAGATGACACTGACTCGATTTTGCGCTGCTGCAACAAGGTGTTTTTGCATGACGCATTTACATACAATGACGTCCCTGCGCTCAAAAGTCAGGCGGTATTCAACTCCGACGAGCGGACCCTTGACCACCTTGAAGAGATATTTTCATACCCCATAGTTTTGAAACTCCCGGAGAGCTCCTTCTCCAAGGGTGTCTTTAAAGTTGACGACCGTAAAGCCTTATCGGAAAGGCTAAGGGAGCTTCTCTCCCAGACGCCCATAGTGCTGGCGCAAGAATACCTCTACACGGAGTTCGATTGGCGGATAGGCGTTTTGAATCACCGCCCGCTGTATGCTTGTAGATACTTCATGGCGCGAAATCACTGGCAGATTTATAAATACGGAGAAAAGAAGACGGTTGGGGGCGGATTTGAGACCCTTCCGACCTTTGAAGTGCCGAGGGTCGTATTGGAAGCAGCAATAAAAGCTGCAAAGGTGGTGGGCAACGGTCTCTATGGGGTTGATATTAAGCAGCAAGGCAGCAAGGCCTACGTCATAGAGATCAACGATAATCCCAGCATAGAGAGCAAGGTGGAAGACGCATACCTTGGTGATGAGCTTTACATGCTGATAATGTCGGAGTTTGCCAGAAGGCTTGAGAACAGGGGGCGTCAGAATGAATGAGCCTCAAATCAGGCAGGCCACAGCCCGCGACGTAAACGAGTTGGTCGAGCTGGAGAAGCTTTCGTTTGTCTCCGACAAGATTACTAAACGGCAGTTTAAGTACCTGATTAATCAAGGTAAAGCCCGCATCCTCCTCGCGGAGCTGGATGGGAAGACAATCGGCTACGCAATTTTGCTGACTCCAACTACCTCAAAGCGCTCGCGCCTTTACTCAATAGCAGTCAAGAGTAGCTATCGGGGCAGAGGTATAGGGCGGGCTATCATTGGAAAGGTTATTGGAATCGCCGCGGCGCTTGAATATGAAGAGCTCTCATTGGAGGTTAGAAAATCGGACCTCAACACAATAAAAATTTATGAAGAGGAGGGGTTCCGCATTTTGAAAGAGTTGCCGGGATACTATGAGGACGGCACCGACGGCATAAGGATGGTAAGGGGTATAACAAAAAGAGATTTGGGAGATCTTAAAAGCAGGCATAGCCTTTTGGGCCGCTTGTTTTTCGGTATAAAAGCAGGTCGTGGAGCAGCTTGAGATAGGGCCTTATAAGCGTCCATCAGGCGGTTAAAGTTCCTATATAATTTAAATGGACAATTATGTAAGGAGTTGTTCGCTTGCAGACAAAAATGTCGCAGCGCGGCAACTCTTTTTTTTTGTACAACTTCTAACCGCTTGTAATAACAGGCTTTAAAATCTTTGGCACACTGCTTGCTGTTGACTTTATCTGATGGCGAAGTCAGCCAGATGGTGTGGCCCTGTCACCCAGCCGGAATATAGGCCCTGTATCTGACATTTGAGCCAGTGCCCTGATAATGTGAACCGCAGCTAATTAGGATCGCCCACAAAATGAAATCGAGAATATACATATGCGATACCACCTTGCGCGACGGTGAGCAGACGCCCGGCGTCGCCTTTTCAGTGGCGCAGAAGATAACAATTGCGCGCTTGCTCGATCTTGCCGGGGTCGATGAAATAGAAGCGGGCACCCCTGTTTGCGGAGGTGAAGAGGCCGAAGGAATAAGAGAGATCGTAAAGCTGCCACTTAAAGCTAAGGTCACCGGTTGGTGCCGGATGAAACGCAATGACCTTGACGAGGCAATAGACACCGGCCTCAACACCGTGACAATAGCGGTACCATCCTCTGATTTGCATATAGCAAAGAAACTCCAGCGGGACAGGGGTTGGCTTATCGATGAACTCAGAGGCGTGTTGCGCTATGGCGCCCTTCTGGGGTTGGATTTCAACGTCGCCTTTGAGGATGCTTCGCGTGCTGACAGGGCATTTCTCCTTGAGTTGGCGGAGGAGGCGATGTGGTTAGGAGCCAAACGCGTTAGACTCTCCGATACTGTAGGGCAACTTGATCCCTTCACCACCTTTGAGCTTTTCGAGGCTTTTAGGCGGATCGACACTCAGCTTGAATTTCACGGACACAACGATTTTGGGCTCGCGACGGCAAACTCTTTGGCGGCAGCCAGGGGTGGCGCGACACATCTCAGCGTAACCACGCTAGGGATAGGAGAGCGCGCCGGGAATGCCGCGTTGGAAGAGGTCGCCGGAGCTCTTGAGTGTATTCACGGAGTGGAGACCGGCGTGAGCCTTTCGGCCCTTACTCCACTTTTTGACGCAGTGTCGAACTACTCAGGGCGCGCCATAGGGCCGGGCAAGTCGATTGCAGGCGAGGCGATCTTCACACATGAATCGGGCATACATGTAGATGGAATACTAAAAGATCCCGCGACCTACGAACCGTTTTCACCTGAGCTCATCGGGGCCGAGCGAAAAATCTTGCTGGGGAAACATTCAGGGGGCGCCTCGTTAAGGCACAAGTTAAAAGATAAAGGCATTTTTCTGGGAGTTGAGGAAGCTAAAAGCGCCCTCACTGAGCTAAAAAAGTTGGTCGCTTTACAGAAGGCTGGGGACGTAGAGGCCTCTTTGTCTAGGCTCGAAGAATATGCGATGGAGCTTGGCTGATAATGAATACTGAAGTTGCCCATCAAAAACTAATCGCGCTTTATGAGATAAACAGGCTTCTTGGAGAAGCGCTCAAGCTTGAATTTACGCTCCAAAATATTCTTGAGATTTTAGGCAACCGCCTCTCAATGAAGCGCGCCACAGTATGGCTTGAGGATGAAAAAGAGGGCGTTCTCGTTATCAAAGCCTCCCACGGGCTCACCGAAGAGGAGCAAAAGCGCGGTATATATCGAATCGGCGAAGGAGTAACCGGACGTATCTTTCAGGCGGCTGAACCCTGCATCGTAGAGGACATAAGCGCAGAGCCTCTATTTTTGAATAAGACGGGGGCTAGAAATCTTGAAAAGGGCGGCATCTCATTTCTGGGCGTACCCATACTACTAAACGGCATGCCCATCGGGGTCCTAAACGTCGACCGCCTCTTTAGCGTAGAGGTCTCCCTTGAGGAGGACATTGAATTCCTCTCCATAGTAGCGGGTCTGATATCACAGATAGTCAGCTTGAACCGCGAAGTAAGCACCAGAGAGGAGGGGCTTCTCAGGGCCAACCGCTCCCTCAAGGCCGAGCTTACGGAAAAATACAATAACTTCTTTATGGTTGGCGGAAGCAAATCAATAAGGAACGTTCAACATCTCATTTCAAAAGTTGCTTCAAGCCGCGCCTCCGTACTTCTGCTTGGTGAATCTGGAACGGGCAAAACTCTCATAGCTAAAATTTTACACGAGATGAGCCCTAGAAAAGACCGTCCCTTCGTCATGTTGAATTGCGGGGCGCTACCGGATAATCTCCTGGAGTCGGAACTTTTCGGCTATGAGAAGGGGGCCTTCACAGGGGCGGACTCATCAAAGCCGGGACGGATCGAGGAGGCGCATGAGGGCACTCTCTTCCTTGACGAGGTCGGAGAGTTGCCCCTGCTGCTTCAGACAAAACTCCTGAGGTTCATCCAAGAGAGGGAGTTCGAGCGGCTTGGCTCAACGAAGACAAGGCGAGTGGATGTACGGATAGTTGCTGCAACCAACAAAGACCTTACTGAGGCGGTTTCTGATGGGACCTTTAGGGAGGACCTCTTTTACAGACTAAACGTATTCCCGATTCAGGTGCCGCCGCTCAGAGAGCGCTCCGAAGACCTCCCGCAGCTTATTGGTCATTTCGTACGTAAATTTTCAAAGGAGTACAACCACCCGATGCTCCTAAGCCCGGCAGCCAAAAAAGCGCTTGCGGAATACCAATGGCCCGGCAATGTTCGTGAGCTTGAGAACCTGGTAGAGCGCCTTGCTATAATTAGCGGAGGTGAAGCGATTGGGAGGGAGGACTTGCCGCCGCACATATTGGGATCAAACGCACGCGCTAAAGGTGGCAGCGCTGAGGCTGATGAAGTTTGCCATTTAGAAGATGTCGAGAAGCGGGAAGTGATACACGCCCTTGAAAGAAACAGGTGGATCCAGTCAAGGGCAGCTAAAGAGCTTGGAATAACGGTAAGGCAGCTTGGCTATCGAATTAAAAAATTTCACCTGGAAGAGGAGGTCTTCCTGGGACGGAATAAAAACCACTAAAAGCATAAAAAAACAATAGCTCCTCAAGGCTTCCCGTCATTGACGCGAAGCCTTTTTTTTGTCAGGTAGCCTACAAAGCAGACATACGAAAAATGAAAACATTACAAAATTGAAAGGAGCTAGGGCTCAGGATTTATGGCGCACGCCGCACCGTATAAATATTAAATTCATTAGTGATAAAGGGGTGTTACAAATTGTTTTTGTCGGTCTGAATTTTTTTGGCATGCCCGTTGCTCTATATGCTGTCAAAGGCAACTTGCTGTAATCGGAAAGCCACTAAAGCAAAGGAGTCGTTATGGCCGGCACAAAGGATTCAACATTGACGCCTCAGGAGCTAAAAGAAAAGCTCATTGAGGACTTCCCTCCCAAAATGGCGAAGAAACGCGCCAAGCAGATTGTAATCAACAAGATCGATGAAACAGGAAATCCGCCGGAGATACTCTCCAACGCGAGGACCATACCAGGCGTCATAACGCAACGCGGCTGCTCATATGCAGGCTGCAAAGGCGTCATCCTTGGCCCCGTCCGGGATATCCTCACCATCACGCACGGCCCAATCGGCTGTGGTTTTTACAGTTGGCTCACGCGCCGTAACCAGACCGACGCCGGTGAGGACGGAACTAACTACATGACCTACGCCCTCTCTACCGACATGCAGGAGCATGACATCGTCTTCGGCGGCGAGAAAAAGCTTAAATCCGCCATCCGTGAAGCATACGAAATCTTCAAACCCAAAGCGATCGCCGTCTGCTCAACCTGCCCCGTCGGCCTCATCGGCGACGATGTTCATGCCGTGGCCCGAGAGATGAAGGCAGAGCTCGGTATAAACGTCTTCGCGTTTTCCTGCGAGGGTTACAAAGGCGTCAGCCAGTCCGCGGGACACCATATTGCCAACAACGGCATCTTTACACACGTAGTAGGCACCGAGGAGAAGGGCAGGCCCGGGAAATTCCGTATCAACATGCTCGGCGAATACAATATCGGCGGTGACGCTTTTGAGCTGGAGCGTATCCTAGAAGCTTGCGGAATAACACTAGTTTCGTCATTTTCCGGAAACGCAACCTATGACCAGTTCGCCAGCGCGCACACGGCTGACCTCAACACAATCATGTGTCACCGCTCAATCAACTACGTTGCTGAGATGATGGAGACCAAGTATGGCATCCCGTGGATGAAGGTCAACTTCATAGGCGCCGAAGCCACCGCGAAATCATTAAGGAAGATCGCACAGTACTTTGAAGATCCTGAGCTCATCGCGAAGGTTGAGGAGGTAATCGCCGCTGAGATGCCCGCGGTAAAGGCTGCGCTCGATGAAGCGCGCCCCCTGACAGAAGGCAAGACTGCGATGCTCTTCGTCGGCGGCTCACGCGCCCACCACTATCAGGAGCTCTTCAGCGAGCTGGGCATGAAGACTGTTGCCGCTGGTTATGAGTTCGGCCATCGAGACGACTATGAGGGCCGGAATGTAATACCGACCATCAAGCTGGATGCTGATAGCCGCAATATTGAGGAGCTCGAAGTAGAGAGCGACCCGGTCAAATACAACCCGCGCAAAACCCCCGAGCAGATGGAAAATCTCAAGGCTGGCGGCCGCACCCTCGCCGAGTATGAAGGCATGATGCGCGACATGGAGCAGGATACCTTGACCATCGACGACATCAGCCAGTATGAGACCGAGCGCCTTCTTACCCTCTACAAGCCAGATATCTTCTGCGCGGGCATCAAGGAGAAATACGCCGTACAAAAGCACGGAATACCGCTAAAGCAGCTCCATAGCTATGACTATGGCGGACCTTACGCCGGCTTTAAAGGCGCAATCAACTTTTACCGCGACATCGCGCGCATGACCACGACTCCCATTTGGGGCCTGGTCACACCCCCTTGGAAGAAAGAAAACGAAGTTGCCGAAGAGTCGGCCGCGGCCTAAGCGAGGAAATAACGATGTTACTACGACACACACCAAATGAACCCTCAGATAGGGAAGTCCTATCGGTAAATCCGGCCAAGACTTGCCAGCCCATCGGAGCTATGTACGCCTCGCTGGGTATACACGGCTGCCTCCCGCAGAGCCACGGCTCCCAAGGCTGCTGCGCATACCATCGCTCGATGCTCACCAGGCACTACAAAGAGCCGGTGATGGCTGGAACAAGCTCCTTCACGGAGGGCGCCTCCGTATTCGGCGGACAGGCAAACCTCGTGCAGGCGATAAACAATATATTCAGCCTATACGACCCCGAGATAATCGCCGTTCACACTACCTGCCTCTCAGAGACAATCGGCGACGATATCCCCGCCTTTGTGCACCAGGCAGAGCAGAAGGGCTTTATCCCGGAAGGCAAAAAGGTAATTCACGCCAACACCCCCTCCTTCGCGGGCTCCCACGTAACGGGTTATGCCAACATGGTTAAAGCCATGGTGCAGTACCTAGCGGAGTCCACCGGCGAGACGGGCGAATACGTAAACATCGTTAGCGGTTTCATCGAGCCCGCAGACATGGCGGAGGTGAAGAGGATCGCCGGACAGATGGGCGTTGAGAATATCCTGCTCCCCGACACCTCGGGTGTACTCAACACCCCGCAGACAGGTACGCATGAGATGTTCCCCGCCGGTGGCGTAACCATAGAAGAGCTCAAGAAAACGGGCGATGCGAAAAAGAGCCTGGCGCTGGGTACAATTGCGGCCGCGCCCGCCGCGCAGGCGCTTGAGGCGAAGTTCTCGGTCACCGCTGCTCTTCTTGACCTCCCTATCGGCATAAAGGCCACTGACCGCTTTGTCAGCGCGCTCG
>PKTU01000009.1 GCA_002869005.1 Deltaproteobacteria bacterium
ATTTAAGGGAGAAGAGCCCCTTACGGCGGAGGCAGAGCATTACCGCCTTTACCCGCTCATCCCTTTTGATCCACAGAAACCCTTCGAGACCTACTACCTTGAGATTGACCCTGGAACAACTTTCCATGGCGAGCCCCATGAAGGGGAGGTTTATGAGTATGTATTCGTTACAAAGGGGGCTCTTCAAGTGAAGGTCGGCGATGAGGTTTTTCAGCTAAAGGAAAGGGAGTTCCTTCAATTTCAGGCAAACTACCCTCACGAATATAAATGCCTGGGGAAGGGTGTCGCCAACGCCATTATGCAGATAATCTATTTGAGATAATTAGGACTCCATTTGATATCAAATACGGTCGTATATGAAAAGGCCACCCGCTGGGTTGGCCTTTCGTGTCAGAAGTGAACGATTTGGACAAAAATAAAAGGCGGCCCCCAATGAACCGCCTTAAAAGTTTAACAGTTGTTGTATAGCTTTTTTATCAATGCTATGCCAACTCAAATCGGTCCAGATTCATCACTTTGTCCCAAGCTGATACGAAGTCACGTAAAAATTTCTCTTGTGAATCGTTACATCCATACACCTCAGCGATGGCTCGCAGCTCTGAGTTTGCTCCAAAAATGAGATCGACGCGTGTGCCTGTCCATTTGAGTTCTCCTGTTACACGGTCGTGCCCTTCAAACACATTTTCATCCTCAGGCGAAACATTCCACTCTGTACCCATGTCGAGCAGATTAACGAAGAAATCATTAGTTAGGCACTCTTGCCTCTTGGTGAAAACGCCGTGGAGTGCCTGTCCAAAGTTCGCACCTAGGACTCGCAGACCACCAATGAGAACTGTCATCTCGGGTGCAGTCAGGGTTAGCAGTTGAGCCCTGTCAAGCAAGAGCTCCTCAGCAGTTACGTTGTATTTTGCTTTTAGATAATTGCGGAACCCATCCGCTACAGGTTCCAACACAGAGAATGACTTTACGTCGGTTTGCTCTTGGGAGGCATCGGTGCGTCCTGGAGTAAAGGGAACAGAAATTTGGTATCCTGCTTTTTTTGGCGGATTGTTCAACCGCCGCACATCCACCCAAGACGACTAAATCAGCGAGAGATACTTTCTTGCCACCAGCTTGAGCACTATTGAATTCCTTTTGAATTCCTTCCAAAGTTAGAAGTACTTTTTCTAGCTGTTTAGGTTGATTAACTTCCCAACCATTCTGGGGCGCAAGTCGTATACGCCCTCCATTTGCCCCACCGCGCTTGTCGGAGCCTCTGAACGTAGAAGCCGAAGCCCAAGCTGTTGAAACAAGCTGGGAGATTGATAGCTTTGAGGCCAGAATTTTCTCTTTGAGCGTGGATATGTCTCCTTCGTCTACCAGTTTATGTTCAACTGAGGGGACAGGATCCTGCCAGATTAAATCCTCATCGGGAACTTCCGGCCCAAGATAACGGGAGCGGGGACCTAAGTCGCGGTGTGTAAGCTTGAACCAAGCACGGGCAAAAGCGTCGGCAAATTCATTGGGATTATCGGCGAACCGCCTCGCGATAGGTTCGTAAATAGGGTCCATTCTTAGAGATAGGTCCGCGGTGGTCATCATAACCGGTACACGCTTTGATGAGTCGTGTGCTGCGGGGGCCGAGCTCTTACCAGTGACTTCTTTAGGTTGCCACTGATATTTACCCGCAGGGCTCTTGATTAGCTCCCACTCATTATTGAAAAGGGTCTTGAAGTAGCCCATATCCCATTTTATCGGGTTCGGGGTCCACGGGCCTTCCAACCCGCTTGAGTAGGCATCGTCACCCACTCCGCTGCCGAAGCTGCTTTTCCACCCTAGGCCCTGTTGCTCTATGGGCGCCCCTTCGGGCTCGGGACCGAGATCCTCCTCTACCGTTGCTCCGTGGCATTTGCCGAAGGTGTGGCCTCCTGCGATTAACGCTACTGTCTCTTCGTCGTTCATCGCCATGCGTGAGAAGGTCTCTCGTACGTCTATACCGGAAGCAACAGGGTCGGGTTCTCCATTAGGACCCTCCGGATTAACATATATAAGCCCCATCTGTACTGCGGCGAGGGGGTTTTCAAGCTCACGGTCTCCAGAGTAGCGGTCATCGCCTAGCCACTCATCCTCAGCTCCCCAATAAATATCCTCCTCGGGCTCCCATACGTCCACTCGCCCGCCAGCAAAGCCAAAAGTGGTGAAACCCATTGATTCAAGTGCGCAGTTGCCTGCGAGTATCATTAAGTCAGCCCAGGATATTTTACGGCCGTACTTCTGCTTGATTGGCCATAGCAAACGCCTAGCCTTATCCAGATTGGCGTTATCAGGCCAGCTGTTGAGGGGAGCAAGGCGCTGGTTTCCGGTGCTTGCTCCACCTCGTCCGTCACCAGTACGGTAGGTTCCCGCGCTGTGCCATGCCATGCGGATGAAGAGCCCGCCGTAGTGCCCATAGTCAGCTGGCCACCAATCCTGAGAATCTGTCATTAACTTATAAAGGTCTTTTTTTAAGG
>PKTU01000039.1 GCA_002869005.1 Deltaproteobacteria bacterium
CCATTTATTCGGTTACAAAAAAAAACAAAAATAAGCCCGTTCCGAAGGAGGTGACGGAACGGGCACAATTTGTGTGAGAGCAGCTACTCTCATTAACTTAGACGCGATAAAAGTTAGAAGGGTTACATTTTTGGTCATATAAAAAGGGGGCGCCGGCAAATTGCCGACGCCCCCTCCACAAAAGCTAAAAAGTATTGCTTAGTTGGATGGCGCTACAACGCCGTCCTCTATGATCAGGTCGTAGAAGTAACCCATGCCGAAGTCCTTATCCAGAACTGGTTTGCCAGTGACGATAACTATGTCACCTACCTGGGCATCTCCTGAAGTCGTTACGGTAAGGTCATTTTCCTTCTCACCGCCGGTGCCGTCCTGTACATGGATCCAGGTTTTCCCCATGATGCCTCGGCTAACCTTGACAACTTTGCCTCTCAGCTTGATCTCTTTACCTGCAAAGTCGGCTTTTTTAGAGTAG
This sequence comes from Deltaproteobacteria bacterium, assembly GCA_002869005.1. Taxonomy (GTDB): domain Bacteria; phylum Desulfobacterota; class Deferrisomatia; order Deferrisomatales; family BM512; genus BM512. Next base: position 473 of record PKTU01000039.1, read on the forward strand.
AGGTCACCTACCGTTACGCCGCCCTCAAGTGGCTCGACACCCGATATATCCTGGCTGGCGACGACATTGCGCCCAGAAGATACAGGCATGGAGCCGTCGGCGCCCATTGCAGGAGCAACTGAACCGTTGGAAGGTACGATTGCGCTGGCGAAAAAGAGCATTGGGAAGGTCCGGTCAAGTGTCGTTGAATAGTAGCCGGGCATCGGGGAAGCCCCGCTTATGCTTACAACCTCTCCTACGCTGACCGCCACCTCGGGGGCTGCGACCCAGAAGGTCTCGCCTGAACCGTTGTCGATATTCACATAGGTGTAGCCACCTGAGTTCATAGTCTCTACGATGGTGCCGACCGTGGGAATTTTAATTGCTTCGCCAGCCATGGGGGCGGCGGTGTCTGGGGCGGAGCTTGCAGGCTCCTTGGCTGCGGGCTGGGGCTTTTCGTCGGAACACCCTGAAAGGAAAAGGGCCGCAACCGCAAGCGCCATGAGAACTCTGAAAATCTTCATTTTTTATTTCTCCTCGATTAGCCCGTTTGCTTCCGGGCAACAGTAATTAGCCGCAAGGGCGTACACTATACAAAATACCAGAGAACTTTTCCATATTTGTCACATTCAAAAAAACCCTTCATTGATTGAAGAGGGATTGAATGCGATAATTTATCGTCGACGAGCTGATTACCGTCAACGAACATACGGAGAAAAGATGGGCCCGGTACAGGCGTTGGGAGAAATCTCCCTCTACTACATTAACTTCGCGGGTAAAATGACCCTGCTCCTGGGTCAATGTATCTGGGCCGCTGTAACTCCGCCCTACGATTGGCGTGCGATTCTCCGTCAGATAAATTTTATAGGCGCGCGATCAATGGGAGTTATCATCCTCACGGGTCTGTTCACCGGCATGATCCTCAGCCTTCAGGGCTACCACCTCCTCAGCCAATACGGTTCCGTCAGCGCTCTTGGAGCCGGCGTCGGCAACGGCCTCATACGCGAATTAGGGCCGGTGCTTACGGCGCTTATGGTCATAGGCAGGGCAGGCTCCGCTATATGCGCCGAAATTGGGATCATGAGAAACTCAGAGCAAATTGACGCTTTGAGTTGTATGGCGATCGATCCCGTACGCTATCTTTTGGCGCCCAAGTTTACCGCCTGCGTATTCTCGATGCTGCTTTTGAGCTTCATCTTTGACGTTGTTGGCATCTTCGGGGGTTACATCGTCGGCGTCGCCCTTTCAGACGTTAGCTCCGGCAGCTATTTTCAGGGGATGGCAGACGCTATATATTTCAGCGACGTCAAGATGGGACTATACAAGGCCGCCGTCTTCGGAGTCGTTACCGTATGGATTGCGACAAGCAAAGGCTACTTCGTGCATTTGGAGCGGCTGGGCGGTTTCGGGGCGGAGGGGGTAAGCCGCGCTACGACCAACGCGGTGGTGCTCTCATCCATATCAATATTACTTTGGGACTATCTAATCAGCGCCCTTATGATTTAATGGAGACGGGTTGAATATTATAGAGCTGGAAGGCGTTTCAAAGTCCTTCGGCAGGCAGGAAGTGCTAAAAGACGTAAATCTTAGCCTTGAGGAGGGGAAGACTCTGGTTATCGTAGGAGCTTCCGGGCAAGGCAAGAGCGTTCTTTTAAAGCACATGTTGGGGCTTCATCGCCCTGACGCGGGAAAGGTGCGCGTCTTGGGTCATGAGCTCGGCAAGGCTTCAGAGCGTGAGTTAAAAGAGGTGAGAAAGCATTTTGGAGTATTGTTCCAGAATGCAGCGCTTTTAGATTCTCTTAACGTCTTTGACAATGTCGCGCTACCCCTCCGCCAGCGCACGGCCCTCTCATCAAAACGCATCTCCGAGCGCGTACACGAGCTACTTGAGATGATGGATTTGCCCGAAGCCCATGACAAGTTCCCCGCCCAGCTCTCCGGTGGCATGAGAAAGCGCGTAGGTTTGGCTCGCGCGCTTTCCCTTGACCCGCAGCTGGTTTTCTTTGACGAACCGACCACCGGCCTCGACGCTC
>PKTU01000026.1 GCA_002869005.1 Deltaproteobacteria bacterium
AAAGCGCAGCCAGTGGCATTGTAGTAGACGCCAATGCGGAGATTAACGCGGCGGCCAACTACTATGGCACCCTCTCCGGATATGCGCGCGGCGGCCACGGCGACAGCAGAATTTCCGACCCGGCTTACGAACCGGCGCTTGCTACAATCGACCCCTCTACGGGCAACGACGCACCCATCGATTGTACTGCCTGCCATGATGCGGCCTCGCAACATTACGGTGCGGACCACGATGTAACATTGACGGGCAACCCCAACAGGTTGCAGGGTATAACGCGAGATTCGAGTTCGGCAGATGTTAACGCCCTCTGCGCCAACGTTACATGTCACCCGACGGCCTTCTACTCCGGGCCATCAGGCGCTGGCGATACGGAATACCACCACCCGATGCTGGTTAGCCCGGCGTTGCTGGCCTCTCCGAAGGTTATGACGGCGATTGACGGCGGCACAACGTGGACTGAGATTGCTCCGGTCGATCTCCCTTACCACTATGAGCAGAATGCATACGGCGCAGCCAATTACGATACACATGTTGACAGCCTTAAGGATTGGTGGGCCGGTAACCCTGTCGCAAGCCGAGATGACGATGCGCCTCCGAGGCCGGTGCTCTACGGAGAGGCACAATCCGCCGACCCGAAGGCGATTCTGCCGTTGGCGCGTTACGTAATAGGCGGCGGATCCTCGGATGACATAGTCTGTACGACTTGTCATAATCCGCATGGCTCGGACCTCTTCGTCTACGATCCGGGCGGAATTGGTCAGGATATACCGGACAACAATATGCTCAGGCTCAGGGACACTGATTCGACTCTCTGTAACGCCTGCCACTAGACGAGCAACGCTAAATTAAAAAGAAGGGCGGCTTCTCAAAGATGAGAGGCCGTCCTTTGATTTTTTTGGTATACTCTTTTGGTTAATACCAAGTGAACGCAGAGGCGTCACTTAACCAGCGGCTTATTTAGTTTTGCCCAGCGTGCATTCGCAGTTTTAAGATCTATGACGGAGGGTTCAATGTTTCGTTTGAAGGTTCTTGCCCTTTTGGGTGTGGCGCTAATCTTTACCGTTCAGAATTCTGCGGCGGCCGACGGCCATCCGGGAAGCTCTGCAAATTGTTCCACTTGCCATAATGTTTCATCAGCCGGCAATGCGCCTAAAGTCATCCCCCAGGATATAACCTACCTTGATAAGGTGACCAACACGCAACAGAGCATCTGGAAACACAACGAATTGTCTTGCGTTGGGGGAGTAAGGGCCGATGGCTCCATTACCGGCGGTTGCCACAACCCAGACAGCGGTTTTGAATCATACCTTGTGGTTGATATAAAAGATAAGCCTGTTGATTTATTGTGCCAGAAGTGCCACCTTAGCCAGACCCGGGCCGGTATGCACCACCCCTCATACACGGTAGATGAGGATGATAACGGCAGACCTGAAAAAGCTGTTTCCGTACCCGCCGATAAGTTGGCTGTAAGCGAACTTTCAGTGGCTAACGCGCCTGAGCCTGTTAAGACTTTTCCTGATGCCTATCTTCTCGCCGAAGATAGCGCAGGTAATGAAGAGCTACGGGTGGCTATCCCGTTGATCTCGACGGCGCTTGAGATCAATGGCGAGGTTAAAACCTTTGACCGGGTCGTTACATGCACAAGTTGTCATAACCCACACTACGGCTTTCTCGCGCCAACAGGCGAAGCGAGAGTGTTTGAGAAGACTGCGCGAAAAGTTGGCGACGCGATGCTGCGATTGGCGGATGAGGACAATCGGCTCTGCCTGGCCTGCCATTAAGTTTTTTGTTTTTTAGTTTTTTTTGGGGAAAAAGTTGATTATCAATCCGCCGTGGGGTAAAGACTGACGGCTGGTATAGCTATGTATTTGTTGGGGGGTATTCACGAGGTCTATTCGTGAGGCTCAATTTATTTATGGCGTTATGCGGTAAATTCTCTCGCCTGAACTTGTACCTTATGGTTGGGTGCTTTTTGTGGGCAATCCTGTTGCCGGGCTTTGCCCGTGCAATAGACGATTCCTGGTACCCATATCCCACTCAGACCCAAGACCACCCGGGTGGTGGCCCCTGGGGCGGTTCCGTTACAAAAATCATAACTACCTACGACATTAACGGCGACCCGGAAGTAATGTGGGCCTCGACGCGTGGCGGAATCTATAAGTCATTCGATGGTGGGGGTACATGGCTCTTTTCCTCAACCGGGCTTGGTTCGCTTAACGTAATGGACATAGCGGTTTCAGCTTCAAACCCGGATATACTTATCGCCGCGGTTTCAGCTCCCGTATCCGGTATCCCGGTGAATGACCAGGGCGGAGGTGTATATCTTTCCACAGACGGCGGCGTTACCTGGAGCCGATTCAGCCCCGACCTCTTCATGCGCACCTCTTTTTATGCGAAGTACTTCACCCGGGTAGCTATCGACCCAGAAGACAGCTTTCATTTTTTTGCCGCTTGCAACAATATGGAGACGACGACCGCTGACGAGGATGTGCTCTTCGAGTCCCTTGACGGAGGGCAGACATGGTTAGGGACAAGTGGTCAGCCACGCCTAACCTTCACGGAGTTTTTTGATTTCAGGGTTCTCAAGTTTGGCACCGGCGGAACAGTATATTTCTCAGGGGCCGGGCCGCTGATCTATCAGCTTAACAAGGGGGCTCAAAACGCTTCTGTAATCGCCGCCCCCAACGTAGACCCGCAGCCAATCGACCTATATCCGGAATGTGATTCCTCGGAGTATGTAATTCGGGACTTTGTACGCATCGACGGTTCCAACGAGGAGATCTTTACCGCCGCGGGTTACTGCGGTTTGTGGCATGGCGAAAAAAGTGCCCAGAACAACTGGAGCTGGGAGCAGCTTGTGGTGGTTCCCTATTCGGTGAATGGATTTCCAGCAGTTACGTCTGTAGCTGTGGATGAAGAGCTTGGTTCAAAAATTTTATACAGCCTCTTCGATTTCCAAGGGCTTATTGGATCAGGCATTTTCGAATCAAATGACAGCGGCATAACCTTCACAGCTTTTCCTATGCCTGAAAAACATATGAACTTCGGGCAGCTCTATTATTCGTCGGGTTATCTCTTCGCGGCGGAAGCGGCTTCCGGCATCTATAGGAAGATAGATGGAGGTACCCTTACGCAGTATTCAAAGGGGATGAATGCCTTTGATGCCGATAGCTTCGACTTTAACCCCGGGGGGAACGACGCAGCTTTTGGCGATTGTGAGCTCGCAGTGGCCGGCGGTAACGGAGTTGTATGTGGCGGGGTTACCCTATGGACTCCAGGAGTAGGGTGGGGGAGAAAGAAAGTAGACGTTTTTGCCGCCGGGCGCTCGACAAGCTCCATTACTTACCAGAATCCGGACAAAATATGGGTAGCGCTCGATGGCTTCCAGCCCTACTCGGGGCAGCGGTTGGTAAATACGTTTAATTGGAAGGAGGAGAGCGGGGGAGATGGCAGCGAGGCGCTGATATTCAACAATGTAACGGCTTTCGCTTTCAACGCAAACCCATATCTGCCGGAGGGGACGGCTCATGGAAACCATGGAGCGTTGAGCTCCTCGGAGGGGTTGAGAGGGCTTGTCTATATGCCCAAGGAAGACTCCCAAAATAACCCGTATTACTTGGCAAATGTCTGGACCAAGCCGGGAAACTATCCCGCCGAAGGCTACAACAACTGGCTGGTTGAGGCTGACCCCTTCATGCTCGGCGCTTTCTACGTTGCGGGTTCACGCTCCGGTAACGGCGCATACGTCGGTTATCTCGATTACCAACGGGATATCATTAAGATATCTTTTGAGGATATGCCCTATTACAAGCCGATGCTCTCCCCTGTGAGCAGACCGGCAGACACTTTCATCTGCGATCTAACCGTTTCCGCTGCCGAGAGCGGGGTCTTATTGGCGGGCACCAGAAATTTTGGCGCGCTCTTCTCGGAGGATGGCGGGGCGAGTTGGAGCCAAACCTTTTTGCCGGATATCGGATTTGACTACGACGCAAGCAAGGTTGCGCTAGGCCCTCGTTCGGGCAGCGTTCTTCAGGCAATCGTCGTGGACAATGATGAGATATTCGTTAGTGGAGACAGGGGCGCAAACTGGCATCAAATGACCGCGGGCGTATCCTTCGCGGCTTCTCCCTTTACCATCAACGACATAAAGTTCTCACCCGATGGCCGGGCCCTCATCGCGGCAGTGGCGAATAGGGGGCTTTGGCAGCTTTATGTTGGCGATCCCCCCGAAGTAACCCTCTCTTTACCGGTAACACTCGCGCTGGACGTTGAGGCGCAGATTGATATAGTCCCGACAGATGCGGACCCGGGTGATTCAGTCTCGGTGGAGTACGCCTTTTTGCCCGACACCAGCTACATCTCGGGCACACAAGCTTGGTGGACCCCGGCCAACACCCCCCCTCTGATTGGTCCTATTGGGGATATGCTAGTAACGGTTGGCGAGACCCTCTCCCTCGCCCTTGATGTAAGCGACCCGCTGCCCTTTACGCAACTTAGCGTTCATGCCTCAGATGGTTTTTACACGACGAGCGATACATTTACCATTAACGCCGATGACCCCCTGAACGGGACGCCCCAGGTTTCCGCATCCGGAACCATATTGGATAGCGCTTACCCGAATCCAGCTCACTTTGATTCAACGCTCCTCACCTTTGACTGGACACCCCAATACGATGAGGGCGGCTCAAACTATCAGGTAACTTTTACCGCGGAGGATGGGCATCTGGCCCAAAGCTCTGAGGCGTTGACGATAACCGTAAACCGCGCTCCGGAAATATCATTTGACCAAGAGTATGTGGCTTTGGCCGATGCGCCCTATATTCTGGACCTGCCTATTATAGACCCCGACGGTGATGCGCTCACCCTCTTGGCCGATGAGCTCCCCAGTTGGCTAACGCTGGACGCCCCCGGCAGGCAGGTTTGGGGTACGCCTCCCGCATCCGATGGAACAAAGACACTTCCGCTTGCTATTTCTGCGACGGATATTCATGGGGTGACGAGGAGCGGCTCCACTGGAATTTACGTGAACAGGGCGCCGGTGTTAGACCCCATAGGCGCCAAGGTAATCTCAAGCGGAGAGCTGGAAGTCTTTACTGTAAACGCCACGGATCCGGACGGGGATGTAGTGGCTATAACCCTCGACAACCTGCCCGAAGGCGCATCTTTCGACGGTACGACGTTCACCTGGATGCCTGCTATAAGTCAACCGACGACGATGAACTTAATTTTTACCGCGACGGACTCCTATGGCGCTACCGCTCAGGAGGTCGTCGAGCTAAGCCTCATTCCCTCCGCAAACATAACGCCGGTGCTGGCAATAGTTGGCGATAAAGTTGTTAACTCCGGCGGAACTATTTCATTTAACCTAAGCGCCTATGACCCCGACTCCCAGAACCTTTCATATAGGTACGTTGCATCACCCGAGCTTGACGGAGCCTCCCTTTCAGGAGATCTCTTTACCTGGACGGCCGGGGCCGGCGCCACCGGTAGCTATCAAGTCACCTTTACCGTTTCAGATGAATACCTGGCTGAGGACTCCGAGACTGTAACGATTCGGGTCAATGAGGGTCCGGTGCTGTCGCTGCCGGGGCCTCTTTTAAAAGTCCCCGGAGATAATGTCTCCTTTACAGTTACAGCCACGGATATAGACGGCGCTGTCATCAGCGCTACAAAGATGCCCTCGGGAGCAACCTTTGACGGTAGTGATTTTTCCTGGATTATACCGGTGAATGGGCCGGATGGTGAGAGAACGGTTGAGTTCAGGGCGTTAGATCGTAAAGGTGCTGAATCAACGGGCACAGTCACTATCTCGGTGTCAACCAATCAACCTCCTGTGCTGGCGCCAATAGGGGACAAGCTGTACAACCTTGCCGGAGCGACAAGCGTGTTGCTCTTCGAGATAAATGCTTCGGACAAAGAGGGTGATACTCTGGATTATAGCCTGGAGTGGGCCGACCCGGACAACTTCGACCAGGCTATACTAGACGCAAATACCGCCATCGTCCTGAATACCTCTCAATTGCCGCCTACGGTCAAGGTCACCTTCTACATAGCAATGCCCCCGGAGTTGGTTTACTTTAACACCCCGGACCCTGATATTCTGCCTTTGCGTGTCGTTGTTACGGAGAGGGATTCCGGGCGGCGCGTATATGAAGATGTAAACATAATCGTCTACCATGAAGATCCAACACAGCCGAACTCCGCGCCTCAGCTTGTCGACCCCGGGCCAAAAGCCGGCGTCGTCGGCCGGATGCTCACATTCATGGTTTACGCCACTGACGCCGATGGAGACCCCGTGACCATCACGGCGTCGGGCCTGCCACCTTGGGCAACCTTCGTCGATGGTTTATTCTCCGGTACTCCGGCCCAAACTACGCCTTACACCGTGACGTTTACCGCCGATGACGATGACCCGGCATCAGGGTCCGGCTCAATCGATGTCCCCATTACCGTAAGTCATGCGCCACATTTCATAGGGCTAACCGACCAGGTCGCTACGGTTGGCGAACCGTTTACCTTTGACGTAATCGCAGCGGATGACGATGGGGATGGCGTAACCATTTCAGCTGTAGATGCTCCCCCCCCGGATGGTAATTTCCTTGACCCGACCTTCACCTGGAATCCAGTGGCTTCGGGGAGCTACACAACCACATTCACAGCCAGCGACGGAGTCAACGAGAAGTCACGAGAGGTTCTCTTCACGGCGAATAGCGCGCCTTACATAACAGGTGCCGTGGACAGCTTAGTTCAGGTTGGCGAGAACGTCTTCTTCAGCGTCGAAGCCCTCGACCCCGACAACGATCAGGGCGCTATAACCCTGATGGGAGCTCCGGCCACTGCTACTTTCGACGGCAACAACTTCTCCTGGATTCCGGCCTTTTCCGAAAAGGACGCAGTCTACAATCTTACCTTTTCCGTAAGTGACGAGCATGGTCTAACCGCTACAGCCGCTGCTCTAATAACGGTAAATATCGGCCCTGATATAACTTCGGCAACGGAGCACCTTGCTACAATAGGCACTCACTCCGAGCTTCAACTAACCGCCGAGGATGCCAACGGCGACGACATAGTCTTCTCCTTACTCTCAGCGATACCGCAAGGGGTGACATTTGACGCAGCTTCGTCGGTAATCAATTTCGATATGGAGCAGGGTTCGGCGGAAGGCGCACCCTATACTATAACCGTCCAGGCAGACGACGGGCGGGGCGGTATTGCGACGGCGGATCTTATCGTCACCGTTAACAGCCCGCCAACCTTTACAGGTGTGGATAGTGCCGTAGCTACTGTCGGCAGACCCTTCTCGGTGACCGTGCCCGTATACGACATCGATGATGACGAGGTCACCATTACCCTGGATACCACCATCCCAGCGGGGATGACTTACAATGACCAAGTCGATCCCGTGGAGCTTGCCTGGACCCCGACTACAGAGGACCACACGGCGGGCGGCTTCGCCATAGGCTTTACCGCAATTGACGGACGTAGCGGAGTTTCTACCCATAACCTTCAGATTATTATGAACGTTGAGCCCCGCTTTAGCTTCGATACCAGCCTTACTGCAAATCTCGGCGACGAAATTTCACACCCCATAGTAGCGCTCGATGATGACGGAGGAGTTGTGAACGTCACTGCAATCTCCGGAATCGTAGATACGATGTCCTTTGCAGGCGGCGTTTTCAGTTGGACTCCCGACGAGGATGATATCGCGGGTTCTCCCTACAGGATAACCTTCAGGGCCACTGACGAGCATGGTATCAGCGTGACCAGCGTACTCACCATAACCCTACTTGAACCTCCGGCGCCCTCCGGCGGAGGCGGTGGTGGTGGCGGTGGCTGCTTCATAGACAGCCTGGGAGCCAAGAGCGCGCTATGAAGATTCTGAGGGCAATTCTGGCGACGCTTCTAATCGCCGGGGGAGCCCTCGCTGCGGGCCCATATGGCGGCACGGTAAACAACTTGGTCCTGAGCTCAAATGGCATACAACCTCTTTACGCCGCTACCGAGCGGGGCCTTTACATTGTCGCTAACGGGAAGTGGACGCGGGTCGATTACTTCGGCCTGGGTGCTGTTAGGGAAATTGCCCGCTCAGGCGACAAACTCCTAGCTCTAAAATCCCTTAGCGATATCTACGTGAAAACCAGCGGAGACAAATGGCGCTTATCGAAGGTGGGCCTTAAGGGGCCCCTCGGACACTCCATCGATGAGATACTCTCCCTCGCGGTAGACCCGGTACTTTCCAGGCGTCTTTACCTTGGAAGCGCAGGCAAGGGAGCTTTTGTAACTGTAAACGGCGGGCGGGATTGGGACCTTCTGTGGGAGGGGCTGGAGGAAAACGGCCCCGCTGCCGGACATGTTTCGGCGATCCTGGTGCCTCGCTTTGAGAGGGATTTAATAATTGGCACAAAAGGAGAGGGCCTTTTTGTCTGGCGCAATAAGAGCTGGAGGAAGCTAGGGGAGGGGCTACCCCCCAAGTTCAAGGTGCTTGCCCTTGCAGAGGAGCCCGGAGAACCTGCACACCTTGCAATGGGCACCCAGGATGCCGGCCTCTGGGAATCGGACGACTCAGGAGAGAGTTGGCGGCGTCTACGAACAGGGGCGTACAACATGGTCTCAGCGGTGTCAATCGGCGTTGACGGCTCCATAGCGTCCTTCTTTCCCGGCGAGGGGTTCGTAATTGCGCGAGATGGCCGCGCTGGACGGGTCCAGCGTTTACCATACACCTTTGTAAACAGCCTCTCCCCCGCTAAGGGAGGGGGCTGGTATGCGTCCATGACCCATGACGGTATAGCCAAGATAGCTGGAGATGGAAAGATAGAGGGTTTCCTCAATAACGGGCTTGAGGCCACAACCATAAAGTCGATAGTCCCCGGCTTGGATGAGAACTCTCTTTGGTGCGGCGACATGAACGGCGTCTTTTATTCAGATGACGGGGGCGAAAACTGGCAAACCCGCGATGAGGGGTTGATAACCGGTGCTGCTATGCAGCTTATGTGGCTAAATGGCGACTTATACATTGGCGACCTCGGCCAGGGCGTTTTCATCTGGCTACCTGAGGATGGTAAGTGGAAGCAACTTTCAGAGGGGCTTGGCACCTCAAATACCATCTACAAGATGGATTATGACGCTGGCGGAAAGATATACGTAGGCACAGAAGGTGGCGTAATGCGCCTCGACTCCAAGGATAAGGAGTGGGTAAGGGCTTCAACGGGCCTCCCCGAGGGGGTTAATAAATGGAGCCTCACGATAAACAAGCCGGAGCGTGATACGGTCTACGCCGGCGGTTCAAAAGGGCTCTTTGTCACCAAAGATGTAGGGGAAAGCTGGCGGGAGATACTCCATGTGCCGGTTGATTATCTGGAATGGCTTGAGAACTATCTTTGGGTAGGCATAGACAACACGCTTGGCTTCTACAATGGCGAGGAGTTAGTAGAGACCTTCGCGGCTGCTGATGAGAATGAAAACGTGAATGTCGTCGCAGCGGTAGGAGACAGCCTCTTCATCGGCACGGATAAGGGCCTTTACCTGGGCGGCGCTGAAATTAGAATGCTTTGGAAGGGCGCGGGGGTCGTCTCTCTATTGCCTGTGGGTGGAGACAGGCTCTATGCCGGTACCGATGGAGTGGGGGTTAAGCTCTTTAAGCTGCGCTGAACGCCCCTTTGCTCTTTGTTTTATGAAAAAACCGGGCCATGACGCCCGGTTTTTTGTTTCAAACAGTTTGCCTACTACTCTGCGTGGCAGCGGTTGCAGAAGTTGTTGGTGCTCTCCACGCCATCGAAGATGTATTTGTAGACAATGTCTTTTTCACCATGCGCAGTATGGCAGCTGATGCAGGTAAGAGGTCTCGCGGGGTTCTCGGGGTTTACCGGGGCGCTTATTGTATGTTCGCCCATCGCAGCGTGCTCGCCGAAAGATATCGTGTCGTGGCAGCCGAGACATAACGCGTTTACGTCATTATTTAAAAATCGGGCTGAATCCGACGCGTGCGGGGTGTGGCAACTGTCGCACGGCTCCTCCGTATGAAGGCTGTCATCATCGCCGTCGCCGCCAAAAGGCCGGTGGCATTCAAAGCACAGCTGACGCAGGTCATCGGTAACTATGAGTTTGCGCTCGCCATAGTGAACCGAGTGACAGTCGAGGCACCTGCCCACTGCAACCGGCCCGTGCAGGAAACGCTGATTTTCAATATTGGTTACCATGTACTCTTCATGGCACCTTCGGCAGAGCTCCGCCTGTTGAGCTTTTACCTCAAAACGGTTTGGCGCGAATGTATTGTCATGGCAGACAAGGCATATCCCGTCATCGACTGGCTTATGCGTTACCGGCCCATCCTTAAGAGCCTTGTGGCATTCCATGCAGCCGCCGCCTACTGGTTCGGAGCTCGTTGCGCAGGAAGACTTCTCAAGATACTCATGGCAGCGAGAACACTTGAACTCAAAGTCGGAAACGTGGAATAAAAATTCCTTGGCTTCGGGGTCTCTCACCATCTTTGAGGAATGACTTGGCACATGGTAGAGGGTTGCGGCGAGCAGGCGCTTCTCCGTTTCGGGGTCAGTCCAGACTATATTGTTGGAACCCTCATTCAGCAATAACTTAAGGTGCCGGTAAGAGAATCCGGCCTCGTCTTTGTCACAGGGGGCCTCCAAAACCGACGAAGTTATATCCTCATCGTTTAGCGTGATCTTTGGAGTGCAGCCGAAGGTGTTTTTGAAGAGAATGTTGATGCCGGGAGAGGAGATTATCGCCTTGTCGAAGGGTAAGATCAACTCGACTACGGGCGCTTGGCAGAGCGCCGAGGATGCCAGAGCCAAAAGGATGGCTGCTGTAGCAGTAATAATCCGAAACATTTATTGAGCCCCCTGTCGGATCGCAGAGCATTTATCCAGCACGACCAAGATACACCTTACCCCCGATTTTCCCAACTGTAATTTCCTTTTTGGCCGAAAGGCTGCTATAAGTTTCGTTTCACGGTTGATGATAAACATGAACGTTAAAGGGAGCATTTAAATGTTCAATGCCTTCGACGCCAAGAAAAAAATGGGCGACGCTACATATTACAGCCTCACCTCTCTGGAGGAGCGAGGGTTGGGCAGCGTTTCCACCATGCCCTATACATTAAAGGTGATACTGGAGTCGCTGCTGCGTGGTTTCGACGGCGGCAGGAGCGTATCGGAAGATGATATCGCAGCGCTCGCGGGATGGACTCCTGAAAACCATGGCACAGGCGAGATAGCTTACCGGCCCGCCCGCGTGCTCCTGCAAGACTTCACCGGAGTGCCCGCAGTGGTCGACCTCGCGGCGATGCGTGAGGCGGTGGCGCGCCTCGGCGGCGACCCGAAGAGGATAAACCCCTTAATACCAGCCGACCTCGTTATCGACCACTCCCTACAGGTTGACCACTTCGGCGACAGGGGGAGCCTCGATTTCAACGTGGGGCGCGAATATGAGCGAAACCTTGAACGCTACGAGTTCTTAAAGTGGGGTCAATCCGCCTTCGACAACTTCCGCGTTGTGCCGCCCTCGACGGGGATCATTCACCAGGTCAACCTTGAATTTCTGGCGGACGTAGTTGCTGCGCGGAAGGTCGGCGAGGATCTGGTGCTGCTGCCTGACACCCTCGTAGGCACAGATTCACACACCACTATGATAAACGGCCTTGGCGTACTTGGCTGGGGTGTTGGAGGCATTGAGGCCGAGGCTGCAATGCTGGGCCAGCCCCTCTACATGTTGGTGCCCAAGGTGGTTGGCGTAAAGCTGAGGGGTGAGCTGGCCCCCGGCGTCACCGCTACCGATCTGGTCCTTGCCCTTACGGAGCTTTTGCGAAAGCATGGGGTGGTTGGCAAGCTGGTTGAATATTACGGCCCCGGCCTGGATAACCTCACCCTGCCGGATCGCGCGGTGATAGCCAACATGGCCCCGGAGTACGGCGCAACCGCCGGGTTTTTCCCCGTCGATGATGTAACTATAGACTTTCTGCGCTTCACCGGCAGAGACAAGGCCAAGGTGGATACCGCCGAACGTTACTTGAAAGAGCAGACCCTATTTCGCAGGGGGGGTGACGATAATATCCGTTTCAACGAAACACTTGAACTGGATATCTCAACTGTAGTCCCGGCAGTCGCGGGCCCCAAACGACCCCAGGACAGGATTGCGCTCCCGGCCCTCAAAGGGGCATTCGCCAAAGATCTTTCGGAAGTCTACGGAAAAGAGAGGGTAGAGGCCGTCGTGGGCAAGGGGCGAAGGGCCTCAAGCTACGATGAAGCGTCGGCAACCCTTATACTGGGAGATGTCGCTACTAAAATCACCCACGGCGACGTCGCTATAGCGGCGATAACCTCCTGCACAAATACATCCTCCCCGGCGCTGATGATAGGGGCGGGGCTTCTCGCCAAGCGCGCGGTCGAGCGTGGAATAACTGTGCGCCCCTGGGTGAAGACGAGCCTTACCCCCGGTTCCCGCGTTGTAACCGCCTACCTCGAAGAGGCGGAGCTCATGCCTTATCTTGAGGCGTTAAGGTTCCACGTCGCAGGCTATGGCTGTGCTACCTGCATTGGCAACTCCGGCGAGCTTCCGGCGTCTGTGGCGGGAGCCATAAAGGAAAAAGACCTTGTGGTAGCGGGGGTCGTATCTGGTAACCGCAACTTCGAGGGCCGCATAAACCCCCTTGTGAAGGCAAACTACCTCGCTTCACCGCCGCTCGTAGTAGCCTACGCGCTCGCGGGTACCGTTGACATAGACTTTGAAAGTGAGCCCCTAGCCTTCGACGCCAACGGCGAGCCGGTCTACCTGGCGGAGCTTTGGCCCTCAAACGAAGAGATCAAAGCGGCTATAGGCGGAAGCCTTACTGCGGAGATGTTCGATTCAAAATACTCAGACGTTTTCACCGGCGACGAGAGGTGGCGCGCGGTAAAGACGGTGGGCGGCGAGCTTTACGAGTGGGATGAAGCATCAACTTACATAAGAAACCCGCCCTTCTTCACAGAGCTCACTCGCGAGGCGACAGCCCCGGCCCCAATCGAGAATGCGAGGGTTTTGGCGCTCCTCGGTGATTCGGTCACCACGGACCACATCTCTCCCGCTGGTGCAATCGCCAAGGACGGCCCCGCAGCAAAATACCTCACAGAGAACGCTGTAGAGGCGGCGGAGTTCAACTCCTTC
Organism: Deltaproteobacteria bacterium; assembly: GCA_002869005.1. GTDB lineage: Bacteria > Desulfobacterota > Deferrisomatia > Deferrisomatales > BM512 > BM512. The sequence continues at coordinate 13,156 of PKTU01000026.1, forward strand.
GGGTCGAGGCGCGGCAACCATGAAGTCATGATGCGCGGCACCTTCGCAAACGTAAGGCTGAGGAACCTCCTCGCCCCCGGAACAGAGGGCGGAGTGACTATTCACCTGCCCTCCGGCGAGACTACCTCGATATACGAGGCGGCGATGCGCTACGCTAAAGAAGCTACACCCCTCATAGTTCTCGCGGGCAAGGATTACGGGATGGGCTCAAGCAGGGACTGGGCCGCGAAGGGGACTACTCTGCTCGGAGTTCGCGCGGTAATAGCGGAGTCGTATGAGCGTATACACCGCTCAAACCTTGTTGGCATGGGAGTGCTGCCTCTTGAATTCCCTGAAGGCGAAAACGCCTCCTCGCTAGGGCTTACGGGCGAGGAGACGATAACCATAGAGGGCCTTGAAGGGATTACCGCGGGATGCACCGTGAAGGTGGCTGCGGGAGATAAGAGCTTTGAGGCCAAAGTCCGGATCGATACACCTGTCGAGGTAGATTACTTTAATAACGGCGGTATCCTTCAAACCGTTATAAGGAGCCTCATCTAGGCTGGATAATGCACCGTTTAAAAAAGCCCCGGAGATGCGCCGGGGCTTTTTTGATACCGTCGGTTTGCTTTGGCGCGGGGTGGAAATGATTGCCCTTGGATGAGATAATATAAGGCGGTCACTTTTTTAAGCGTCTTTTAAGTGGAGGTGTTGATGCACGTCATTATCGTTGGCGCGGGTGAGGTCGGCTGCAATACCGCCGAGATACTGAGCCGCGAGGGGCACGACGTAGTGGTGATCGAAGCCGACAACCACAAACTCGCCCACGTTGAGTCACTTGGCGACATTATGACCATTGAGGGCAGCGGCGCGCACCCTGAGGCCCTTGAAGCCGCAGGGGTGAAGATATGCGATCTCTTTATCGCCGTTACCAATATCGATGAGGTAAACATCGTCGCTTGCCTTATCGCCAAAGAGTATGGCGTACCCACCAAGATCGCCCGCGTAAAATCATTCACCTCAAAGAAGAACACCCCGGCGCTCAGTGGAACGAAGCTCGGCATAGAGATGCTGATCAACCCCATGGACACTGTCGCTTATGAGCTGGGAAATTTGGTCGTCCACTCAAAGGCGCTTGAGGTAGCTGAATTCGCGGATGGGCGCATCCTCTTCGTCGGTTACCCCCTTGAACGGGATAATCCCGTATGCGGCTTGTCGCTCACCGAGCTGGGTGACTTGGGAATGGTCTACCCATTTGTCGTTACAGCGATAACCAGAAAAGAGGATACGATTATCCCTCGCGGCAACACGGTCCTTATGGAGGGCGATCGGATATTTCTAATGGTTCGCCGCGAAGACCATCCGAGCCTTCGCTATCTTTTCGGTTTCGACAAGGAGAAAAACAGGCGGATACTCATACTGGGCGGCGGAGACGTGGGGTTCAAACTCGCGAGCCAGTTTGAGCGCGAGGGCGCGCGCGTCACCATCGCAGACCCTGACCAGGATGTATGCGAGCACCTGGCAGACCATCTCGACACCTCTTTGGTGCTTAATATCGGGATAACCGACGTCGGCACGCTGCTCTCGGAGGGGCTCGCCGCAACCGACGTGGTGGTATCCGTCTCCGACAACGAAGAGACCAATATTCTCGCCGCGCTGCTGGCAAAGAAGAACGGAGTGCCCCGCGCAATCTCCGTCGTGAACAGCCCCGCTTACGTTCAGCTTGCCACTACCCTCGGCATAGATGCCTGCATTAGCCCACGACTCGCTATGGCTACCGCCATCCTTAAATATGTAAGGCGAGGGGGAATACTGTCTATAGCGACGGTTGAGGAGAACCACGCGGAGGTGCTGGAGATATTGATACCTGATTCTCCAGGCGTCTCCGGCAAAACCCTTAGAGAGGTTGATTTCCCCAAGGGGGCGGTTGTCGGGGCCATAGTGAGGGCCGACTCCGTCGAACTTCCTTCGGGTGACACCGTCCTTGCCGCGGGTGACCGCGCCGTCGTCTTCACTGTCGCCGACGCGCTGGCCGACGTGGAAAAATTCTTCGAGGCGAAATGAATATCCGCGCCGTATTAAAGCTCCTGGGGGCGCTCATCCTCTTCCTCTCGGTGACACTTCTCATCCCCGTGCCACTCGGGATTTTCGATGGGGACTCGTCTCAGTGGCCCTTTATAACGGCTGCGCTTACCGGAACTTTCGGTGGGCTTGCCCTCTTCGGTTGGACGAGAAAATCCCAATTTGAGCTGGGTCATAGGGAAGGGTTCGCGATAGTCACCCTGGGCTGGGTATTTTTCGGGCTTGTCGGCGCTCTGCCATATTACTTCGCGGGCGCCGTGCCCACCTTTATTGACGCGATCTTCGAGTCCATTTCTGGGTTTACCACGACGGGCGCGACGATCCTCACCGATATCGAGGTGCTGCCGCGCTCTCTTCTGCTCTGGCGAGCCCTGACCCATTGGATGGGAGGTATGGGGATTATCGTGCTTTCGCTGGCTATTTTGCCCTTCCTTGGGGTCGGCGGCATGCAGCTTTTCAGGGCGGAGGTGCCCGGGCCTACGGCGGACAGGCTCTCTCCTAGAATTCAGGATACGGCAAAGCTGCTCTGGGGAGTCTATGTGGGGCTTACGGTAGCCGAGATCGTGCTTTTGATGTTTGGTGGAATGGATTGGTTCGAGGCGGTATGCCATGCCTTCGCCACACTCGCCACCGGCGGCTTTTCAACAAAGAACGCCTCTGTCGGAGGCTTTAACTCAGCGTACATCGATTATGTGATAACAATCTTCATGTTCCTCGCCGGGGTGAACTTCACCCTCCACTTCGCGTGGCTCACCGGGAGACCATTAAAGGCTTTCAGAAATGAGGAGTTTCGCTGGTACGCGCTTATATCGCTTGGAGCGGTGATCTTCCTGGTTATATTTAACGCCTTCGGGGTATACGGCTCTTTGGCGGACAATATCCGCTACAGCTCATTTCAAGCGGTGTCCATTATGACCACGACGGGCTTCGGCACCGCTGATTACGAGTTATGGTCCTTTGGCTGTCAGGTCATCCTCCTGCTTCTAATGTTCATTGGAGGGTCGGCGGGTTCGACGGGCGGCGGCGCGAAGGTGAGCCGCGTGTTATTGATAGTGAAGCACGCTGGGGTTCAGATTTGGCGGCTTGTCCACCCCCACGGAGTCAAACGTGTCAAACTGGACGGCCGGCCGGTGCCGGAGACGGTGCTCCAATCGATCCTCGGATTCTTCGCACTCTACCTCCTCCTTACCGGGGGAGCATCGGTGCTCATAGCCGCTATGGGGGTGGAGCCGGTAACAGCCGCGGCATCGGTAATAGCCTCCATAGGCAACATAGGCCCCGGGCTTGGCGAGGTCGGACCCACGGACAACTACGCGCACCTCCCGCAGATGGGCAAGGCGCTCCTCTCCTTTTGCATGCTTGCGGGGCGGCTGGAGATATTTACCGTATTGGCCCTTTTCTATCCTGGCTTCTGGCGCAAGTAGGGTAAGGTCAATTTCTTTCGGGAGCGGGGATGAACTCTCTACGACTCTTCACCTCCAACAGGATGGAGAAGCTCACCGAGGCTTTGGCGGGGGTACTCTCTGCGCCCCTGAAAGACCCTCTCTCCGAGGAGGTCGTCATAGTCCCGAATCGAGGGGTGGAGCGATACCTCTCATTAAACCTATCCCGTATCCTGGGAGTTTGGGGTAATTTTCGCTTCACTTATCCTGATGATTTTATCGAGAACGCCATAACCGCCCTAATCCCCGAACTGCCTGAGACCACCCCATTTAACCGGGAGGTTTTACTCTGGCGTATATTCGGCATTTTGCGTGAGCGTCTGGGAGAGGAAAGATATAAAGAGGTTCAACGCTATGTTGCAGCAGCGCATGACGGGGAGGGAAGCCTTTACTCGTTATCCGAGCGCCTAACCAATATCTTCGAGCTATATCAGGTTTTTAGGCCGGAGATGTTGTCGGAGTGGGAGGCCGGGGCCGACCCCGGCGATTGGCAAAGCTCTATTTGGAGGGAGCTTGTTTCCACCGCCCCCGGTTCCAACCGGGCCTTCAGAATGCGCGCGCTAAATGAAATTCCTGAAGACTTCATTGCCCCTGTTGGATCTTTGCCGGAGAGAGTTTCACTCTTTGGCGTTGGGCTACTTGCCCCCTCCCGCCTCGCGACCCTTGAAAGCCTCTCAAAGTGGTGTGAGGTGAATCTTTTCGTGGTGAACCCCTCCCGCCACTTTTGGGGAGAGCTCCTATCTCCAAAGGAGGCTGCCGCTATCGCAGCCCGTAGCGATTTAGATGAGAGCATGCTGCATTTGGAGAACGCTAACCCGCTGCTTGCCTCCAACGGACGGCTGGGCCGGGAGTTCTTCAGCGAGCTCGCCGAGCGCGTCCCCGACGGCGTTGAGCTCTTTGAAACTCCGCAGGGCGATAGCCTATTGGCGTCTATTCAGCGGGAGATACTGGAGCTTGAGGTGGGGGTGGAGTCTTGCCGGGAGGCCGACGAATCTCTTTCGCTACACTCCTGTCATGGAAAGATGAGGGAGGTTGAGGTTCTCTATGACTATCTCCTCCAGTGCTTTGAGGAGTTGGACGAGCTTGCCCCATCGGATATTTTGGTGGCAGCTCCGGATATCGAGGCATACGCTCCCTATATCGAAGCGGTTTTCGGGGGTGTCACCCGTGAATCCAACCGCTATATCCCCTTCTCGATAGCGGACCGCAGAGCGAAGAGCGAGTCCGGCCTCCTCGAAGGGTTCCTTGCCCTAATGGAGCTTCCAGGCTCCCGCATGAGGCTCACGAGCGTCATCGACCTCCTTGAGTGCGGCGCGCTAAGGAGGTCCTTTGGAGTTGGGGAAGAGGACATTCCGCTTATCAAACGCTGGCTGGATGAAACCCGCGTCCGTTGGGGTGTCGATGGAGAACATCGCGCAAGCCTTGGTTTTGAACCATTTGAGGAGAACAGCTGGCGCGCTGGACTAAAGCGGCTTCTGCTGGGCTACGCAATAGATGGCGCAAGGGGAGAGGGGAGTTATTTTTTCAAAGGGATACTACCCCATGAGGGCGTATTCGGAAGCGGCGCGGCGGTGCTTGGCAGCTTTGCGGAGTTTGCCGAAGCGCTCTTCTCACTGGTTGAGGATTGTAAAAAACCACGCTCTACGGGTGGCTGGGCAGAACTTCTCCGGGAAGCACTTAAAACATTCTTTGATATAGCCGAAGCGGAGGAGCAGGAGGCGCAGCCTCTAAGAGACGCTTTTGACGGGATTTCACAGATAGCAAAAGCCGCCGGGGCAATAGGTGTTTTAAACTTCTCAACGGTTCGCGAGCACCTGAAAGGCCTAGTCGGGGGAGTTGAATTCGGCGGCGGTTATGCTGTCGGCAGGGTGACCTTTTCAGCCATGAGACCCCTTAGGCAGCTACCTTTTCGTGTTGTTGCCCTCCTCGGCATGGAAGACGCATCATTCCCACGGAAGGAGGTGGCGCTTGGCTTTGACAGGATGCACCAACGCCCCCGACGTGGAGACCCCTCTCGCAGAGAGGAGGACCGTTATCTATTTCTCGAACTCCTCCTTTCAGCGCGGGAGCGGTTCTATATGAGCTTCACGGGCCAATCCGTGAAGGACTTGACTGAAAGCCAGCCCTCTCTTTGCGTTAGCGAGCTTATGGATTTTCTCGATGACCGCTGTGCAAGCGGCGGGTTTCCACTCTCCAAGTTAATTACCACCCATGAGCGGTTGCAGGGTTTCAGCCCCGAGTATTTCAAGCCGGATTCACCGCTTTTCTCCTACTCAGAGGAGAACCTGGCGGGTGCCAGAGCTATGTCGGGCGGCAGAGGCGAGGCGCCTATCTTTTCATCAGGGGCGATTGAGGATGTCCAACAAGATTCAATAAATAGGATACACGCCGGGGACCTTTCGGATTTTTTTATAAACCCGGCCAAGTATTTCATCAAGCGCCGCCTCAGGGTAGACCTCGAAATATATGCCGGAGAGGCTGAGGAGAGCGAGCTCTTTTTGCTTGACCCTCTTGACCGCTTTAAGGTTGCCGATGAGCTCATTGCCTTGAGCGAGAGGGGCTTTAGTCAGGGCGCGGAGGAGCTTTTAGCAGGTGAGGGGCTTTTGCCTGTTGGCGAGATGGGCCGGGTAGCTTATGAGGTGGTTAGGGAGGAGGTGCGGGCGTTAATCTCACGTTCCATACCATTTTACGAATGCGATGATCTTGGCCCATTAAGCTATGAATTCTCATCTGGCGGGGTAACCCTGACGGGGGCGCTTACCAGGGTGACCGCAAGGGGCCTCTACACGCTACGCCCAGGCTCAATAAGGGGCAAAGATATGGTCAGGTGGTGGATAAATCACCTCATCCTCAATGTAGTCGCCCCTGAAAAGATATCCCTTGAAACAACCCTCCTCGGTCGCAAAGAGACCTTAGCCTTCAACTCTCTGGAGCCTGACGAGGCGAGGGGGCATCTTGAAGAGCTTATCTCAATTTTCAAGAGGGGTATGGGAGAAGCATTGCCGATATTCCCCGAAGCATCATTAGCTTATGTGGAGCGTGTAGGCAAGGGCGGAGAAACCGCTGCAATGAACGCCGCTATGGGTAAATGGAATGACTCAAAGAGGGGGGCGGGTGAGCTATATCCCGGCGAGGGGCGCGACCCCTACTTTGCCAGGGCATTTGTGCATGGGCCTGAAGCCGCTCCCGAATTCGCGCCTCTTTCGCTGGCTTGTTTCGGCAAGCTGATTGAGCGGCGGGAAAAACGCTCATGAGAAAACCACTCGACCTTTTACGCGCCCGGTTAAAGGGATCGACCCTAATAGAAGCCTCCGCAGGCACCGGCAAGACCTACTCTCTGGCGGCGCTATTTCTCAGGTATATAGTTGAGGAAGGGTTTAAGGTAGAGGAGATACTTGTCGTCACCTTCACCGAGGCCGCTACGGAAGAGTTAAGAGGAAGGATAAGGGCGAGGTTGAAAGAGGCTTTAGCCCTCTTCGCGGTCGGTGAGAGCGATGACGAATTCCTTAAAGGGCTCCTCGCCAAATGTGTAGACCACGAGCTTGCCAGAAGACGCATTGTAAGAGCGCTGGCGTCCTTTGATGAAGCGCCCATTTTCACCATCCACTCATTTTGCGGAAGGGTTTTGGCGCAATCAGCCTTCGAGTGCGGCGCGCCATTTGAGCGGGAGGTCTCCGGCGACTCCTCATCCGCCCTTGAGGAGGTAGTCGGAGATTACTGGCGCGTCACTGTCGGTAATCTGCCGGTGCTCGTAAAGCGGCGCTTGCAGGAGAAGAGGATAGGGGTCGGGGAGTTGTCAAAGTTCGCGGGCAAATGGCGAGCAAGGCAAAACATGACCCTTATCCCCGATGGCGGCGACCCTTGGCCGGAGTCGTTGGAGGGGAGTGTAAAGAGCCTTTTTGAAAGTTTTTCCTCCCTCTGGTTGGAGTCGAGAGGAGAGGTTGCGCGGTTGATACAGGAGAGCCCTGCGGTCAATAAGCGCAGCTACTCAAGGAAGAACCTCCCCCGCTGGGTCGACTTGGTTACCTCCTACGCCGCAGGTAGCGACCCCTTCTCTGCGCCGGAGGAGTTACTCCGGTTCTCAAACTCTGGGCTTGAAGATAAGCGGACGGGTGAAGGTGCTTTACCGGTCCACAAAATCTTCGACCTGGCAGAGGAGCTCGTTTTAGCCATAGCTTCGCTGGAGCGAGCGGTAAATCAGACGCTCCTCTCCTTTAAAATGGGGGCGATTAAGTACCTGCGCGAGCACCTGCCAAAGTGGAAGAGCGAGCACAGGCTACGTCACTTCGACGACCTTATTTTAGAGCTTAGAGACGCACTTGCCTCTGACGGAGGCGAGGCTTTGGCAGTCCAGCTTCGCAGTCGATACCGGGCGGCGCTGATTGATGAGTTTCAGGACACGGACCCGGTTCAGTACGAGATATTCTCACGCATCTTCGGCGCAGGGCACCCATTATTCATAATCGGCGACCCGAAACAGGCGATCTACTCCTTCAGGGGAGCGGACGTTTACACTTACATGCACGCAGCCAAAGAGACGGAGCAGGCCAATACGCTGGATAAGAACTACCGCTCCTCTCCCGCCCTTGTAAGAGGTGTCAACACCCTGTTTGGCGCCTACGAGAACCCCTTTTTAGTGGAGGAGATAAAGTTTGAACCTGCCATTCCAGGGTTGGATGGCGACCCATCGTTCACCGTTGATGGGGTTGAGGATGCGCCGCTCAAAGTTTGCCACATTTTACGAGGGGACGGGAAACTCTCTACCGCCGATGCGGCGCGGCGGGCGATGGAGTATGTGACGGCGGAGATACTTACTCTCCTTGGCGGGGTTGATGGTGAGGCGGCGCTAGCCGACGGGAAACCTCTCCGTGCCGAGGATATCGCCGTCCTCTCAAATACCCACGACAATGCCAGAGCTCTACAAGGGATGCTTTTGTCGAGGGGGGTTCCAGCGGTCATCTATGACAGCGAGTCGGTCTTCTCCTCCTCCGAGGCCAGGGAGCTATACCTGCTCCTCAGGGCTATCGAGGAGCCCGGCTACATGAACGGCGTGAGGGGGGCGCTTGCCACCTCCCTAATTGGGCTTGACGCCCGCCAGATAAAGGCGGTCGAGGAGGGAGAGGGCTGGGAGGAGTGGCTGCTGAGGGTGCTCTTTTATCACCGGCTTTGGCATGAGCGTGGTTTTATACAGATGTCACGCGCCCTCATCGACGGAGAGGGTATAAGGGCGCGCCTCCTGGCAAGTGATGGCGGTGAGCGGAGGCTCACCAATCTTCTGCACATCGTAGAGCTTCTCGGGCACGCCGCCGTTGAAGGTAAGCTTGGCGCGGCGGGGGTTACCAAGCATCTCGCAGCCAAGCTCGCGCATGGCGGTAAATCGGAAGAACACGAGATGCGTATAGAGTCCGACGCAAACGCCGTGAGAATACTTACCGTCCACAAGTCTAAAGGTCTTGAGTATCCGGTGGTTTTCGTGCCCTTTTCCTACGAAGTCATGGGCAGGAGAGCGGTAGAGGCTTTCTGCCACGACCCCTCCGACAGCATGAAGGGGATACTTAACATTGACCCCGATTCGCCCGAATACCCGGAGCACAGGGAAGCGGCCCTCGCGGAGCAGCGGGCGGAGCGCGTAAGAGCCCTATACGTGGCACTCACAAGGGGCTCAAGAAGGACTTATTTTTTCTGCGGCCCGATTGATGGAAGCGAAGGGAGCGGCGTAGCGACCCTTTTGACGCCGGAGAGTGATCCGGCGCAGCTCGGTGACGACGGATATTCCACCATTGTAGAAGGGCTTGCAGAAGGATCTAGCGGGAGCATTGAGGTGAGACCGGTTGGACCATTGGGTGGGTTGCCGCCCAGCTGCATCTACCAACCGGCTGGGGAGAAAGCCGAGGCGCTTAGAGTGCGGATTCCGAGGGCAAACCACTCAGCGCGTTGGAGCGTGGAATCATTCTCCTCGATATCCAAAGGGGCGCACAGCGGCCTCAAGGAGAGGCCGGATCGCGATGAATTCACCTCTCAAGGGGGGGATAGCGAGGAGGCTGAAGGTATCTTCGCTTTCCCCAAAGGGGCGAGAGCGGGAAACCTCTTTCACGCTATCCTTGAGGAGGTTTCCTTCACCGGTGGGGCAAAAGACCGGTTGCATGAGGTCAGACGTAACCTCGGCCGCTTCGGCTTCGGCGCCGAGTGGGAGAGCGTTGTGGCTGACTCAATCGAGCGTACCCTTGCCGCCCCTCTGGGCTGGGGATTCTCCCTCTCCGATCTTGACGACCGCGACAGGGTTAGCGAACTTGAGTTCTTTTTGCCCATGAAGTATCTATCCTCTTCCGCGCTATCCGACCTGTTTGCAAGATATGGCACCGACTTTGGAGGCGAGCCATCCCTTGACTTTTTGGAGACCATCGCCAAACTCGGCTTCGGCGTAGTGCGCGGATACCTGAGAGGTTTTATCGACCTCACATTCAGACATGGTGGGCGCTACTACATCGTGGACTGGAAATCAAACCACTTGGGCAACACGGCGGCTGATTACGGGTATGAGGGCATGGCGCTTGCCATGAACCGTAGCGGGTACCACCTGCAATATCACCTTTACCTGGCCGCCTTGCACCGCTATCTCGCTGCGCGGTTGCCCGGCTACTCATACGCAGAGTGTTTCGGTGGAGTGGCCTACCTCTTCCTCAGGGGTATCGGTCGGGGAGAGGCCGGGTGCGGTATCTATAGAGCGCGTCCGGCGAAAGAATTGATAGTGGCGCTTGCGGACCTCCTAATGGATGGGGAGGTGAAATGAGCATTCCCGATGGACGGATAGCGTTATCTCCGATGGCGGCGCACTTCGCCCGCTTTATCGAATCACTTGAACCCGGAGCAGGCAAGGAGGTGGGGCTGGCCGCTGCGCTAGTGTCCGCTGAGGTCGAGAGGTCCAATGTATGCGCTTTTATCCCCGCCTTTGCAGGCACACCTGTTGCTGAGGTGTTGCCCTTTGGAGGCGAAGATCGCTTTCCCCAACTCGAAGAGTGGCTTGCCGCCCTCAATGCGGCAAATGTAGTCGGCGGCCCCGGTGAGTTCGCGCCGCTGATTTTGGATGACTCCGGTCGACTATATCTGCACCGGTATTATTGTTATGAGCGTGCCGTTGCCGATATGCTAATCGACCGCGCCAAGAGGGCTCTTCCAACAGAGGGCAAAGTATCAAGACTTTTAAGCCGTTACTTTCCACCCGTTGAAGAGGAGCCTGATTTTCAGCGCGTAGCCGCCCTCTCGGCGGCTACCAGGTCTCTTGCCGTCATATCCGGCGGCCCGGGTACGGGGAAGACCACAACGGTGGTGAAGATAATAGCCCTCTTGCAGGAGCTTTCCGGTGACAAACCACTTGCCGTGGCGCTATGCGCCCCGACGGGTAAAGCCGCCGCGCGCCTCAAAGAGGCTGTAGAGTCGGCAAGGGGCGCGCTGCCTGTCAGCGACGAAGTTATCTCCCGAGTACCGTCCGAGGTGCATACAATTCATCGATTGCTTGGAGCGGGCTCGCGTGGCTTTAGGTATAAAGAGGGCAATCCGCTACCATATGACCTCATCGTCGTAGATGAATCATCAATGGTTGACCTTCCGCTGATGGCGGCGCTCTCGGCCGCCCTCTCCGAAGAGACGCGGCTCATCCTCTTGGGCGACCGCGACCAACTATCCTCGGTGGAGGCAGGCGCCGTATTGGGAGAGATCTCTGGTGGGGGGCTAGCAGAGAAGTTCTCTGGGGCGTTTAGTGAGCTGGCGGGGGAAGCGGGTATGGATATTCAGGGTGAGAAGATATTCTCCCCACTGGCGGATTCAGTCGTTATTCTCAAAAAAAGCTACCGTTTCAACGCGGGCGGCGGAATCGGGCTACTGGCAGATGCTGTCAGGCGCGGCGACGCGGGGAAAGCGCTCCAAACCCTTAAAAGCGGCGACCCCGAACTCTCCTTCGGAGCATCGGAGGGATTGGAGTTCCAATGGGAGCTTGCGAGGATTGCCGTGGCTCAGGGCGGTGAGTACCTGCGGCTGGCGGCTGAAGGGGCGCCTCCTGAGGTGGTGCTGGAGAGCTTTGGCAGGTTGGGGATACTATCAAGCGTGAGGCGCGGTCCCCTTGGCGTGGAGGGGCTGAACGCCGCTGTGGAGGAAGCGCTTGGCGCGCATGGGTTAATTAATCATGAAGAAGAGTGGTACCATGGCAGGCCGGTCATGGTTACCGCTAACGATTACGACCTCTCTTTATTCAACGGTGATATAGGCGTAACTCTGAAAGACCCCTCTACCGGCAGACTCAGGGTATGGTTCCCCGCTACGGGCGGCGCAGCCCGGGCATTTTCACCCTTTACCCTGCCGGCCCATGAAACGGTCTTTGCCATGACGGTCCACAAGAGCCAGGGCTCAGAGTTTGAAACAGTACTCCTTGCCCTGCCAGCCGCCTCCGAGGGGCGGGGCATCACGCGCGAGCTCCTTTACACCGCTCTGACCCGCGCAAGAAATAGGCTGATTGTACGAGCCTCAGAGGAGAGCGTAAGGCGTGGAGTCCTATCCCCCACGGAGCGTAATTCAGGTCTTGGAGATATGCTCTGGAGCTGAAAAAAGGTGCGGGCTTAAATATCTTCTTTTTCCTTTGGACAATTTTTGACATAATCACCCGGTCTCCGAGCGGATTATCCCTAAGGGCCTAAGCCTATGAGTGGTTCGCCGATGGGTCGCGCTGCGAAAGTGCGCGGCCTCCCGCGTTTGGAAAGGAGCTGTCGTGGCGCACCTGTGTGTCCATGCCCTCCCTTCCATCGGGAGGGCATTTTTATTTGGACCTCTTTTGGAAAGGTGACCACACAATGAAAACGAAGCTTTTATCACTCCTTATGGCGGCGCTCATCGTCGTCCCCTCCATCTCTTTAGCGGCCGAGACGCGCCTGAGGATGTCTACGACGACCTCCACAGAGAACTCGGGTCTCCTTGCCGAGCTGATTCCCCCCTTTGAAAAGGCTGAAGGCGTTAAGGTCGACGTCATCGCGGTCGGCACAGGCAAAGCGTTGCAGCTGGGCCGAAATGGCGATGTCGACGTGGTATTCGTACATGCGCGTTCCGCCGAGGACAAGTTTGTCGATGAGGGTTACGGTACTTACCGTAAGGACGTTATGCACAATGACTTCGTCATAGTAGGCCCTCCCCAAGACCCCGCTGGGCTGGCCTCGGCAAAGGACCTCTCCTCCGCCATGGCCGCTTTGGCAAAGGGCGAAGCCACCTTTGTCTCGCGCGGCGATGACTCCGGCACTCACAAAAAGGAGAAGCTGCTCTGGAAGACTGCCGGGATAGCACCCTCCGGTGGCTGGTACGCGGAAGCCGGGCAGGGGATGGGGGCCGTCCTGACCATAGCGGATGAAAAGCGAGGCTATGCGCTATCGGATAGGGGAACTTTCATAGCATATGGCGGCAAGGTGGACTTAAAGGTTCTCTTCGAGGGGGACCAGAGCCTTGCCAACCCTTATGGTATAATCGCTGTAAACCCGGAAAAACACCCCCAAGCCCGGTTCGGATTGGCAAAAGCGTTCATCGATTATGTTGTAGGTGAGCAGGGCCAGAAGATAATTCGTGGTTTCAGGAAAAACGGGCAGCAGCTTTTCTACCCTGATGCGATAAAGTAGAGAATTCATAAGAGCATGGACTATCTCTCCGCCTCGGCAGCCGTCGCCGCAGACTTGATCCTTGATTTTGATCCGGAGGTTTATGGAATTGTACTGACCTCATTGAAGGTCTCGGTGTCGGCGACCGTGGCGGCGTCTTTGATCGGCGTGCCGCTGGCGCTTTCTATCGCCTTGAACAATTTTTGGGGCAAGGCTTTTATCAGGCTGCTTTTAAACACCCTCATGGCGTTACCCACGGTAGTCGTGGGCCTCTTTGTTTACGCGCTAATCGGGCGCGCAGGGGTGCTGGGAGAGCTCGGATTGCTCTTTACCCCCGCCGGAATAATACTTGGCGAAACGCTCCTTGCGCTGCCTATTATCACCAACCTCACCCTCGTAGCGGTGGAGACTCTGGACCCACGCTTTTTTAAGACTTGCAGGTTGCTTGGCGGGTCCACGGCACGAACGGCGAGGGCAGCGCTATTCGAGGCGCGCCTGGGCATCCTGGCGGCTCTGGTTGCAGGGTTCGGCAGGGTTGTTGCCGAGGTCGGCGTAGCCATGATACTCGGAGGCAACATTAAAGGCTTCACGCGCACCATGACCACAGCGATAGCCCTTGAGACCTCAAAGGGAGAGTTCGCCCTCGGGCTAGCTTTGGGCGCCCTGCTCTTGCTTGTGGCGCTGGGAGTTAACGGGGCGCTCTTCGCCATAAGGAGACGCGCATGATCGCCTCCGTCTACCAGCTGAGAGGGGTCTCGTATACTTATGAGGGCAGTGATAAACCCGCGCTCGATATCGGGGAGCTGTCGATCAGAGGAGGTGAAGTCACTGTATTCACAGGCCCCAACGGGTCGGGCAAGTCCACTCTCCTCTCCCTTCTGGCACTAGACATCGCTCCCGCAACGGGGGATCTTCTCTTTTTCGGCGAACGCCCCATTTCAGCCCGTCACAGGAGCCGCATCGGCATCCTGGACCAACACCCATACCTCTTTGATATTAGCGTTAGGGCTAATGTTGAGTGGGGGTTAAAGGCCCGAAAGTTGATGGATGATATGGATGAAAGGGTCGGAAAGGCTCTTTCCGACCTCGGCCTCTCCTCCTATTCGGAGCGCAGGGCCCGTAAACTCTCCGGAGGCGAGATGCAGCGGGTAGCCCTCGCAAGGACGTTGGTTTTAAACCCCGATATACTCCTGCTTGATGAGCCAACGGCGCATGTGGATGCTTCAAGCCGCGAGAGGATCGAGCGCATAGTCAAGGAGTGGGTGGCTCGCGAGGGTGGAACGGCTATCGTGACTACGCATGACGTTGCGTTGGCCCAACGCCTTGGCGGAAGCGCCTACAGGCTTCAGGAGGGCAAAGTTTCGGCTTCCGGTGTCGACAATGTCTTTATGGGGCACTTTGTAATGGGTGAGGGAGGTGTTTTCGATACCGGGCACATCAAGATTAACGTTGCTGGCAAGAGGCAGGGTAAGGCTGTGACGCTCCGGGCTGAGGAGGTTATCCTCTCCACGCACCACCTGGAGTCGTCGGTGAGGAACAACCTTGAAGGAACTATTACCGACGTTTCATTGGGCGACGGCGGATTGTTGCTGGTGACGGTGGACTGCGGTGAGCGTATCGTAGCCTCCATCACAACCTCCGGCTGGGCGGATCTTGGTGTGTCAGTGGGTGAACGCGTCCACGTATCCTTCAAGGCGTCGGCGCTCAGGGTTGTCGAGTAGCTAGCGAGACCAAAGATGAGCCCCTTATGAAGTGTGAGTTCACAAGGGGCCTCATTGCCGATTTAGATGTGTGAATTGCGCAGCCACGCGCTTACATTTTAAGGTCTACATCCTCCAATGATTCCGTCGTGAAGTTGCGCACTACGCCTGCTCCGACCCGCATCGCCAGCGCCAGCGCGTGGCGTATCTCTGCTTCAGTCGCCCCTGCCTTCTTCGCCGCCGCGAAGTGGTTATTCAGTCATGTGGGGCAGCGCGCGAAGGCGGTGGCTGTTATCAGACAGAGCTCTTTTGTCTTATCGTCAAGCGCTTCGGTGAATTCAAATTCAAGAAACTTCTGTTTGAGGCCCATTTTGAGCTCCTATTTGTCGAAGGGGAGGATATCCACGCCGTTGTCGGCGCGTTTTTCACCTCGCAATAGCTCCATGTGACGGAGCACTGAGAAGGCGCGCTCGAGTTTGGAGTTTTCGATTCCCAGCTTCTCGGCGATCTCTTCGCGGGGAACACGCCCCTTCGATATGACGAGATTATAGAGCGAGCGCTCGGGCTCCTGGAGAGTCTTTATCGCATCCTCCTTGGACCCTATTGATGATGAGGCCATCTTGACCGCCCAGGGGTCGCAAGCTTTCGCGGGCGACATGAGCGTCATCGCGCAATCCTCGCAGACCTGCTGTGCGCCGTGGTCCACTATCTCCTCTTCGGGGACGTCTGCCTTGCACCTTTGACAAATCATGATCCGGTTTCTCCCTATGCGTAAAGTTTCTTCATAAGCCATGCCATGTTAATGCCGAGGGTACGCATGGTGTCAATGCCCTCCTCGTCGTTTTCCACGTCACCCTTGTCCAGCCCTATTCCCATGTTCCAGTAAGAGGATCCTGGGACCACCATCTCATTGATGCCGAAAAAATGGTTGAGCGTGTCGTAGGTGTGTAGGCTGCCCGCGCGCCTGACAGCCACAACCGCGGCACCAACTTTCCTTCTCATGAGGGTTCCATTGGCGCGTGAGACATATCCGGCGCGGTCGATGAGCGCCTTCATCTCGGCGGTTACATCCGTGAAGTAGACGGGGGAGGCGAGTATTACACCATCCGCCTCGAACATCAGCTTCATCACATCGTTGGCGTCATCGTTTACCGCGCACTTTTGATTCTGCTTTTCTATGCACTTTCTGCATGCGATGCAGCCCCGTAGCTTTTTGCCTGCCAGCTCAACGAGCTTAGTTTCAATGCCCTCCGCTTCAAGCTCTTTAAGGACATGATTTATCAGGTGCGTAGTGTTGCCGCCTTTTCTTGCGCTGCCATTTATTGCTACTACCTTCATCTTTTTCTCCTTACTTTAAGAGAGACAGTATACAACAATGCACTTAATATTTGTGCCAATGCTTTAGGAAATCCATTTGGTGTTGTATCGTCACCACTAGATGAACCCTGCCTCCGGAGGTTTAAGCGTGAGCCTGGAGTTTTTTCTTACTTCTTTGGTCGTTGTCCTGATGCCCGGCACAGGTGTTATATACACCGCTTCAATGGGGCTGCTCTCAGGTGCGGGAGCGAGCGTAGCCGCGGCTTTCGGATGCACCCTTGGGATTATACCTCATATTACAGCGAGCATTCTCGGCCTCGCGGCGCTGCTTCACGTAAGCGCCGTCGCCTATAATACCGTTAAGATCGCCGGCGCGGTATACCTCCTCTATCTTGCCTGGTCGATGTGGCGTGACACGGGCTCGGTTGAGTTTATGCGCGGTGAGCGGCGTAGAGGGCTTGGTATGGTTATCTTGCGCGGCTTTCTAATAAATATACTAAACCCCAAGCTATCAATATTTTTTCTCGCATTCCTGCCCCAGTTTGTCTCTCCAAAGGCATCATGGCCTCTCGGGGAGATGCTGCTTCTAAGCGCCATCTTCATGGGTATGACGCTCTTCTTTTTTATCCTATATGGGCTGGCGGCAAATTCGCTACGCGGGTATGTAGCAAAGTCGCCTCGCTCCTTTGGGATGCTCAAGCGCTCCTTCGCCGCTATCTTTGCCCTGCTCGGACTCAGGCTTGCGCTAGCTCAAAGGTGACTTCAGGTTAACTTTGCCGCGAGGGCCCTTATGTGCTCGGGGCCTGTGCCGCAGCAACCCCCCAGCACTTTGCCCAGGCCGCTCATATGAAGGTTAGCCATCGCTTCAACCCATTCGCTTACGGGCTCCATCTTGAGCTCGGCAGAGCTCTCAAGCTCGCGCGGGTCTATCGCCGAGCCATTGGCCTGGATCCCCAAAAATCTCC
Source organism: Deltaproteobacteria bacterium (assembly GCA_002869005.1). GTDB lineage: Bacteria > Desulfobacterota > Deferrisomatia > Deferrisomatales > BM512 > BM512. The sequence continues at coordinate 30,270 of PKTU01000026.1, forward strand.
CGCGGGCGTTATCATCAAGGGCCGTCCGCTCAAGGTAGGTCGGGTAGCAGCAGTTGACCATGTAGCCCACAGGCGCCCTTGTAGTACCTTGGTCGATTATCTCTATAGCTTCTCCAAGAGTGCTTCCGTCCATTACCCTTCCTTCGGAGGAGAGGACGAAGCTTATGACGTAAGGCAGCTTAGTGGTAGCCATCGCGCGCGCCAGACCGAGGGCTTCGCCGACCGCTGGCAGTGTCTCGGCGATTAGAAAATCTACTCCGCTTCCGGCTAACTTTTGCGCCTGCCAGAGGTGAAACTCCTCAGCCTCATCGGCAGCAGGCGCTTCACCGGGTTTGTAGCAATCATTCTTGCTCCCGATGAGACCATTAATCAAGACCTCCGAATCCTTGTGCTTCTCACGCATTCTAAGGAGAAACTCCGCGCACTCTCCATTTATGCTCTCATTGCCGTCGATGCCCTGGAGTCTCCCGGGGTTTGCGCGCCAAGTTGGCGTGGAGAGGATGATAGGTAGCCCCGCGCCTCTCGCCACCTCAATGTATGAAGTGAAGAGGGCGTCCAGAACTCTTCGTCCATCGGCGCTCCTTACGAGGAGGGTGTGCACAAGGGTTGGGTGGAGGAGGTGAGGATGGCCTCTCCTGACCTGTTCAGCCACCGCGCCTTCGGTAAGTACAAGAGGCCGCTCGGCCAAGAGTTTTTCGAGGGTCATTTAAGAAGCTCCCCGGCTTCATCCAATGCGCCCGCCAAGCCGGCGAAGAGGGCGTTGAACTCCGTCCCTCCTCCATTGGGCGCGCGGTAACGACGTGTTATCTCAAGGCGCAAAGCCGTGATACCAAGGTTGGTTGAAGCAAAGCCGATGATGGAGCCCGGCATCTCGGTCAAATTTTCATGGTCACGGACTGCACGGGCTATTCCATGCTCTTTAAGGTGTCTTTTAAATATGGAGGGAAGCTCATTCATATCCAAAAGGGTACGGCTACCAAAAGTGACCATATTTACGTCGAAGGGCTTTTCATCGGAAGCTCCTTGGAGGTCGAGGAGGAGCTTTATCCCGTTTTGGCCGACTAGCTCACGCACTCGGTTTTTGAATATGTCATCTTCGTCGGAATCGGGGTCTCCGCCGTAGAGCTTTTTAACCGCAAGGGTGTGACAACCTGTGTAACTGTTTAGAAGGTATGCGATTGCGCCGGTGAAGATATCTGAACGTTTAAGCTCTTTGCCGCTGATGTAGCGGACGGAGTGAGGCGCGGCTACCAGAATTGGAAGGTCCCCTTCAAGTTGCAAAAAGGGGTCAGCCTTTTTGGGGTTCGTCCGCTTTTTGGTTTTCTTGAAGTGGACGCCCTCTACGCTGAACGCCTCTTCGTGTATGCGGCTAAAATCCATCTTTATAGTTTATCTTTTAGTTGAGAAATAAAAGAGGGGCGGAATAACTCCGCCCCTCTTTGGCAAGCGTTGTTAAGCTTAATAGTTGGCGCAGTGAAGCTCGAAGTAGTCGCGTGGATGTGCGCACGCAGGACACTTTTCGGGCGCGCCCTTTGCTTCGTGGAGGTACCCGCAATTTCTGCAACGCCAGACGATCGTCTCGCCGCGCTTGAAGACCTTGCCCTCTTTGAGGTTCTTCTCAAGGGTGCGGTAACGGGAGCCGTGATGACGCTCCGCCACGGAGACCGCCTCGAAGCACTTGGCAATCTCCTCAAACCCCTCCTCACGGGCGACGCGGGCGTACTCGGGGTAGAGGTCGTTATATTCGTGTTCTTCACCCATCGCCGCGGCTTCTAGATTCTCCATCGTGGTTCCGATGCACCCGGCGGGGAATTCGGCTGTGATCTCAAGGTCTCCGCCCTCCAGGAATTTGAAGAAGCGCTTGGCGTGCTCCTTCTCCTGGTTGGCGGTCTCCTCGAAGATCGCCGATATCTGCATAAGCCCCTCTTTACGCGCCACTGAGGAGAAATATGTATAACGGTTACGTGCCTGCGACTCTCCAGCAAACGCTTTTAATAGATTCTTTTCAGTTTCCGTGCCTTTAACTGATTTCATAGCTCTCTCCCTCAAATATAAAAAGCTGAGTTATTCACCAAAAACCATCTTCATACCGAAAGCCCTGCAAACGTCAAGGTCAGTATCCCTTATACCCTGCTGCGCTTTCAAGGGTTCGCCGATCATTTTCATTCCGCACTCACGCTCCGCCTTCAAGGCTAGATGGTAGGGCGCTTCTCCGGACCACCCGTAGGAGCCGAAGGCATTACAGTATTTTCCTGTTACCCCGGAGGCGGCCAGCCTCTCCATGAACTCTGCCGCCGCGGGGATTTCCTTCGCCTCCTGGGTTGGTGAGCCCAGGGCGATTGCGTCAAAGTCGTTGAGGATGGCGGGGTCCTTTACATCCTCCATCTTCATGAGGGTTGCTTCGCCACCCGCAGCCCTCACGCCGTCGGCAATCGACTCCGCCATTTTTTCCGTTTCACCGGTTTGTGTTGTATATACTATCGCTACTTTTCTCATCTTTATCCTCCACCGTTTGAAGTGTATCAAGCGCCCTCAAAAGGGCAAGGTTTATGTTGTTTTAAAATATTACCAAAATAATCATAATTAAAAAAGGCAAAAGAAACAGCGAATCCTCACCTTCGGATTCGCTGTAGATGTTATTGGCCCGGCTTCTTAAAAATCGAGGTTTCTCACGCGATGCTTTCAGTGAACTGCTTATGCCCGCCCTCGATCCCTTTAGGGCCATGTAAATAGTTGCTCAATGGGAGACGCTGTCGATAATCCTCTCCATCTCATGCTCAAACTGGCCCGACGGATGTACGATCACTTCGCGGTCCTCAAGGGTGGTGCTGAAGCGCTCCTCGTCGATATGCCTGGTGTAGGCGGCCTTCATGCGCTCAATTAATTGATTGAGCTCTTTTGAGCTGAGTTCTTTCTTCTCTGCATACTCTTTGAAGTTGACCAGCTTTCCATCTTCCAGCCACATCAAGCCAAACTGTTTGGGTGGTTTGCCCACGAAAACGAACGTGCCGCTATCTCCCATCACGACTTCGAGTTTGTCGCGGACATCATGTGCAAGGGTTTTGATTGGCTCCCCCAGCTTGTCGAGCCGTTGGGCCGTATCGCTGGATGGGTCCAGTTCAGGGTACTGAGGTTCGCCGAATAAACGGTCCAAAAAGCCCATGTCATCCTCCTTTCCAAAAGCCCGCGTGTGTATTTTCATGGTAGCTCAATTATTCGGTTTGTCTAGAAAAACCCTTGTGCTACATGGGGTTTTTAACTGTCCCCTTCAGCCTGTTGTGGCATCGCCCCGGAGGAGGTACATTTGTATTAAGGAGAGTTCTCATGTCACAGCTTTTGGCGTTAAATACTGAGTACGGGGTAATACTCGCTGCGGATAGGCGTGTGGAGGTGCGTGAGGGGCACCAAATCCATGAGGAGGAGCGGGTCAAACTATTCCCAATGGGTACCGTTGCAGCCATGGCAACAAGCGGTGCGGCGGTATGTATCCCCATGACCGAGCAACTTTCAAACTTTATAGGCGAGCAAGAGCTTAACTTCGAGGTCGTAGCGCCATACGTCTTGGAGCAGATGCAGAGAGAATATGACAAGTTCATTGATATGGCGGGCGATTGGTTTTTAAGGAACCCTGAAGCATACAGGCTCTCATATCTCCTTATCGGTGGCGTAAACGCCGGCGGCGAGCCGATTTTCGAGTTCTACGCTTCCGAGGCTCATGGGGAATCGTACTACGCGTTGCCGACCCATGAAGTGCTGACCGCCCCGCGTCGCCTGGGGCTTGAGACCCGCCTTAGGGCCGCAAATGCCAGGAGCGCTAGCCTTGAGGAGATACTCGAAATAATAGAGGCGGGGCTCTCGCTGGTGGCCTCAAAAGAAAACGCTGTCGGCAACACCTTCGACCTTGTTATCATCAACAAGGAAGGGATCACGCGCCTTAAGATAGGTTGAACCGATTTAAGCGGAGCAAGGACATGGGGCTCGCAGAAGATATACGACACGTGGTGGAGGAGTTCGTAGCCACCTCAGCCTCAAACGTCTCGGAAGAGGGGGGTAAATATTTCGTTGAGCCTCTGGTTGGCTTCGCGGATATCCGCGACCCTATATTCAAGGACTTAAAGGACATTATCGGCGGCTTTCACTGGACCCCCGCGGAAGCCCTTAAGCGCGCGGGCTTTGATAACGTGACGAAGGGTAGCGTTATCAGCTGCGTCTTCCCAATTAATCCAGACACTATTCTCTCAAATAGAAATGAAGGCCGCTTCCCCTCACGTCGCTGGGCGCACACCAGAAATTTTGGTGAAATGTTCATAACCGCCCTTAAGGAGAGGCTGGTGGAATTTCTTGCCGGTGAGGGGTTTTTAGCTGTTGCGCCGCCCTCCTTAGACGGTTGGAAGATGCTCCGCGACGAGCGGGTTGGATATGCCTCCCCATGGTCGGAGCGTCACGTCGCTTACGCTGCCGGCCTTGGTACATTCTCCCTCAACGACGGGCTTATAACAGAGCGGGGAATGTCGCACCGCCTGGGCTCCGTAGTGACTAACGCGGAACTTCCCTACAACCAGCGGGCCTTCGATAACTACAGGGCAAATTGCCTGACCTTTGCCGATGAAAAATGTGGCGCGTGTATTAAACGCTGCCCCACCGGAGCGCTCTCGCCGGATGGGCATGACAAGGATCTTTGTAAAAATTACTGCTATGGCGATCTCATGGGGGAGAAAGCCAAAGAGTATGGTGTAAAGGTAACCGGATGCGGTCTCTGCCAGACTAGGGTCCCCTGCGAGCGGCAAAACCCTGTCGCCGGGAAAAAGTGATGAAACATCTTCCGAAGGTCTTATTTTTACTTGTAGTTGTCTTTGCCGGGTTTACCTTCGCGACGCAAAACACGACCGACGACCTGGAGATTGTAACCCACGAGCTAAAAGGCGTCGTTAGCGCGCCTGTGAGGGTAGTGCAAATTAGCGACGTCCACTTGAAGCGCGATGAGCTGGACCCCCTTACGGTGCGCGTAGCCAAGGAGGTGAAGGACCTCACCCCGGATATTATAGTAGCTACCGGCGATATGGTAAATTACCCCACCAGCCTTAGGGCTTTGAACCGCTTTTTAGACCTCCTCCCCAAAAACGTCCCGCTCATCGCCGTAACGGGCAATTGGGAACAAAGCAATCTCGACAGCAAGAACATGGAGAAGCTGGAGAAGCTCTATGCCATCTACGGTGACACTCTCCTTGAGAATGGCTGGAAGACGGTGGAAGCATGGGGAGTGAAAGTGGCCCTTTGCGGCGTCCGTTACAAGATTGAAGTAGACGAGCTTTCAGCGCTAATCTCAAATGCACCCAAAGCCGAGCTGACGATACTTCTCTCCCACCGGCCCGACACGGTCGACCTGCTAAAAGAAGCGGACCGCGCCAAGGTTGATTTGGTGCTGTCAGGCCACACCCACGGTGGACAGTTCAGGCCCTACGGAATAACAGTAGTACCGCAATATATTGGATATAAGCGGCTTTCCGGCTTCTTTACCGGGGCGCCTCCGCTTTACGTTAATAAGGGCGTAGGTACAACCACTATGCCGGTGAGGCTTGGCGTGCCGCCTGAGATTGCAGTCTTTGATTTTCTGCCCTGATTTACAATAAGGATATTGACTGTATTTCACCCTGCCGCTTCAACGTTGGAAAGCCAAGCTGGAGAGGACGGGAACCGGTGTTTGCTCCAGTATGAAATAAGTATAGCGGTTAGCTCGGGGCGGCGTTTAATGGTGTCGGCGGCGCGGCACCCCTGACAAACCCCGCGCTCAACCAGCCTTAGGTGAGCGGCTGGATTTGCCGCCTCATTGGGTGTATCGCATCTGGGGCAGATGAAAAGGACGTTCTTCACGGCAATACCTCATAAACTTGCAATGTTTTGAGCTTAGCCGTGCGTGTCGGATAGAGCTGCGCGCAAGGGGCAGGCAAAAAAATAGCCCACCCCGCGCGTAGGGAGGACCTCGGGCGCAACGCGACCGTCCTTCTCTCCTTTCCAAACGCGGGAGGCCCTGCCGTTTCCGGAAAAGCCCATCGGCTGACAACCCTGGGGCGCTGCCCGTTAGGTCGTTTCGCTCGGAGATGTAAGGATTGTATCCCTTTAGAGGAGCGCCCCGCAAGAGTATTTAGCTATTTTATAGCTATGAAATGTTTTGAATTACCAGGGGATTTTATTGCGCACTATTATCCACGTCGATATGGATGCTTTTTTCGCCTCCGTCGAGCAGCTTGACCACCCGGAGTACCGTGGGAAGCCGGTTATTGTAGGCGCTCGTCCCGAGTCGGGGAGGGGGGTGGTCGCGGCGTGTTCCTATGAGGCGCGAAAGTTCGGTATCCATTCCGCGATGCCAATCACCATAGCATTCAGGCGCTGCCCGGAGGGCATTTACGTGACCCCGCGCGGGGCACGCTATAAAGAGATCTCCCGCGAAATATTCAGGGTCTTCGGAGATTTTACCGACCTTGTGGAGCCGTTATCCATCGATGAGGGTTTCCTCGATGTAACAGGCAGCCTTTGCCTCTTCGGTACGGGTGAAAAGATAGGGCAGCTTATAAAGGAGAGGGTTTTTGAGGAGACGGGGCTTGTAGCCTCTGTGGGGGTTGCGCCCAACAAGTTCCTGGCAAAGATAGCCTCCGACATCAATAAGCCGGACGGCCTTTGTGTAGTAGACCCGGATAGAGTATTTGAATTTCTCCACCCGCTGCCGATAAAGCGCCTCTGGGGGGTCGGGGCTAAGACGGCGGATAAGCTCTCCAGCCGCGGAGTGAGAACAATCGGCGACCTTGCCCACCTCGGCGCCGATGGCGTGCGTGCGATTCTAGGGCCGCATGGCCTTGACCTTTATCGTTTGGCGATGGGGGAGGACGACCGCGAGGTTGAAACCGGCCGGGAGGCTAAGTCTATCGGCAATGAGGTAACCTTCAGCGAGGATACAGCAGATACCGAGCGGGTCAAGCGCGCCCTTCTCGCCCTCTCCGACAAGGTGGCGGGGCGGCTTCGTAAAGCCGGTGTGGAGACGCTGGGTGTTTCCATAAAGTTACGCGACGAAAAATTTAGCACAATCACACGCTCCGTGACGCTGGAAAAGCCCACCGCATTAACCGGCGTCATCTACCATTATGCGCTTGCCCTGCTCTCGGAGACGGGATGGCATGGGGAGCGGCGCTTCAGGCTGGTCGGCGTCACCGCGAACAAACTTGCGGAGCCGGGCGGGCATCTCAGTCAGCCGGAGCTCTTCGACACCGGCGAGGCGGATGAGCGTTTGGTCAGGGAGCGTGAAGGGAGGGCGGCCGAGGCCGTTGACCTTATCCGAAGCAAGTTCGGTGTGGAGGCGCTAAAACGCGGCTCCCTTGTGCCGGGCGACCCCAAAAAGGTCAAATAGAGTAGGAAATTATCCCTTTGAGGGATGGCGCTGGGGGAGCGCTTCGGCTACCACCATGCCGCATACGATGAGCGCGCCGCCAATCCAGCCAATCGTGGTGAGCTTCTCCGAGAGGAGCCAAATGGAGAAGACCGCCGCGAATACCGGCTCTAGAGTGTAGATTAGCGCGGCACGCGTCGGCGTCGTCCACTTCTGGAAGGTCGTTTGCACCCAGAAGGCGTAAGTGGTCGCGAAGACTGCGGTAATTATAAGCGCCCAAACGAGCGAAGAACTCCACTCCCTCGGCCAGCTAATCGGTTCAAAGAAGTAGCTTCCAATAGCGCCCAGCACCGCCATCGTCATTATCTGTACGAAGGCCAACGCCCGCCCGTCGTAACCCTTCGTCAACGCATCGAGGCCCAGGATATGGAGCGCCACGAAGAAGGCGCATAGCGAGACCAGCGCGTCTCCGGGGTTTATTGAAAAGGAGCCCTGCCAGGTGAGCATGAAGAGACCCGCCACCGCGCAGACAACGCCTACCTTCGCTCCCGGCGCGGGGGGTTTTTTCAATATGGGGCCGGCAAGGAGCGAGACCCACACAACGTTCAGCCCGGTGAGAAAGCCTGTGTTGGCGGAGGTCGTCATCGAAAGGCCGTAGGTCTGGGTGATGTATGAGGCGAAGAGGAGCACGCCGAGGAAAATACCCTTTAGGTACCCTTCCTTGTTTAGTGTGGCGAAACCTTTTGGACCCGCGAAGAGCGCCAGCAGTATCGCGGCGAAGAGGAACCTCACCCAGAGAAAGCAGAGCACCGGCACCTCTTCTATGGCTTCTTTGACTATAGGGAAGGTGGCGCCCCAAAATATGGTGACGGTGGCGAGGAGCAATTCGGCTAAGTGCCGCCTGTTACGGGTTTTCATTTATGCTCTTGTGTTGTGGGACCGGTTTTGTTGTGTTATAAATCGCAAGTTAGCGCTAATTTAACGGGGTCCGTAAATGGGCGAAGGATTATGTCATGGAACGTGGCAAAATGGAACCGATAGAAGCAAAATGCCCCAAATGCGGTTACACCGAGATAGTCTACATCCCGGTGGAGGAATTTCCCAAGTGCCCCAAGTGCGGGAAACAGATGGTAATAAACGAACTCCTCGACGAGGGGAAATCTTACTGAACCCGACACGGTTTAGCACTGCAAAACTTTTTACCTGTAGAATTTTTAAAGGAGAGCAAAGATGAAACGAATCGCAATCTTCACCGCACTGGTCGTAGCGCTTGTCGCGGGCTTCGCGCAGGCGGGCACAATTGATGAAATACTCGACAGGGGCACCTTAAAGGTCGGCATGGAGCCCGGCTACATGCCCTTTGAGCTTCGCAACAAGAAGGGTGAAGTAATCGGCTTCGACGTTGATATGGCAAACCGCATGGCAAAGGCCATGGGCGTTAAGCTTGAAATCGTACCCACCGCGTGGGATGGCATCATCGCCGCTCTCGTCACCAACAAGTTCGATATCCTCATGTCCGGCATGACCCTTACCCAGGAGCGCAACCTCCGCATCAACTTCGCAGACCCCTACATCGTCATCGGTCAGGCGATCCTGCTCAGGAAAGAGCTCGCGGGCGAGGTTAAATCCTACAAAGACCTCAATGACTCCAAATACAAAGTGACCTCCAAGCTTGGCACAACCGGCGAGCAGGCCACCAAGAAGCATATCCCCAAGTGCACCTACATCTCCTTTGAGACCGAGCAGGAAGCGATGATGGAAGTTGTAAACGGCAAGGCCGACGCCTTTGTCTACGACCTTCCCTACCTCGGCCCCGCGATGGCGCAGAAGGGCGAGGGCAAGCTGGTCCTACTCGACAAGCCCTTCACCTATGAGCCTCTTGCCTGGGCGGTAAAGAAAGGCGATGCGGACTTCTTGAACTGGCTCAACAACTTCCTTCGCCAGATCAAGAACGACGGCGTCTACGACAAGATCTACGAAAAGTGGATCCTCTCCTCCGATTGGCAGAAGGAAATCCAGTAGAACCTAAGCAGGGGCGTATGACGCGTGAATAGCAAATCCTACAATTTATTTTGGAAGGCGGTGCTCGTAGTCACGGTCGTCGCTCTTATGGGAGCCTTCTATTTCGCCGCAAAGCGCGTGGACTACACGTGGCGGTGGAAGAGGGTTCCCCAGTATTTCTTCTACAAAGCCGAGCTGCCGGTGAAGGCGGACGATGATGGTATTGTTACCTCCATAGCGGATGGCAAGGCCAAGTCAACCGTCAACTTTGAGGCGGAGACCGGCGAAAAGTACACCTATAAGGTCGACTCCGAAACGCTGAATGTCTCCGAGGGGGAGGACCTCTTCCTCGGAGACAGGATCGGCTACGTGTACTCATGGGAGATGGGGCCCTTGACGCTGGGCATCTGGACGACGCTCTGGATATCAGCCGTCTCCGGCGTGCTCGGGCTCTTCCTCGGGATAGTCTTCGGGCTTTGCCGTATATCGAAGAATCCGTGCCTCTCCGGCTTCGCAGCGCTATATGTCGAGCTCATACGAGGCACCCCGCTGCTCGTGCAGATATTCATCTTCTACTTCTTCATAGGCACGGTGCTTGATCTGGATAAGTACGTAGCGGGTGTAGGCGCGCTTTCGCTCTTTGCCGGTGCCTATGTCGCGGAGATCATCCGCGCGGGGATTCAATCAATCGCCCGTGGTCAGACCGAGGCGGCGCGTTCGCTGGGCATGACCGCCACGCAGTGCATGGTATACATCATCATGCCGCAGGCGCTAAAACGCACACTGCCGCCGCTGGCGGGTCAGTTCATCAGCCTCATCAAAGACTCTTCGCTCCTCTCCGTCATAGCGATAATAGACCTCACCCGCGCAGGGCGCGAGATAATCTCCAACACCTTCGCGACCTTTGAGATATGGATCACGGTAGCGCTCCTCTACCTGGTCATCACGGGCACGCTCTCCCAGCTCGTGCAGTGGATGGAGAGAAGGATGGCCGTCAGTGATTAAGGTAAGAGACCTCATAAAACTTTTTCATGCCGACGGCTCCATCGTTAGGGCTGTCGACGGCGTTTCCACAGATGTGGCTAAGGCGGAGGTCGTAGTTGTTATCGGTCCATCTGGCTCCGGCAAGTCGACTTTCCTGCGCTGTCTAAATGGCCTTGAGCCCCTTAACGGCGGGCATATCGTAATCGACGGTAAGGACCTCGCCGATAAAAAGACCGACATCAACGTCGTCCGCCGCGAAGTGGGGATGGTCTTTCAGCAGTTCAACCTCTTTCCCCATAAAACAGTCCTCGAAAACCTCACCCTGGCGCAGATGAAGGTGCGTAACCGCTCCAAAAAGGAGGCGGAGGAAAAGGCGAGGACGCTGCTTACCAAGGTGGGCATCTCCGAAAAGGAGAGCGTATACCCCTCACGCCTCTCAGGCGGACAGCAGCAGAGGGTCGCCATAGCGAGAGCGCTGGCGATGGACCCAAAGATAATGCTCTTCGACGAGCCGACCTCTGCCCTTGACCCCGAGATGGTCGGCGAGGTTCTGGACGTTATGAAGACGCTCGCACGCGAGGGTATGACGATGGTCGTCGTAACTCACGAGATGGGCTTCGCCCGCGAGGTGGCCGACAGAGTCCTCTTCATGGATGAGGGCAAGTTGGTGGAGGAGGGGACTCCTGAACACTTCTTCACCGCGCCCAGCCACGAACGCACCAAGCTCTTTCTAAATCAGGTGCTTTAGCGGTTCTTTTCAGACGCAACGGATTAGAGGGCCCGACGCATCCGAGTGTCGGGCTTTTTCTTTTTAATAAGCGGCGTATGGGGTACAATGCATAATATGAATGAATATTCATTATTATCGTGAGGGAAAATATGTCCGACACCATCTACAAAAAACTCGCCGCTCACCTCGACGACCTGCCCGGAGGCTTTCCGGCAACGGAGAGCGGCGTAGAGCTTAAGATACTAAGAAAGCTTTTTACCCCGGAGGAGGCTCAGCTGGCGGTGAAGCTTACCCTCATACCCGAGGAGGCTCACGTTATCGCACACCGCTTCGGAGGCGATAAGGATGAGGTCGCCGAAAAGCTGCGCGAGATGTCGAGAAAGGGCCTTATCTACTCTATAGAGAAGCCCGGCAAGCCACCCCTTTACATGGCGGTACAGTATGTAGTCGGTATATGGGAGTTCCACGTCAACGACCTCGACGAGGAGCTGGTCCGGCTAATGAACGAGTATATACCATACCTCGTCGATGCCGACGCCTGGAAGGCCTCCCCCCAGCTCCGTACCATTCCCGTATCACGCTCCCTCGATCCCGGGCACCAGTCGCTTCCCTATGAGGATGCAGCGAACCTCGTTAAAGGGCACCGCCGCTATGCAGTGGCTGAGTGCATCTGTCGCAAAGAGCACAAGTTGGTCGGTGAGGGTTGTGACCGGCCTATGGAGTCCTGCCTCGTCTTCGATACCGCCGCCGATTACTATCTGAGAAATGGCCTCGCCCGTGAGATAGACGAAGCTGAGACGTTGAAAATTCTGGAAGAAGGGGAGCGGGCCGGCCTCGTCGTCCAACCCTCCAACTCTCAGAAAGCAATAAACATCTGCCTCTGTTGTGGCTGCTGCTGTCAGGTCCTTCTAGCTATGAAGAAGCACCCCGACCCGGCGGAGTTCTTCTCCAGCGCCTACATAGTGGAGGTCGATGAAGATGAGTGCGTCGGCTGCGAGGTATGTATTGGCCGCTGCCAGATGGAAGCGCTCACCCTTGAAAATGGGGTTGTCTCGCTTGAGGCAAAGCGCTGCATAGGCTGCGGCCTTTGCGTGACCACTTGCCCGACCAAGGCGCTTAAGTTGAAGCGCAAAGAGCTAGCTCCTGAGGTGCCACGCTCAAACACCGAGGCGGCGATCAAGCTGGCGAAGGCCAGGGGCAAGCTCTCAAATGCCAAGATGGCGAAGATGGCGCTGCGCTCCAAGTTCGACCGGCTCATGGCAACCAAGGGTAAATAAAATACAAAAATTAAAGTGAGCAAAAGATAGTGGGAGGCCAATTGGCCTCCCACTTTTTTATTGACGACGCCCCTCCAGAGGATGTACTTACTTACCGGTAAGTAAATTAAGCCGGGAGTGACTATGTCGGAAAAGAGAGGGGCACTTAAGGGGCGAATTTTCAAGGAGGGAGCGCGCCTCTTCGCGGAGCAGGGCTATGAGCGGACAAGCCTCCAGGAGCTTGCCGGAGCGCTTGGGGTAACCAAACCCGCTCTCTACTACTATTTTTCCTCCAAGGATGAACTTCTCTTCGGGATTATGACCTTCGTCATGGATCAGGTGTTGGCTGACGTGATAGAGGTCGGTGAAAGCTCCCTCTCCCCCAGCGACAAGCTCCATGACCTCATCCGCCGCTACATCTCCTTTTTCGCAGTAAAACCCCACGAGCTAACGATAATGTCCACCGAGGTAGACAGCCTCGGCCCGGAATTTCGAGAGACAATAGTCGCTCGCCAGCGCGAATACGTCCAGCTTGTGCGTGGGATAATCTCAGGGGTAATGGCAGGGCGCCGGGGCGGCAAGGCGCGTAGCGTGAACGAAACCGCGGCGGTCTATGCGCTTCTGGGCGGCATGAACTGGATATTCAAGTGGTATGACCCGGCGGGGCCGCTCTCCCCCGATGAGCTCGCCCGCGACTTTATGAGTATCTTCAAATCCGGCTTGGGCTAGGCCCCGGCAAATATCTTTAAAGGACACCGGAGGATCCATGAGCTTCAACCTTACCAGCGAACAGATAGACATTCAGAAGGCGGCGCGTGAGTTTGCCCGTGGTGAATTTACCAAGTGGGCGAGGGAGGCCGACGAAAAGGAATATTGCCCGGAGGTGCTTTACAAGCAGGCCGCAGAGCTTGGCTTTCAAGGGATATTCTTCCCGGAAGAGTACGGCGGCGCGGGCCTTGGATACATGGAGTTCTGCCTGGTTATTGAAGAGTTTTGGCGTGTGGACCCTGGCCTCGGCCAGTCTCTCGGTTCGGTGGTGTTCGGCTCAGACCTGCTCCTTACCTTCGGCAGCGAGGAACAGAAAAAAAAGTATCTGCCTCCAATTACCGAGGGTGAAGCCATCATGGCTGCGGCCATAACCGAGGCGGACGCCGGGAGCGACGTCACCGCTGTTGCGACCAGGGCGGTCCTCGACGGCGACGAGTGGGTTATAAACGGCACCAAGATGTTCATAACAAACGGAAACCTCGCCGACTACATAATACTCTACTGCCTCACCGACCCCGATAACCCTTCACGCCATCAGCGCCACTCCTGCATCATCGTCGAGACCGATCGACCAGGCTTCGCGGCGACTAAAATTCACGGGAAGATGGGCATCCGCGCCTCCGATACCGCCGAGCTCTCCCTGACGGACCTCAGGGTTCCCAAAGAGAACCTCATAGGCGAGCGTGGAGAGGGGTTCGCGCAATTCATGGCCTTCTTCAACCGCACGCGTCTTCACATCGCGGCGCAGGGGATTGGCGTGGCGCAGGGCGCGCTGGATATGGCGACGCGTCACGTGAAAAACCGAGTTCAGTTCGGGCGGCCTCTCGCCGCGCTGCAAGCGGTGCAGTTTAAAATCGCCGAGATGGCGACGAGAGTAGAGGCGTCCAGAAGCCTCCTCTACCGGGCAGCATCGCTGGCGGACCAAGGTATCTTCGACCATAAGTTGATAGCGATGGCTAAGTGGACCGCAGGGGAGACCGGCGTTCGGGTCACAGATGAGGCTTTACAGCTTCACGGCGGTTACGGCTATCTGGCGGAATACGATATCGAACGCTTTTACCGCGACGCAAAAATCGTAGAGCTTTATGAGGGCACCAAAGAGGTGGAAAAGCAGGTTATCGCGCGGGTTATCCTAGGGAAGGCATAGAGGGTGCCGAAAATAAGTGATATCGAGGGGGTCACCCTCGCCGAGCGCTTCGAGCTTTCGGCCTGCCTACAGTGCGGCCGCTGCACAGGCGGTTGCCCGATGTCCATACGCTCGCCGCTTAACAGCCGCAAGTTCATCTATGAATCTCTCATCCGCGAGGATGGCGAAGCGCTGCTTGAGCGCGAGGAGGTGTGGGATTGCACCTCTTGCCGTACCTGCTCCTCACGCTGTCCGAGGGAGCTGGACCCGGCGATGGTGATGCGTGCCGTACGCACAGTTAAGATTGAGGGCGGCCGCATTCCCAAAACGCTGATGGACGCCATGGAGTCTAGCCTCAAGCACGGTAACCCCTGGGGCCGCTCACGCATGAAGCGCACCGCCTGGACGGAGGGTCTCTCCGTCAACTCCATCGAGGAAGACAAGGAGTCCCGGAGGCTATGGTTCGTCGGCTGTACACCGGCTTACGACCCACGCGCCATGGAGATGGCTAAGGCCCTCGCAAGAATATTTGAGGTTGCGGAGGTCGATTATACGACCCTGGGCAGCGAGGAGGTATGCTGCGGAAGCGAGATGCTTCGCGCGGGCGAGGAGGGGCTTTTCGAGGAGCTTTCCGAGGTCAACAAGGAGAACTTCGCGGAGCTTGAGTTTGACGAGGTCGTAGCAACCTCGCCCCACTGCATGAACACCTTCATCGCCGACTACGGACTGAAAATCCCGGTTACTCACTACACCCAGCTTTTAGCTGCCCTTGCCGTAGATGGTGCTTTGCCCTTCGGGGAGGAGGGGGAAGCTTTAAAGGTAGCATTCCACGATCCTTGCTACCTGGGTAAGCAGAACTCCATCTACGAGGCTCCCAGGGAGGTCCTAAAAGCGGTCCCCGGCGTCGAGCTGGTTGAGTTTTCCCGCTCGCGTGAGCGGAGCCTCTGCTGTGAGGGCGGCGGCGGCAGAATGTGGATTGAGGGAATGGGCGAGGGCGAGCGAAACGCGCAGATTAGGGTTCGCGATGCCATCGACATGGGGGTTGATATTATCGCCACTGCTTGTCCCTTCTGTCTCCTTACCCTTGAGGATGCCGTTAAGACAACCGGCTCCGAAGGAAAATTAAAAATTCTCGATATAGCTGAAATAGTAGTCAACGCCTTGGATGGTAATGAAAGGAGCGAGGGATGAAGATAGCCGTCTTCGTCAAGCACGTACCGGATGTAGCCGAGGCCGACCTTGAGGTCGCCGCCGATGGGCGCACGGTGAAGGGAGGGGAGCTGCCCTTCGAGATGAATGAGTGGGATCGCTTTGCCCTTGAGGAGGCGGTCCTCGTTAAGGATTCTCTGGGAGGAGAGCTCACCTCGTTTCTTATTGGCGATGAGGCGGCTGAAGAGTCGCTGCGCCGCTGCCTCGCTGTAGGCGCGGACCGCGCCGTGCGTGTCTGGGATGATGGCCTTGCCGGGGCCAACCCCTTCGCGCTGACAGCCGCAATGCGAGGAGCGATTGGCGAAGATGAGTATGACCTCATCCTCTGCGGCGCTCAGTCATCGGATGACGGTTACGGCCTCGGAGGACCGCTCCTTGCGGAAGCGCTTGGGGTTCCCTCCGTAGCGCTGGTCAATAAGATGAAGGTCGAAGGTGGCAAAGTACTTGTCACCCGCGAACTTGAGGGGGGATGGGGCGAGGAGGTCGAGGTGGACCTCCCGGCGCTTGTAACAATACAGACCGGCATAAATGAGCCGCGCTACGTATCAATCCTCGGCATTAAGAAGGCGCGGAAAAAGCCCATAGATCTCATGGACGCAGTAAGCGTTGGTATTACCGCCGAGAGACTGGCTACGGAGAAGGAGAAGCTCTCCCTCGTAGGCATCGAGACCCCCGCGGTAGGTGAGGGAGCGGAGATTCTTGAAGGTAGCCCCGAGGAGGTAGCGGCTAAATGCCTTGCCCTCCTCAAAGAGGCGGGAGGTGTTCTATGAGCGTATGGGTGGTTGCGGAGCATCGAAATGGAGCCATGCGCGAGGTGACTTATGAGCTTTTGTCCCACGGAGCTGCGTTGGGGCTCGGGCCCGTCACAGCGCTAGTCTTTTCAGGACCCGGGGATGGTAGCGCTCTGGCTGCCTCTCTCGACGGGAAAGCTCCGAGGACGCTCATAGTTGAAGATTCTTCGCTGCTGGGTTTCAACGGTACGGCCCAGGCAGCGGCTTTGGCAACCTTAATTTCTCAGTCAACGGAGCCTCCCAAAGTAATCCTGGGCGCTCACTCAGCGGCGGGTATGGATTGGGCGCCTACGCTGGCGGGCAAGCTAGCTTGCCCGGCTGTAACGGATGTGGTGGCGCTCGCCGCTGAGGGAGCTTCCTTAGCCGCAACGCGTGTGGTGTACGGTGGCAAGCTTAACTCCAAGGTAAAGCTGGGCGAGGGCCCGAGTGTAATTGCTACGATCCGCCCCGGCTCCCTTGAAGAGGAGCCCTCTCTTACCCCTATGACAACTACCATCGAAACGGCGAACGCCGATATCCCCGCTGAGCTTGGCAAGCGCTTTGTCGCATGGGTGGAGGAGTTGGCCGGTGCAGTTGACATCTCCCAGGCGGATATCCTCGTCTCTGTTGGGCGGGGTATTCAGGATAAGGAAAATATAGACGTCGCAGAGGCTCTTGCGGAGGCGCTTGGGGCGACGCTCTCCTGCTCCCGCCCGGTGGTCGATATTAATTGGCTGCCCAAGGAGCGCTAGGTGGGCATCTCCGGCAAGACGGTTAAGCCGAAGGTTTATATCGCCCTCGGCATCTCAGGAGCCTTCCAGCACGCCACCGCGATGAAGGACTCAGCGATGATAATCGCAGTCAACAAGGACCCCAAAGCGCCGATATTCCAGATAGCGCATTACGGCATAGTAGGGGACCTTTTCAAGGTCGCGCCAGCCCTTACCGCAGCGGTGCGGGCAGAGAAGGGTTAGGAGGGGGTTTTGAGCGTATCCGCTCCATGGGCGCTGGTGGTCGGCGCGGGAGTCGCCGGTATCCAGGCGGCTCTGGACCTTGCCGATGCCGGCACCATGGTCTATCTGTTGGAGCGCGGCGATTCTATCGGCGGGCGGATGGCGCAAACCGACAAAACCTTTCCCACCCTCGACTGCTCCTCCTGCACACTGACTCCGAGGACGGTGGAGGTTGAGGCACACCCCAACGTCCACCTCATCACCCGCGCCGAGCTTACCGGGCTAACGCGTAGGGGCTCAACCTTTGAAGCCGAAATCTCCGTTCGGCCACGTTTTGTGGATATGGAGCGCTGCGTCTCCTGCGGGAGGTGCAGCGAAGCTTGCAGGCTCGCAGGCAAAGTGGTCTCCGAATTCGACCTCGGCCTTGGGCGCGTGAGCGCAATCGGGGTGCCATTTCCGCAGGCGGTCCCATCTACCTATGCCGTGGATCCGGCGCATTGTCTGATGCTCCGTTTTGGCAAGTGCGGCAAGGGGCCAAAATGCGTCGAGGCATGCGATGTCGATGCCATAAGCTTCGAGGAGGAGGAGCGCGTCCTGAGGGTCGAGGTGGGCGCGGTAATCCTCGCCACAGGCTATGATCTTTACGACCCGGCGGATACCGCCGTGGGGCGCCCCGAGTTGGGTTACCGAGAGCTGCCACGCGTTATAACCAACCTTGAGTTCGAGCGGTTATCCTCCGCCTCCGGCCCCACGCAGGGGAAGATCCTTGTCGAGGGGAGAGAGCCTAAAAGGATAATCTTTATACAGTGTATCGGAAGCCGTGACCGCACCACCGGAGCGGCTTATTGCTCACGCGTGTGCTGCATGGTGAGCCTCAAGCAGGCGGTCCTCTCGCTTGAGAAGATTGAAAGCGTCGAGGCTACTATCCTATACATGGACATTCGCGCCTTCGGAAAGGGCTACGAGGAGTTCATGGAGCGAGCCCAGCGCCTTGGGGCTACCCTTAGGCGCGGCGCTCCCTCTGAGATTTTCGAGAGGGAAGAGGAGGTGATTGTTCGTGTAGAGGATACCCTCCTCGGCGCTACCGAGGAGCTTATGGCGGATCTCGTGGTCCTCGCGGCTGGATTGCGGCCTGGGAAAGGGAGCGAGGAGCTTGCCTTAACGGTTGGCATTTCAACCGAGGAGGATGGTTTCTTTAAAACTCCTAAACGTGACCCCGCCGGAGGGCTGGGCGATGGTATCTTCATCGCGGGGGCGTGTGGCGGGCCGGTGGATATTCCCGACGCGGTGGCCTCAGGCTCCGCAGCCGCAGGCGCTGCCTTGGAGTTTATCCTGGGAGGTGATGCCGAATGAAGGGCGCGGCGCTCTATATCTGCCACTGCGGGCACAATATCGCCGCTACCGTGGACGTCGCCGATGTCGCCAAATCGTTTGAAGGAGCTCCGGGCGTAAGTGTCGTGCGGCATTACCCATATCTCTGTTCAAGGCCGGGACAGGAGCTCATTAAAAATGACCTCAAAGCGGGAGGCATCTCCCGCGTGGTGATAGCCGCCTGCTCCCCCAGGATGCACGAGAAGACCTTTAGAAAGGCGGTGGAGTCCGAGGGGTTAAATCCATACCTCTTTAACCATGTGAACATCCGCGAGCAGTGCTCCTGGGTTCACCCCGAAAGGGATGAGGCAACCGCCAAGGCCAAGGAGCTTTTGCGCGGCGGCCTTGAGCGGGTCAGGCTACAGGAGCCGCTATATGGCTCCACCGCAGAGGTTACGCCTAGGGCGCTCGTAGTCGGGGGAGGGCCGGCGGGTCTATCCGCGACAGCACAGCTGGCGGGGCAGGGGCTTGAGGTTGTGCTCTGCGAAAGGGAGGCTTCCTTGGGAGGCCGCGCCGCTAGGGTCGGGCGCTCCTTTACAGAGGGCGGGGAGGTCGGCCCGTGGCTTGATAAGCTTATTGAAAAAGTTTATGAGAGCGACCTTGTGGAGGTGATGACCGGCGCGGAGGTCGTAGGACTTGAGGGCGCTCCCGGCTCATTTTCCGTTACGATGAAGACTGACTCGGGACAGGAGACCAGGGAAACAGGGGCGGTAATCATCGCCACCGGGAGCTCCCTCTATCGCCCCGATGATCCGGAGGAGGGCCGCCCGGAGCTTGGCTTTGGTGAGGATAAGCGAATTATTACGCAGGAGGACTTTGAGGGGCTTCTCCGAGGCGGTGAACTGATCGCAGTGGATGGGGCGCCAGTGGACGCGGTCGCCTTCCTCCAATGTATTGGTTCACGCGATAAGAGCGCCAAGGGTTCACACTGCTCGCGAATATGCTGCATGACCAGCGTGAGGCAAGCAGAGGATTTCAAGACACGGTACCCAAAAGCTCGCGTTGATGTTATCTACATGGACCTGAGGGCCTACGCTCGCGGCGCGGAGGAGGCTTATGAGGCAGCCGGACGCAGGGGAGTGGTATTCAGGCGCGGAAGCGCTTCCGAGATATTTAAGGATGGCGAAGAACGGGTCGTGGCATTTGAAGATACCCTGAACGGGGAGGCGGCGCGCCTTAAGACGGATCTGGTCGTTCTAGCATGCGGCGCGAGGCCCCGTGAGGATGTCAGGGAGGTCTCGCGGCTATTCGGCGCGGCGCAGGGCCCCGACGGATTCTTTCAGGAGGCGCATCCAAAGCTTCGCCCCTCGGAGACCGCCTCCGACGGCGTCTATCTCGCAGGTGCTTGCCAGGCTCCCAAGACAATAGATGAAGCGGTTACGAGCGGCCGGGCAGCGGCGGCAAAAGCGGCCTTGCCTCTCCTCAGGGGATGGACGCCAATCGACCCCGTGGTTGCAGAGATAGATGACCTTGCCTGCGTTGGGTGCGGGCTTTGCGCCGCCGCTTGCCCCTTCGGCGCAATATCGCCGATGACGCACCGCGCGGTCATGCGTGTGAACCCCGCGCTATGCAAAGGGTGCGGTGCCTGCTCCGCTGCGTGCCCCTCCAAGGCGGCGACCCTCAAACACTTTCGCCCGGACCAACTCCTCGCAGAGGTCGCTGCATTCTCATCATAATTAAAGCGCTGAATATCCCCCGCTACTGCCCCGCATAACCCTTCAGCAACCTCTTGTTTTGAAGGTCACCCAAAAGTCCGGCGAGTGAAGGTATTTCATTCTTTTGACGAATATTTGTTAGAAAATCGGTGGCGATTCATTATTTATAAAAAAGGTTGTTCCAACTAGCTTCAAGCCAACTATTTAAAAATGATGAAGGCCCAGTTATCGCTGGGCCTTCCTCCTGGTGCCTTTAGGGGCTAGGGGGCATCGGCGGACGAGGCAGTGGCGGCATCCCGTTAGCCGGTCCCCACCCATCGGTAAGAGTTTTGAGGAAGGCGACGAGGTCCGCCTCCTGCTGTGCATCCAACATTAAGTTCCCCAGCTCCACTATATTTACATTAAGCGGAACTTCGGGTACGGGCCAGCATGTTATCCCGAACCCGGGGTCGTTATTGTCAGCGCAAACCTCCAGCAAAACATCTCGGGTATTGTAGAAATGCACAATCTCATCGAGGGTCTTGAAGACCCCGTTATGCCCGTAAGGAGGCGTAAGCTCTATATTGCGAAGAGTCATAACCTTGTGTTTGCCTAGCTGTAGCCCAGCGGGGTCAAGCGCCGCTATGTCCAGTCGTCCTCCAAGACCGGGGTCCACCGGAGAACCAGGAATATTTACGTTTTGGGGTAGTCCGAGATTGTCATATGTGAAGTCGGTAAAAAGCGGCGGTATTTGGCTGACGCCATCCGGCGCAAGCGTGGGGTCAGGCAAGTGGCAAAGCGCACATTTCCCACCTTTTGTGAATACTTTCAAGCCCTTTGCTTCGGCCTTCGAAAGGTCTGTCATTCCGGCTAGGAAATAGTCGAATTTTGAGTCGAAGGGCGAGAAAAGCTGAGTTTTTTCAAACTCACCTATGGCTTCGGCCATTCGATCATAAATTTCCAGAACTCCTGGGGGTATAGGGGCAAGCGCCGAGTAAGGATAAATCAGACTTAGGTCGAGTCCATAGACGTCCATAAACATCGTCTGATAGTCAGGCGATACGCTTACCCGCAAGCGTTCTACCACAGACCACTTGTCGGGCATAGCCATCTCAACGGGATTCAAGAATGGGCCGGCAGCCTGTTCGGCGAGTGAATTAGCGCGGCCGTTCCAGAACTGCCCGCCAACAAATAGACCATCAACGCCATTCCAGTGAAAGAAAGGGCTGAAGGAAGCATATGCGGCGCTGGGGGCGTTAAGCCCACCCGTGAGAGCGGGAAAAGAGCCATCGGAGACGGGGGTTAAGTTTGTGGCGTTGTCCGGGTCGACGAAACCAAAGTCGGGGTCATGACATGTCGCGCAGGACTGGTTGCCGTTGAACGAAAGATTCTCATCAAAGTAAAGCGCTTCTCCAAGTTCCGCCGTTGTGGTAGCAGCAAGTGTAAATGCTGGCAACAAAATCAGGGATGAGAGAACAAGTAAGGTGAGTCTTTTTTTCATCAGTTTCCCTTTCTGTGATTGATTTGAGATGAATGAAAATATTGTCCTCAAGCTCCTTTCCGTCGCCATATGTAACTAAAAAATAATTGTTGAATAAGATAGACAAAAGTTAAGCCAAAAAGAGGTATTAATATAAGTTACCAGACAAAAGAATAAGTGCATCTAAATATCAATACAGCGTTCAAAAAAACGGATACATAAATATGATAAAACTCAAGAATATTTAGCTATATAGGACAATTTGAATTAGTTAATTTTATTACGCTGAGAGTTCTGGAGGATAAAATGAGATAATATTGGTTTGCTTATATTGTTGGTCGATGATGAGAGATAAGCTTGGCAGCAGTTTTATGTTTATGCCTATTTCATAAAAGTTCAAAAATTCAACTGTTATAGAGCGCTTTGGCTGGTCTTGCATTCCTACTGTTTGATGACAAATAACTACCACCTACTCATCGAAACACCAGAAACTAATTTCGGTAAGGGGATGCAGTTCCTTGGTGGCACCTACACCCACCGCTTTAGCCGCCGCAAAAAGCGAGTCGGCCACCTTTTTCAAGGGTGGTACAAGGCTGTCATTGTAGAGCAGGGGTCTCACCGAATTCCTCCGAGGTCGAGATTGCACTGAAAGTCGTAATGGCCTTCTTCTTTGGTTGTGGGGACGCAAGTCTGGTCGTAACGCTTGCGGAGGAGGCTTGAGGATAACGAGAAAGCGGGAAGCCTGTCTGTGTCAAAAAGGACCGATTTCGGCGTTGAGGTTGCCGTTCTCATGGAGCTAACGCTCTCCCGCCAGCTTGGCGCCAGTGGAGGTAGAAAGGACTACGTCCTAAGCCGACTGAATAATAGGGACTCCTTTAAAATCGCTGCTCCGAGAAACCAAGTATAGGTGAGGGCCAGCCGCGAAAAATTGTGTGCGAATATCAAAGCAAATATTAGAAGGTTTTGACTTGACGTTGATATGAGGCGCTGACAGATTCGTTTCCAATGCTCGGCAAATCTTATATACTCCCCTAGGGGATTTGCCGGAAATAGGGTAGACTTTCCCCTTAAGTTTACAAGCTTACGGCCTTAGCCACCGGCCCTGCTCATGCAGGGGCAGGAAGACTGGGATAGTTTTGCCACCAAACGAGACCATAGACAGAGCTTCCTACCTACCAGCGTACGCCCAACTGGTAAATATACTAAAGGACAAGATAGCCTCTGGTGAGCTGAGACCAGGGAGCCAGTTGCCCTCTGAGGCGCAGCTTTGCGAGCGTTACCAAATCAGTCCAATGACAGTGAGGCGTTCTATCGGCGACCTCGTAGCGAAGGGGCTGGTCACCACCACTCAGGGCAGGGGCACTTTCGTAAAGTCTGTACACATAGGAGAGGTGAGCTTCGGGCTTGGCGACTTCAAGGGCCTCTTCGGAGAAAAAGGCGACACAAAGGTAAGACTCCTTGGGGCCAGGATCGTGCGTGCCAATAAACGCTTGGCGCGCAAGCTGTCAGTAAGGGAAGAGAGCCGGGTCATCAACATCCGTCGACTCCTGATAAACAAGGATGTGCCCGTGCTCTTCCATGAGGAGTACATGGTCTACGACCCCTCTCTGCCAATAGTTGAGGCTGAGATGGAGGCCACATCGCTAGCAGGACTCTTCAGCGGTCACGCCACCAGCGACCTTAAAGGCGGGCACCTTACTATCGAGGCCACCACTCTGGACAAAGAGGAAGCAGAACTGTTAGGCGGAGAGGTGGGAGAGCCTGCGTTCAGGCTCGCCCACACATTCTACGACTTCAATGACAACCCTTTTAGCTGGGGGTGGTTTATAGCTCAAGGCAAGCGCCTGAGCTTCAGAACCTCGCTCGGCATTTTCGAGCACACAGCGTAGAGCGGCGAAAAGGAAAGCTTCAAATGGGGAAAAAAACTAAAGGCCTGTTCGACCTGCTTGGCGACCTCGACGAAGAAGCAGTGCTCGAACTTGTTAGCGCCAAGCTCTCCGCTGGAGAAGACCCCAACCTTATTATAAACGAATGCCAAAAAGGGATGCTGCGCGTGGGCGAGCTCTACGAGCAGAATAAGTACTACGTCTCCGGTTTGATTATGGCTGGCGAGATAATGCGCCAGGTAGTCGATCTGCTGGAACCTGCCTTGAAAAAGAATCCCATTACCACCGATAGGGCGACGATCCTTCTTGCCACCGTACAGGGAGACATCCACGACACTGGAAAGAACTTGGTGGGGATGCTCCTTAAGTGCAACGGTTTTAACGTTGTTGACGCTGGGGTCGACGTCGCTCCCGAGGTGCTTGCAAATATGGCCGAGGAAATCTCGCCCGACGTCATAGGGCTCTCTGTGCTCTTGACCACGGCTTTCGAGGCCATGCGCGACACAATCACTTTTTTGCGCGAGAGGCTTACGGTATCATCGATGGCCCCCGGCATTATAATAGGGGGCGGTGCCGTGGACGAAAGCGTCTGTCGTTTCTCCGGAGCCGACCAATGGGCTACGGACGCAAGCACAGGACTAATTCTCTGCAAACAGATTCTAAAAGAGCGCGCCTCCAAGTAGGTGGCGGGTCAAGGCACGCCACCACTCAAAGCCCATGGCGATGCTCTTCCAAATGAGCGCATGCTTATAGCGTCGTCTTTTTGTTAGCGCTTGCGGGTCAAACCAAGTGTCGCTATCTGTAACTTGTAGCCTTTTTTGGTATATTAATATGCACTTAGTTCACCTTCCAGCTCTACCGTAGTGCCCCTTGTAACCATTGCCCAAGCGGCAGCCTATGGGTTCAGCGTATTCGCAATCGACTTATAACTACCCCTAATTACTCATTTATTCGTTCTGCATCGTCTCCCGAATCCGGCGCTCTTTCACTGGTTTTAAAGAAAGATGCATTTAGGCTTGACTACTTCCCTAGGGAACATAATAATATGCAGACTATGAAATCGAGACACTGTTTGGTATTTTGATATAAGAAGCTCCCACCACTTAACAAGAGGCTTTCGACAAAGTCGACAGCCCGCCAGCCCTTGAAGGAGACGTCCCATGAAACATGGCAAGACCCTGCTTCACTCCTTTACCGCGGCCTTCTTGGCCCTCGCGTTTTTCTGCATGCTGGCGCCCGCCGCCATCGCAGACGATGCAGAAGTGACGTTCAAATTCGCCAATTACCTTCCCCCCCAGTCTATCTACTCTAAGACATGCGAGGACTTCATCACCGACCTTGAGACCCGCTCCAACGGCAGAATCAAGGTCAGATACTTCCCCGGCGGAACTCTCCTTAAAGCCCCCGCAATGTTCAAAGGCATCGAGAGCGGCATCGCCGACATCGGGCTTTCCCACATCCTCTACACTCCCGGCCGCATGCCGGTGATGGAGGCTGGTGAGATGCCAGTCGGCTCTCCTACCGGGTGGGTAGCATCCCAGCTGATGAACGACTTTTATTACAAATTTCGCCCCAAGGAGTTTGACGGCGTGCATCCGCTCTGGTTCCACGCCAACTCTCCTGCCGTGCTCGTAACCACCAAAGAGATCAAATCTGTCGACGACCTTAAGGGCCTCTCTTTAAGAGCCCCAGGCAGGATGGGCGATCTGGTCGCGGAGCTGGGCGCAGCTCCCACGCCGACACCAATCATGGAGACCTACAGCGCCATATCTAAGGGCGTTATCCAAGGTGTTCTAGTAGGCATTGACGGGCTCAAGTCTTTCCGCTTCGCCGAAGTTGCGAAACACACCAACACGTTAAACACCGTCGGCCTCTCCTACCCCTTCTATGTAGTTATGAACAAGAACGCTTACGCGAAGATACCCGCAGACCTGAAGGGTATGTTTGATGCGCTTTGCGGCGAGTACAGGGAGCGTTTTGCGCTGATGTGGAACTCCACCTCTTTCGTGGGTGAGAAGTTCGGTACTGAAAATGGCGTTGCATTCAGCGATAGCCTTGAAAACGACCCCAGGGTACGCGCAGCCGCTGAAAAGGTAATTAATGATTACATCAAGACCATGGTCGAGAGGGGTTACGACGAGGCCGAGGTCAAAGGGTGGATCGATTATCTCAGGGAGCGCAGCGCCTACCTGGTGGAGAAACAAAAAACCCTGCAAATCAAGACCGCGCTTGGCCCCAAGGATTTGCAGCCTTAATTCTTGACTGCACGTGGCCGGTATCCGGCTTCTGATTGACAATCCATTGGCCCGCCGCCCCGGAGTCTAGTGGTGGCGGGCCAATTGTCGAACAGCGGGTACAGCAACAAGGTTAAAAAGGATAGACGATGGATCGAATCGACATGTTCGGCAAGTCCGTAAATCGATTCTGCACCCTCATCGAAAACATCGGCGTACTGGCCTTTGTGTTGATGATGGCGGTTACCGCAGTTAACGTCGTTGGCGCCAAGCTCTTTTCAAACCCCTTGAACGGGACCATCGACATAGTGATGTTGCTGCAGGTGTTGGCAATTACGTTTGCCTCGGGGAGTACGTTACTGATCGGCAGGCATGTTGCCGTTGAGTTCTTTACGAGCCTTCTCGGCCCCAGGCTTCATCGGGTTATTTCAATTATCGCAGACCTTTTTGGCCTCTCCTTTTTTGTTGTCCTGGTGTGGCGCCTCTTTCTTCTGGCACACTCCTTCCAAACTGCTGGAGAGGTGAGCGGCACTGTACGTATACCATTATATCCTTTCACTTATCTCGGTGCATTCGCGTGCGTTTCGATATGCCTCGTATACGTCCATAGAATCATTGTCGCTATATTTCGAGGAACGAAATGAGCCCCGAAATTATTGGATTGATCGGAATATTTGCGCTGCTCCTACTCTTTTTGCTTGGTGTGCCTGTGGGGTTTTCCATGGGTATCGTCGGCGTGGTTGGATTTACGGTGCTCAGCGACTCGCACTCGGCTCTCGTGCTGATGGCGCAGGACACCTTCGACACCCTCTCTTCCTACCCGCTCTCGGTTATACCGATGTTCATTTTGATGGGCTCCTTCGCTTACGCCTCGGGCATTAGCCAAAGACTCTACAAAACCAGCTACAATTGGTTCGGGCACCTTCGCGGCGGACTAACCATAGCGACAGTGATAGCTTGCTCGGGGTTTGCCGCCATCTGCGGCTCCACGGCAGCAACTGCTGCCACAATGGGTAAAATTGCCCTGCCGGAGATGAAAAAATACGGATACAACGACCGGCTTTCCACCGGCACCGTTGCCTCTGCCGGCACCCTTGGCATCCTGATACCTCCGAGCACAGTTCTGATCATCTACGGCATCCTCACCGAGGAGTCGATAGGCGACCTATTCCTGGCCGCTATATTGCCAGGCGCCTTATTAAGTCTTTTGTTCGTATTGACTGTCATAGTCATCTGCCGGCTTCACCCTGAATGGGGACCGCCTGGGCCTGCCACGAGCATAAAGGAAAAACTGGTGTCGCTCACCGACATCCTGGAAGCATTCCTGCTCTTCGGGCTGGTGCTGGGCGGGCTCTTCCTCGGCTGGTTCAGTCCCACGCAGGCGGGCTCGATTGGGGCAACTGGAGCGTTGGCGATCGGATTCTTTCGTCGGCAGCTCACTTGGGATAAGTTCCTCAGCTGCGCCCGCGATGGCCTTAGAACATCATGTATGGTGCTTTTCATCTTTGTCGGCGGGACGATATTCAGCCACTTTCTTGCAATAACCAACATCCCCTTTGCACTGGCCGACTGGGTGTCAACGCTTCCCCTCTCGCCAATGTCTATCATGGTGGTAATTATCGGCATCTACTTTGTCGGCGGCTTCTTCATGGATGGAATGGCGCTCATCGTTGTGACCATCCCAATCTTCTACCCAATCGTTACGCAGATGGGCTTTGACTCCCTCTGGTTCGGGGTAATCATAGTCATTGTTGCCGAGATGGGGGTCATAACGCCGCCGGTTGGAGCCAATGTCTTCATCATCAAAGGAATAGCGCCGCATATTCCCATGAACACTATCTTCAGGGGCATCTTTCCTTTCCTCTATGCGCTTATGGCGCTGACTGCGCTAATGCTTTTCTTCCCCGAGCTGGCTACCTACATTCCGAGGAGTCTCTAATGAGCCACATTCAGATTCAACGTGGTGCCGCTCGTCTTGTTGGGGTAGTTAGCGGGACTTGACCATGAGGATCAAGCTGATCGCATGCCCTCTTGTACTTGAGAAGCTTTCCGGGAGACTGGATGGAGTTGACGTCGTGGTTGAAGAACTCGACATCGGCCTACACAAGACACCGCAAAAGCTCAAAGACGCCCTTCAGTGTGCGGTTGACGAAACTCCAGGTGATTTCGATGCGATAGTCCTCGGTTACGGGGCCTGCGCTAACGCCGTAGTGGGTCTCAAAGCCTTTGCGTGTCCCATTATCGTCCCCCGGGTTGACGACTGCATAGGGATATTCCTAGGCTCCAGACGCGCCTACCGCGCGGAGATGAAGAACAACCCCGGCACCTACTACCTAACGAAAGGGTGGATAGACGCTAAGCAGAGCCCCTTTGACGAATTTGACGATATGTGCGAGCAGTTCGGCAGGGAGCGCGCCGGGAAGCTTATGAAGACTATGCTAGCGCATTACTCTCGCCTGGCTCTAATAAGGGGCGAAGATGAGGAAGAGTTCGATACTTATCGCCTATGGGCTAAAGAGACTGCGGAGAAATTCGACCTTACCTACTGCGAACTTGAAGGTTCAGGAGCGCTCTTGGACAAGATCGCCAATGGCCCTTGGGACGATGAATTCGTGGTGGCGTTGCCTGGCGAGACCATAGTCCTTGAGTCTTTTATGGACGACGCCGTGGCGCAAAATGATGTTTGTGCTGCGGGAGCCTGAGGGCACATGAGCATAATGCTAAGACATCAGACGAGAGCGTTTGGGAGACCAAAATGAACCCAGAGGAAATCAAAAATTTATTTGACCGGAGGCTCGGACGCTACCAAGCGGCGATAGCCTTGGAGCCGGTGGACCGCATGCCGATCGCCTGCGGCTCAAACTATTTCGCTGAGGTCTATTCGGGCAACGACCACCAGACCACAGTCTACAACCAGGAAAAGTGGCTTGAAGCGGAGAAGATATTCATAAGGGATTTCCCCGAGGTCGATGTATTGCGCGACAACCGAATATACGCGCCCTTGTTCGATGTGGTGAATTGCAGGACCTACCGTATGCCGGGTCGCGATTTGGAGGCAAACACCTGGTTCCAGTTCGTCGAAAAAGAGAACATGAAGGCGGATGAGTACGACCTCCTTATCGAAAACCCCACCGCCTTCATGTTGGAACGCTACCTCCCCCGAGTGCTTGGCGATTTCGCCGAACCAGGCTCACACCGAGCTCAGGTTGCTCTATTAAAGGGTGGCATGGCGTTCGCGCAGATGGGACAGGTTATGCGAAACCGGGGGCTCACCCTTGAAAAAGAGTGCGGGATGCCCCAACCCACAGCAGGGTTCTTTCTTGCTCCCTTCGACGTCATAGCCGACGCCTTCAGAGGTCTTAACGGCGTCGTCATGGATATGTTCCGGAAGCCGGATAAGCTACGCGCCGCATGCGATGCGCTCGTGGACGAGATGGTGAATATGGCGTTGGTCACCGCCGACCCGCTCAAACGCTACCCGATATTCGTTCCTACGCACAAGCCAATGTTCCTCTCTCCGTCACAGTTTGAGGAGTTCTACTGGCCCTCCTTCAAAAAGACGATCCTGACCCTCCTCGACGCGGGGCACAATGTCCGCGCTTACTTGGAGGGGGACTGGTCTAAGCACTGGCATCACATAAAAGAGCTTCCCAAAGGCAGGGTTGTCTGCGACATCGACGACCAGGCGGATATCCTTAAGGCCCTCGACGACATCGGCGGACACCAGTGCCTCGCAGGCGGTGTGCTCTCGTCGATGTTGATCCTTGAAAAACCAAAGGCCGTTAAAGAGAGGGTCAAGCTTCTCTGCGAAGCTGCCGGAAAAGATAAGCACCTGCTAATCAACGGCGGCTGCAATATCCCACACGATACCAAGGCTGAAAACTACAGGGCGATGCTCGACGCCATCTGCGAGTTTGGCATTTATGACCCGTCACTTAAACCAATGCCCAAAACTCCCCCCAAACCTGTAAACGACGTTGGGCCGAGGATGTTGACCAGCTGGGAGGAGAGAGTCGATGAGTGGGGCGGTATAAGGGGCGAAGAGAGCCTCATACGGCAACCATGGGAATTATTTGAAAAACTTGCTTACGTTTGGATATGGAGTTGGGTCAGCTAGGCCGGCCGCCCCAGTCCTGTTAGGAAAGGAAAAGATATGGGCAGCGAAATTGCACAGTTGTTGTCTGAACTCAGAGAAGATGAAGTTATAGCTAAAGTAAAATCCGAACTTGAAGCCGGAACTGAC
Organism: Deltaproteobacteria bacterium; assembly: GCA_002869005.1. Classification (GTDB taxonomy): domain Bacteria; phylum Desulfobacterota; class Deferrisomatia; order Deferrisomatales; family BM512; genus BM512. The sequence goes on from PKTU01000026.1 coordinate 60,293, forward strand.
CCCAACACCATCCTTGAGATGTGCCAGGAGGGCATGGTGCTCGTTGGGGACCGTTTTGAGGAGGGTGAGTATTTCATCTCTGAACTGATGATGTCGGGCGAGATATTCAACCAGATCAGCGAAATCCTCGCACCTGGACTAACCGGCACGGGTGGCACGAAGTCGGGGAAAATTGTTTTCGGTACCGTGCAAGGTGACATACACGACATCGGAAAAAACCTAGTCGTGGGTCTCCTGCGCGCGTCGAATTTCGATGTAATCGATCTCGGCGTTGACGTGCCCCCTGAAAAATTTGTCGAAGCTTTAAAGGAAACCGGCGCGCCAGTGCTAGCGCTCTCCGGTCTCCTTACCATTGCCTTTGACGCAATGAAAGCCACCGTTAAGGCGGTTGAGGACGCTGGTTTGAGAGACGGGGTCAAAATCGTGCTAGGCGGTGCACCCGTGGATGATACCGTGGTCGCCTATGCGGGGGCAGACGCCGCTGGCGGCGATGCGCAGCACGGCGTCAAGCTCTGTAAAAAATGGTTTAACGTTTAAAGAGCGAGAAAAAGGCTCTCGCGATGCCGGGATTACTAGGCGGCCTTCGGCCCAGGAGAAACCATCCATGCTCATCATTGGAGAGAAAATTAACGGCACCCGCTCTGAAGTGCGAGAAGCAGTCATCTCCCGTGACGAAAAATTTATAGGAGATCTCGCCAAGCGACAGGTGGAAGCTGGAGCCGACGTTTTAGATGTAAACGCCGGGACCAGCCCAGAACGAGAGCCAGAAGACCTGGTTTGGCTGACGAAGACAGTGCAGGACGCGGTAGAGACACAGCTTTGTCTCGACAGCGCCAACCCCAAGGCGCTGGCGGCCGCGCTGGCGGTAGTGGAGAAAACACCCTTTATAAACTCCATCAGCGGCGAACCCGACCGCATTGAACACATTTTGCCACTTGCCGCCGATAATGGTTGTCAGGTGATTGCGCTGGCGCTTGACGACAAAGGCATACCGAAGGGCGTGTCTGAGAGGATATCGGTTGTAGCCAAGCTTATCTCAGAGACCCGGCGCTCAGGTGTAGCCGATAGTCAAGTCTATGTCGACCCGCTCATCCTGGCTATTTCCACCGACAATCAGGGAGGCGTCGTGGCCTTGGAGACAATGCGAGGAATTAAGGAGAGCTACCCCGAGGTTCACCTAACGGCGGGGCTTTCAAACGCCTCATTTGGAATGCCTGCAAGGAGCCTTGTCAATCAGGCATTCCTTACATTGGGAATAGCGAGTGGACTGGACTCGGCAATAATGGATCCTACGGATAAGAGCCTCGTCTCTGCTATGCTAGCCACAGAGCTCGTCCTAGGGAGAGACAGGCACTGCATGAGCTTCAATCGCGCTTACAGGGCAGGGAAGTTGACAATAACAACCTAGTTTTGGTAGCGCGTGGAATAATCAGCACACTTATTGACAAACGTTTGCACATTTTCAATTGGTGTAACCGAGGAGGGTCTTCTTGAAACACATTCCTTGAGGCAGTGAGATTTCCCACCTAAAAGAAAAAGGATCCCTAAGGCGCGTTAACACGCTACGGCAGCCTGGGTCCCCGTCATTTGAACACCCCCTGTCATGTAACAATATTCTACAAAACCAGAGAAGACGTCAATTGTCATCACTTATGACATGAAGAGCCACCTCATAGGGTGCCCTTTTCATATGCGACCGATTATGGTGATCTTTTACCCCGTCCCGTCCACATTCACATGTCAAACCTAAAATGTTTCAAAAATATACCGTGATATTTTTTATTTGCACATGTTATGCAGTAATATAATTTGGCTTTCCCAATTTTTTATCTTAAAGTTTCGTAAATTAATAACGATATATAACGTTATTAATTGTTTTTAAAAGCGTCTTTGAATGCTTTTTGCCGGTAGATTATCGGTTTCTTTCTATCCCGGTTTTACGACATTTCTCCTAAAGCAATTTGTATTCAAAAAAGAAAGGGGCAGGCTCATGAGAAAATTTAGCGTGACTTTTTTAGCTGCGGCTTTGGTAGTTGCAGCTGCA
>PKTU01000075.1 GCA_002869005.1 Deltaproteobacteria bacterium
AGACTCCCGCCTTGAACTCTTTCACTATGTCTCCGAGTTCGGTGGCATCAATACCCTCAAAACCGGCTATCCCCGAAGCCAGGTCGTATTCCAACTCTCCAAGATCACTTTCCAGCAGCTCCTCTGCGCCGCCCGGCTCAACTTCAAGCATTTGCAGGTCGGCGCCCTCCGGTTCATGCGAGCTGGTCCTGTCGAGTTTCAACTCACCGGGCTCATCTTTTTGATCCGGGGTCAGTGCCGCCAATCCCGCCTTTGCCTGCACGTTATCGGGAAGCTCTTCAAGAACTGCGGCATATGTCGCGGCAGCGTCGTGAAGCTCACCAGCGCTGGTAAGCAGCTCTGCAATTTTGACCTGCTCTTTGCTCCAGGCATCCATCTCTGAACGTCTGAAGTATATATCACGAAGCTTTCTGTGAATCGGCACATTTTCCGGGTCGAACTCGACAAGCTCCAGAAGCTTTTCTTTGGCCTTGTCCTCAAGGCCGTATTTTAGATAAAGGTCAGCCTCTTTAAGGCCATCCTCAAGCTCTTCTTCGCTAAACCCGGACCTGTCAATAGGCAGCGGTTCATCATCGGTAACCAGCGAATCAAAAACCGCGTCCACCTCACCGCCTTCAAAAGCAAAAGCCGGTTCCTCACTCTGGGGAGCCAACTCTTTGGCTTTCTTCTCGTAGCGCCCGGCTTTGACTTCCTGGCCCTGATCCCTACAGGCCACGGAGAGGCGCTCGTACCATGATACCTGCTCTTCTACGTTGCCTGAAGATTCGGCAAAATAGGCCAACTGCTCCATGATGAGAATATCCGCAGGATTCTCCTCGTAGAGCTCATGCGCCATCCTCCTTGCCTCATCCTGATTGCCAAGGGCGATATGGGCGTTTATTGCGTCAAGCCTGAGGCCCCTGTCTCCGGGCAAAACCCCTAAGCCGTCTCGTATGAACTCAAGGGCATGCTCGTGTTGCCCCATATTTACGTAGAGCTCAGCCAGCGGCTTTATAAGCTCAGGCCTGTTGTGTTTTTTGTAGAGATTTTCCAGTGCGACAAGGAGCTTGTTTTTGCGCCCGGACTCCTGAAGTTGCCCTATTGCGCGGTCAAGGTGTGTCTTAAACTCCTCATACTGCTCCAGCTGCAGGTGGTGCTCGGCCAGGAGGAGCTTAATCATCGGGTTCTTGGGCGCCAGCTCCTCCATCATTGAGAGTACTGAAGCAGCCTCTTCCGGCCTATCTGCTTTTCTCAGGCATACCGCGCATCGCTGGAAAGAGTTGAGCGCATCGCCCACGAGCTTCTGTTTGAGGTAGAGTTCGCCCAGATTTCTGTAAATATCCGGGTTTTCCCGGTCTACTCTCCCGCACTTCTTCCACGCCGCGATGGCGCGAGGGATAAATCCTCCGGCGAGATAATGGTCGGAGACTATTTTGCACTCGCCGATCGCGTCCTCTTTCTTACCTATCCTGAGGTATAGGTCGAGGAGCTTTTCATGCGCACGGATATCCTTCGGAGAATCCGCCACGAGCCTCTCGTATTCGAGTGCAGCCTTCCTATAATTGCCCTTTTGCACAAATGCCAGGGCCTTTTTTTCTATTTTGCTCTTGTTGGTTGCCATATTGCCCCAAATATTGAGCTAACCGATCTCAGCCTTATAGGCATCGGCATCGAGAAGGTCGAAGGAGTCTATCGAATCAGCCAGCTTAACCTTCATTATCCAGCCGCCCCCATAGGGATCGTCATTTATAATTTCCGGCTCGTCATCCAACGAGCTGTTTATCTCGACCACCTCGCCGGAGACCGGAGAGTAAAGGTCGGATACGGATTTAGATGATTCCACTGAACCGAAGATATCAGATACTTTTACATTTTGCCCTATCTCAGGCAATTCGACAAAGATAATGTCGCCAAGCTCATCCTGTGCGAAGTCGGTTATCCCCACCGTGGCTATTCCGTCTTCCTCAGAGGCCCATGTGTGCTCCGAATGATACTTTAAATTATCCGGGATCTTCATTAATCGCTCCAATCTACAAATGCTGCAAGGATGCACCGAAATCTTTATCTATTCTGGTTATAAGCTCATTGCCGTCATTATTTATATAAACCACATCTTCAAGGCGGACGCCAACTTCACCGGGAATATAAATACCGGGTTCTATTGTGAAGGTCATTCCCTCTTTTACTACCCCCGGCGCCTTAGGCGCAACAACTGGAAGCTCATGAACCTCGATCCCTATGCCGTGTCCGGTGGCATGGCCGAAATAATCGCCAAAACCAGCCGACTCAATCACGCCTCTTGCCGCCAAATCAACCGCCCCGAGCGTGGCGCCTGGAACCGCGGACAGGATAGCCGCGCGCTGAGCGTTCCTGACAACATTGTATACTTCAAAAAATTTACCTTTAACATCCCCAATTGGAATCGTTACCGTCTGGTCTGAACAAT
>PKTU01000086.1 GCA_002869005.1 Deltaproteobacteria bacterium
CAAGCTCTACGAGGGCTCCCGCCACGCGAGCGACCTCATCCCTTAGCTCCGAGTAGGTAAATTTCTTTACTGTATCGGTCACCGGGCTGTCATAGATGAGCGCGTCCTGCTCTCCGCGCCCCGCCTCTATGTGGCGGTCGAGGGCGTTGTAGCAAGTGTTGAGCTCACCGCCTACGAACCAGCGGTAAAAGGGCGGGTTGGAGTCGTCGAGGACCTTGTCCCATTTTTTGGACCAGGTGATCGCCTCAGCGGCTTCGCCCCAGAAACCCTCTTTGTCGTTGATGCTGCGATCGAAAATTTCCTGATAACTGCTCATCTAAACGCTCCTGTTATGAAGAGTAGGAATGGCACCTTGGGCTAATAGAAATCGGTTAAAAACAAACAGCGTTATTTAAGCATGACTAAAAAAATGTGTCAACTTTATGAGTATCGCTAAAAAGAAGTCAGCTACCGTGCCTTTTCCGCTCTGAACATAAGATAAATGGCAAAAATTGCAAAAGAAACATTAGGGAGCCATGCTGCGACAGACGGAGGCAGTGAGCCGGTTTTGCCTATTGAAGTTGAAAACATGAATGTCAGGAAAAAGAGGAGGCCGAAACCGATGCCGCGTGTAACGGCGCCCCATAGACCGCTCCGCCCCGAGACGCGTGAGGCGAATGGTACTGCTATAAGGGTCATAAGGATAGCGGAGAAAGGTAGGGCGCTCTTAGCCCAGTAATCCACCTCAAGGTTAGTTACCCCTAGAGCCTGGGCGCGGCGGCTTTTAATCGTCTTGCCGAGCTCATTCATATTCATCTCGGCCGGTTCATTGCGGGAAATATATATATCGTCGGGATTTGGGGCGAGGGGATAGGGCATATCGCCGACTCCGGCGCGTTTCCATGCCATATCTCCACTCCTTGCCACGATAAAGACGCCATCCAAAATCCATTGGTCACCGCTCCACCTTGCGTCATCCGCAAAGATAGACCGGGGCAACTCTCCATTTGATACTTCGTAAATCTCAATGCCCTTCATGGCGAGCCTGTCGCCTGTTATCAGGTCGGCATGGACGAAAGCGTCACCGGCCTTGAACCAGACATCGGTTGAGCGCGTCATCGTCTCCGCCGCGCGCCCCTTTATGCTGACCTGTTTGACCTGTCGCACGAGAGCGTTAGTGTGGGGCGCGACCCACTCTTGCAATGCATAGGTGCCAGCCGCCACCAGCGTGCCGCAAAGAAGGAGAGGAAAGGCAAGGCGGTAAAGAGGGAGGCCGGCGCTTCTCAAGACCGTCAATTCGCCGTTTTTCGCCATTATGGTCAGGGCTATCAGGGCTCCCATGAGCGCCGAAAGGGGGAGGGTTTGGGTAGCGATCCATGGTATCTGCCCTGCAACCATCGTTAACCCTTCGGCAAAGGTGGCGTCATATTTAAAAAATAAACGCATATTCTCAAATAGCGCTACAAGCACAAAGAGACCGGTAAGAGTAAAGAAGGTGAGGAGGAAATTTCTAAGGAAAGCTTTGGTCAGGTATCTGCTGAGGAGGCTCATTTGGCGCCTCCTTTTAAGCGGCCCTTGACCCTTGCAATCGATGAGATTATCTGTGCCTCAAGGGGGAGTGGCCGTTCAGTATTTTTCCTTTTGAACGCGTATACGGCGAGCGCCGCCATTATGAAGTTAGGCATCCACATCGCGACCCCTGCCGCTATTTTTCCGTTTTTGCCCAGCGATGTTCCGAGCGAAGAGAGCGCGTAATAAATGAAGAATATGGCCAGGGCCAATAAAATGCCCCTGGATTTTCCGCTGCGGGAATGATGCATCCCAAGAGAAGCGCCGAGGAGCCCTATAATCAGGCATGATATGGGTAGAGCCAAGCGCCTGTGCAGCTCGACCCTCGCGGCCTCATTGTTAAGCTCGCCATATCCCTCCGAGATGAGGGCTGAGATCGATTTTTCAGCGTCTCTTAGGCTGGTTCTCTCCGTAAACTCTATAGGAAGGGTAATCCTGCTCTTGTTTGCCGTGGTGCGCCTTAACTGCCCGGCCGTATCCAACTGGCTTATCTCAACCCCCTCCAGGTCAAAGGATACCCCTTGATCACCAGAGGAGATAACCCCTCGCCGAGCGGTGATAACCGCCCCCGCAAGGGGCTTGTTGCTTGAGTGGATGAAGATATCCTCCAACGACCCCTTTTCTTCCCCGACGTGCTCGGCGTAGAGGGTCACACCTTTAGCGAGGTTTGTGAAGGTTCCAGCCTCCGCGGAGAGGTTGATCCCGTTAACCACAGAGGCTTGCAAAGCCTCTCGAAAGTTGTTCTCGGAGATTGGCTGCACCCAAACGCTCGTTATTCCGGTTAGGATAGCCACGACAAGTGATAGCAGGAAGATGGGCCGTATGTTTTGAGCAAGGCTTACGCCGCAGGAGCGCATCGCCGCCACCTCGGAGTCGGCGCTCATTCGCCCCATCGCCATAAGCACCGACAGCAGCAGACTAAGCGGCAGCAAAAGCGGTAAAATCGCGGGTAACGAGTAAAGAAGCATTGTGAGCGTGTCATAAAGAGGCACACCCTTGGCAACGACGAGGTCGAAGAGCCTCGCCACCCGGGGCATCATGAGGACGAAGGAGAGCACTCCCAGCGAGACCCCGAAGGTAGGGAGGCATTCAGTTATCGTATAGCGGTCGAGTTTGCTCAACATTTCGATAGAATACAGCTTTTCATCGCATAGCGGAAGGCGCTTGAGAGAGGCGCTTCGCGGTGGTACCGTCAATGTCTTATATAAAAACGAATGAGGATTCGCCATGAACGATTACAGCGCAGCCCTTTCAACGATTGAGGCAACCGTTTTGGGAGCTGATGCACCCTTAGCGGCAATTGAGGAGGTTGCTGCACGCGCCGTTAAATTTGGGTTCCACGGTGTCTGCGTAGCGCCCTCAAGGGTCGCTTTAGCGGCTTCACTTCTTTCCGGCACCGGGAGGGTGGTGGTTAGCGTTGTCGGGTTTCCGCTTGGCAACACCCTCACTGAGACCAAGGTTCGGGAGGTTCGGGAGCTTCTAGACGCCGGCGCTTCCGAGGTGGATATGGTAATGAATGTAGGCGCTTTTCTGGACGGCGATGAAGGGCTGATCGCAAATGAGTTTGCCCAAGCGAGAAGGGCGGCGGGTGACGCCACCCTTAAGGTGATTTTGGAGACCGGCTATCTGACAGCGGAGGAGATAAGGCGCGCGGGAGCGCTTGCGGTTGGCGAAGGGGCGGATTTTCTCAAAACCTCGACTGGATATGGGCCGCGCGGCGCATCGATTGAAGATATTGAGATTTTAAGGGGAATCACGAACGTAAAAGGAATAAAGGCTTCCGGTGGAATACGTCATGCAGATGAACTGCTCTCCATGTTGGCCGCTGGCGCAAGCCGAATCGGCACCTCCAGTGACTCCGGCATAGCGCTTGAGCTTTTAGCCCGAGGGCCTTCATCTGGTTGATCTGTATTTAAGCTTCTCCCCCTCTATTATCTCGGAGGCGGTGTTCACAAGCCTATCGGCGTTGGCTTTCGAATAAATAGAGGCCTCCAGATGGGGTGTGTATCTCCCGATAATATTCTTTACCTCAGCCTTGGAAAGCTGCCCCCGTTTTAGCGCTTTATTAAGTTTGGTGGCGATTATCGAAGCGGAGGAAAGGCTCTCCTCTCCAGTTGGGTCCGCAAGGAAAGCCCACCCCTCTTCCCGTTGGCACAAAAAGGAGAGGGCGGCGTTGATCGAGAGCCCTTTGTAAAGCTCAACTCGTTCAGGCGCCAACTCATCACCCGCTGATTTTTTGACCAACGTCTGCCAGCTTTTAGACCTGCCCAGAAGCACCATTCCCGAGAAGAGAGTTTTATTTGTCCGAAACGAGAAGAACTGGCGCGATATAACCTTTTTCAGCAGCTCATCGTTCTCTTTGTTGAGGCCGCTTGTTATGCGCCCCGGAATCTCCCATACCTCCTCCGGGGCATAGGAGTCGAAACGCACCTCCCAATAGGTGTGGTTCTTGCCGCCAGAAGGGAAAGAGAGAATCGTCTTCATGGGAACAAAGTAGTTGTGCGCGACGACATCGGCGGCAAGGTGGGTGAGATAGCCCCAGGCGAAAGCCTCCTGCTGATCCGTTTCGGCAGCCTCAAGTATCTCAAGCCCCACGACCCATCGGTGACAGTGGTGGAGGTAATGAGCCATCTTCTTCGCTACCACTATATCCGCCGCGATAGAGCCGTAGTAGAAATCAAGGGGGAATCTGGATAACAGCGCCGCGATCGAGTCGGGGATTAGGTGTAGTCCGGCCAAGATCCGCCCCGATAGCTCAAGGTGGGTCGCCGGGCCCCATGCCAGTGAGGTTTGGGGCAACAAGAGTAAGGCCAATAGCGCCGCTGCCACTTTATAGATAGCGGCTCTGTGATTCTTCATACACCAAATATAAACTTGCCAGCCATGAAGTCAACGCCCTCCGTTGACTAGCCTCCCCGCGCGGGTTATAAAACCCCATAACCCTTTGATTTGTTGGAGCATACGTTTGTCGGAAAAGGTTAATTTATACGGGCTTGAGCTACCTGCGATGGAGGATTTCTTCATTTCGCTGGGCGAGAAAAAGTACCGCGCGGGTCAATGCGCCGTGAGGATGTACAGAAAGGGCGCGCTCGACTTCTCGGAGATGACGGAGTTTTCCGCAAAGCTAAAGACGCTGCTCTCCGAAAGAGCGACCCTCTGGCTGCCAAAAGTTATTGAGAGGCAGGAGTCTCGCGACGGCACTGTGAAGCTCCTCCTTGAGCTCTCAGATGGCGAGAGGGTCGAGACTGTGCTGATCCCGGACGGGGAGCGTTTGACCCAGTGCCTCTCTACGCAGGTGGGGTGCGCTATGGGCTGCCGCTTTTGCCGGACGGCGACCGCAGGGCTGACCAGGAACCTTACGCCCGCCGAGATAGTGACGCAGGTCGTCGCGGCGCAGCTTGAGGGGGGCTTCGGCAAAAGGGTCACGAATATAGTCTTCATGGGGATGGGGGAGCCGCTTCACAACTTTGAGGGGACTTTAAAATCCTTCAACATACTCTCCTCGGACTATGGCCTCACAATAGCCAAGCGGCGCATCACGGTCTCCACATGCGGGCTTGCCGCCAAAATGAAGGAGCTTCCGGCCGAGATGCTCCCAAGCCTGGCCCTCTCATTAAATGCGACAACCGACGAAGTGCGTGAAAAGATAATGCCGGTTACACGGGCTCACCCAATCTCCGAACTAATTGCGACCCTAAAAGCTCTGCCTCTTCCGGCGCGGGCCAGATACACCATTGAATACGTGCTGCTTGGAGGGTTAACTGCTACTATGGAGGATGCGGCGAGGCTTGTACGGCTTCTTTCCGGCGTGCCTTCAAAGATAAACCTAATTCCCTACAATCCACACGGGGAGAGTGACTTTGCCGCGCCGGACCCGGAGCAGGTGGAGCGCTTCAAGCGCTACCTTCTGGATAAACATTTTGTTGCTGTCACGCGCAAATCAAAGGGCGACGATATCCTCGCCGCCTGCGGGCAGCTGAAAGCTGAGAATGAAGAGCGGGGCGGATGCGCCCCAAATGAGGAGCGGGATTAAATGCAAGAAGCGATTGGCATAATCGGCGGCAGCGGCCTCTACGAGATGGAAGGGCTTGAGGATGTCAGGGAGGTATCGGTGCCTACCCCCTTTGGGATGCCCTCGGATAATCTTATCTGCGGAAACTATGGAGCAAAAAAGCTCGTTTTCCTGCCGCGCCACGGAAAGGGCCACCGCTATATGCCCTCTGAGGTGCCATACCGCGCAAACATCTACGCGTTAAAATCTATGGGCGTGACGCAGGTGCTCTCTCTCTCGGCGGTAGGAAGCCTCTCCGAGGAGGCCAAGCCCGGCGATATCGTCGTCCCCGACCAGTTCATCGACAGAACCGTCTCACGGCCAAACACCTTCTTCGGCAACGGGATAGTGGGCCATGTAGGAATGGCGGACCCTGTTTGCCCCCGCCTCACAGAGGCGATCCTGAAGGTGGGGGAGGGGATGGAGCCGACTTTTCATAGCGGCGGCGCCTACGTCGGCATCGAGGGGCCGACCTTCGGCACCCGCGCGGAGTCGCATCTTTACCGCAGCTGGGGCGCACGTGTCGTGGGGATGACTAACGCCACCGAGGCTAAGCTCGCCCGCGAGGCGGAGCTGTGTTACGTGACCGTTGCCATGGTAACGGATTACGACTGTTGGCACGAAGAGGACGTGACAATTGAGACGATTCTAGCAGTCCTTGCCCAGAACGTTGAAAACTCCCGTGAAATCATCAGGCGGGCGGTGACGCTTCTCTCCGAGCAGGGTGGCTGCGCTTGCCGCTCTGCCGCGCAATATGCCGTCATGACCCCTGCGGAGCTGATTCCCGCCGAAACGCGCCGCAAAGTAGAGCTTCTTTACGGCAAGTACCTTAAAGGTTGACTCAGGTGGAAGATTTAAAATTACTGGTAGTCGGGTCGGTGGCTATCGACTCGGTCCAGACCCCTTTTGGTTTTCGCGAAGAGTCCATAGGCGGCAGCGCGCTTTACTTCTCCGCCGCCGCCTCGCTCTTTTCACCGGTCAGTATCCTTGCCGTTGTCGGTGAGGATTTCCCTATGGATGAGGTCGAGTTCCTCTCGGCCAGAGGCGCGGATCTCTCAGGGCTTAAAACCATTCCAGGGCGCACCTTCCGCTGGAAGGGCCAATATGGCTATGACCTAAACGAGGCTAAGACCATAGAGACGCACCTAAACGTCTTTGAGGAATTTACGCCTGTTCTGACGGAGCGCCAGCGGAGCGCGGAGCTCCTTTTCCTCGCCAATATCGACCCGGAGCTTCAATTAAAGGTGCTGGATCAGGTTGATTCTCCGGCGCTTGTAGCTGCCGATACGATGAACTTCTGGATAGAGGGCAAGAGAAAGGCCCTCCAAAGGGTTGTTGAGCGCATCGACCTCCTCGTATTAAACGAGGCTGAGGCGCGGATGCTTACCGAGGAGGTAAACCTCGTCAAAGCGGCTCAAAAGATTATGGAGTGGGGGCCCTCCGGGGTAGTCATCAAGCGCGGTGAGTATGGCGTCATCTACTTTGCCGCCGGGTATTTCTTCAGCGCACCGGCATATCCCTTGGAAGAGCTCTTCGACCCCACGGGGGCCGGTGATTCCTTCGCAGGCGGCATGATGGGCGCCCTTGCGGCTTCAGGTGACCTTACCCCTGAGGGGATTAAGCGCGCTATCGTATATGGTTCGGCTGTGGCTAGCTTCAATGTAGAGGATTTTAGCTTTACCCGGCTGGCCTCAATCGAATATGGCGATATAAACAGAAGGTTCGGCGACTTCGTCAGGATGACGGCTTTTGAAACCGGCATTTAAAGCGAAAGAAAAAAGGAGGGGAACTTGAAGGGATTGCTCGGTAACGGGGGCCGCGCCGCCTCTCGTAATATGCTTTTAGTTCTGACGGCGCTCCTCCTCTCATTTGCAGTAGGCTGCGCATCGGACAAGGAAGCGAGAAAGAATGACGCCCTCGCCTCACAGCAACTCGCCCTTGCATTTTTAAATGAAGGACGCCCCGCACGCGCGCTTACCGAGCTAGCCAAGGCGGAAAGGGCCATGCCCGATGACCCGGAAGTGCAAAACGCGATGGGGCTCGCCTACTGGGCTAGACGTGACTATGCCAGCGCCGAAGCCCGCTTCAAAAAGGCGTTGGCGCTTCGGCCCGGATTTTCAGAGGCGTGGAACAATTTAGGCGCTTTTTATCTCTCGCAGGGGCGAAACAATGACGCGGTGGAGGCGCTTGAAAAAGCGTTGGGCAACGTCTACTACACCTCATACGAGATGGCGCTCTCCAACCTTGGTCTCGCCCTTTACAACCTGGGCCGCTATCCCGAGGCGCGCTCCCGCTTGGAGGAGGCCCTTGAGGTCAACCCCTCACAGCCCGCAGTCCGTCAGAACCTCTCTTTGGTGCTCTATGAAGAGGGCGAATACCAACTGGCTCTCGTGCAGGTAAATGAAGCGCTGAAGCTTTACCCAAACTATCCCCAAGCGCTCTTGCAAAAGGGTAAGATACTAAATAAAGTTGGCGACAGGGAAGGCGCGGCCGAATTTTTCAAACGCACAATCGAGGTTGCCCCCGCCTCGGAATCGGGCAAGACCGCCCGCACTTACCTAGACCTTATGGAAGGGAAGTGATGATGACCCAGCCCACCAACACCAACTGTGATTTCGGCAAGGTGCTCCGCGAAGCCCGCGAGAAAGTAGGGATGGACCTTCGCCAGATAAGCGACCTCACCCGCATTCAGATAAGGTACATAGAGGCGCTGGAAAGTGAGCGGTGGGAGGATGTGCCCCGTGGCGTGATAGGACGCGGCTTTGTAAGGCTCATAGCCCGAGAGATTGGCGCCGATGCCGATATGCTTCTGGAGAAGTACCGCGAATGCCGCGAGGAACCACCCCTTGAACATATGGCCCCCGCCGATATGGAGTCGGAGTTCAGGGTTGGCGTAGGTGAGCGGCGCTTCAACCTCTTTGGTTTTATGATTGAGCGGCAACTGCTAAAGTTTTTAGCCTCGGTTTTGGGAGTCATTTTGGCACTCACCATACTCCTCTGGATATGGAGCCCCTGGTCTTCATCTGAACCTCTTCCGGTCGAGAGCGCGGCTGCGGTTGAGACGGAGGGGGCGCACTCCCTTGAGCTGTTAGCCGTAAAGGCGACCTCCTTGACCTTGAAGGTTGGCGACGATGAGCCTGTGGTAGTTGACTTTGCGCCCTCGGAAAAGCGTACCTTCAAAGTTGATGAGGCTGAGTTGACATTGAAGGAGCCCGGTGCGCTTCGCCTATCCTGGGATGGAGAGGCGCTTAAAGCGCCTGAATCCGCTACGGTTAAATTCCCCTCGGATTTGGAGAGCCTCAAACCTTGACCCTGCGCTTTGCCGACTCAGAAGCTGACTTGGCGGCAAAACTCCTAGACCCTTATGGCAGCGGAGTGCGCGGGGTGCTGGTCCTTGGCTCAGGTTTCTCCTCTGCGTTAGCTCATTTGCCGACGATTATGGAGCTTTCCTTCAGCGAGTTGCCGGGGCTTGGCGAGTCAAAGGTGCCCGGACATGCCGGTAGGGTGCGCCTAGTTGAATATGAAGGTGAAAAGCTCCTGACCTTCGAGGGCCGGCCCCATTTCTATGAGGATGGGGATATGCGCCGCTCAGCTTACCCTGCCAGGCTCGCGGCGGCATTAAATTCAAATTTTCTCCTGCTCTGCTCTGCGGTCGGCGGATTGGCCCCCGAAGCTACCACCGGCGCCTGGGTATTTGTGGATGACCACATAAACCTCATGGGCAAAAACCCCCTTCTTGGGGTCGTTACCAACGAGGGCCCGCCCTTCGTTGATTTGACTGAAACCTACAGGGGTGACCTCTACAACGAGATATCCTCAAAGCTCTCTGGCCTCACCTTGGAGCGAGGTGTCTTGGCCGCCTTTTCCGGGCCAACCTATGAGACCCCCGCGGAGGTTGAGATGGCACGCCTTGCCGGAGCGTCTATTGTCGGCATGTCCATTGTACCGGAGGCGGTTTGGGCCAGATTTCTGGAGATGGATGTAGTTGCCTTCGGGCGGGTCGTGAATCCGGCGGCTGGTCTCTCAGGCGCAAAGTTAAACCACGAAGATGTCGTCCGCGAGGGGGCTATGGCGGGCACTGAAGCTGTCGCGGTGCTCTGCGCGGCGCTGGATTCTTTACTCAAATAAGATGTGAGTGTGTGAAGTGACGAAGGTCAAAGCGATAAGTCTCCTCTCAGGGGGGCTCGATTCCCTCCTCGCGGCGAGGGTGGTGCAGGATCAGGGCGTCGAGGTGTTGGCGCTACACTTTATAAGCCCCTTCTTTGGAAGCGCGCTTAGGGGCAAGGAGCGCGAAGCCGAGGAGCTGTATCTGGAAAATTTCGGCATAAAGGCGCGCGTTGTGGATGTCTCGGAAGAGTATCTAGGCGTCGTCGGTGAGCCGCGCTACGGTTACGGGAAAAATTTCAACCCCTGCATCGATTGCAAGATATTCCTCTTCAAAAAAGCCCTTGAGGTTATGCGGCAGGAGGGAGCGAAGTTTCTTATAACCGGAGAGGTGCTTGGACAGCGCCCGATGAGCCAGCGCCGGGACACCTTGAACATCATAGCGCGCGATATGGGTGAGGGAGACATCCTGCTGAGACCCCTTTGCGCCAAGCTCTTAAAGCCTACCCGCGCCGAGGAGGAGGGGTGGGTGGACCGTGAGAAACTATACGGTTTTTCCGGCCGCTCCCGTAAACCTCAGATGGCTCTCGCCGAGGAGTTGGGTATAGCCGGTTATCCCTCTCCGGCGGGCGGGTGCAGCCTCACCGACCCCATTCAGGCCAAGCGGATGAGCAAATATTTTGAGGCGACTCCTGCGGAGCGGCGTAGTCCCGGTGATATCCGCCTCCTTCTTGCGGGGCGGCCCTTTCGTTTCCCCGGAGGCTCCATACTCACGTTGGGACGAAATGAGGGCGAGAATAAGTTTCTCATGAGTCTTAAAGGCGAGGGGGATGAGTTTGTGCGTGTTTTAGGAGCTCCGGGGCCCCTCGGAGTCTTTCGCGCAGCGGATGGAGCCGACGAGCGGGAGCTGGCCGCGTCTGCCTTGTTGCGCTACTGCCCAAAGGCGGCTGACGTCGCTCAAGTAGCTTTTGCCGACACCCCCGATAAGGAAGGGGTGGTAGTTGAGGTCTCCCGCCCTTCGGAGGAGGAGCTGGAGGGGTGGAGGGCCTGAGGGGTGACTATTACCGGCCTCGACCGCTACCGGCAGATGGTGTCCGTTATGGATACGCCGCTCACCGCGCTCAAAGGGGTCGGCCCAAAGGTCTTTGCACGCTTTGAGAAGAAGGGCCTCCGAACAATTGGCGATGCGCTCGCCTTCCTTCCCTACCGCTATGAAGACCGGACCACAATAAAAAATTTAAATGAGCTTCTCCCCGGAGAAGCAACCACCTTCATGGGCAAGTTAAAACGCCTTGAGGTCAGGGGTTACAGAAAGAGGAGAGTGCTTGAGGGGCTTTTGGTCGATGAGCGGGGGGCCCTTTCGTTAAAGTGGTTTCGCGGCAATTTCGATTGGCTTTTAAAAAAGTATCCTGTCGGCGAAGAGCTTATAGGCTATGGCACGGTAGGTGTCTTTGCCGGTCGAAAGGAGGTCGTCCACCCCGAGCTTGAGCTTGTCGGTGAGGATTACTCGGCCAGCGAGAGTGACCCCGTTACCCCTGTTTATTCAGAGGTCGAAGGGGTGCACCAGCGCCAACTAAGGCGGATAATGCGGCAGGCGGTGGAGAGCGGGGCAAGGGCGCGCGTGCCCCTTGTGCCGCAGGAGGCGCAGGCTCTTTCCGGCCTTGACCCTAGGTGGTGGGAGGACCCGGGACGTATCTGGCGGGAGCTGCATTTCCCCTCCAAAGGTGGAGAGGACCTTACAAAGATTGTGGCTGGTTGCCGCCATGTCGCGGTGCTGGAGGAATTTTTCCTCCTTCAGATTGCACTACTCCTAAAAAAGAGTGGCGATGAGGCGGTGGGCGGCGTTAAACATTCTCCTACTTACAAGCTGGTAAAGGCGCTCCTCTCTTCTCTTTCCTATGAGCTTACCGATGCTCAGCGGCGGGTTCTGGGGGAGATACGCGCTGATATGGAGAGGCCGTCTCCGATGCATCGGCTCCTACAGGGTGACGTCGGGAGCGGTAAGACCCTTGTGGCGCTGAATTCTGCCCTTTTAGCGATCGAAGGAGGCTATCAAGCCGCCCTTATGGCGCCGACGGAGGTTTTGGCCGAGCAGCATTTCAAAAATATATCGCAGCTGTTGACCGGGCTTCCGGTCAATGTCAGGCTTTTAACCGGTTCAACGACTGCCGTTGAACGAGAGTCGCTTCTCGGAGAACTTTCAACCGGGGCAATTGACCTTATCATTGGAACTCATGCGCTCATCGTTGAGGATGTGTCCTTCAGGCGCTTGGGGCTTATAGTTGTCGATGAACAACACCGTTTCGGAGTGATGCAGCGGGTGGCTTTGGCGGAGAAGGGGAGGGACGGGGCCCTTCCTGACACCCTCGTTATGACGGCGACGCCCATTCCCCGCTCACTCTCCATGACCGTATACGGAGACCTGGACCTCTCTGTGATCGATGAGATGCCACCCGGCAGGCGTCCGGTTAGTACGAAGATAGTCAAGGAGCGCGGAAGAGGAGAGGTTTTCCAGTTCGTCAGGCAGGAGGTCTCCAAAGGGCGGCAGGCTTACGTAGTCTGCCCGCTGGTGGAGGAGAGCGAGAAGGTGGAGTTGAAAGCGGCTGTCGAGACCGCCAACCACTTTTCCAGCGAGATCTTTCCGGATTTAAGCGTTGGGCTACTACATGGGCGAATGCGCGGAAGCGATAAAGCCGAGGCTCTTGAGGCGTTCTCTTCAGGTAAGACTCAGGTGCTTGTTTCCACAACGGTAATCGAGGTCGGAATAGACGTGCCCAACGCTACGGTTATGCTGGTCGAGCATGCGGAACGTTTCGGCCTCTCTCAGCTTCACCAGCTGCGAGGCCGGGTGGGACGCGGCGGCAATGAGTCCTGGTGCTTTCTCCTGGCGGGCGGGAGCGTGTCGGAGGATGGGTGGCAACGCCTCAGGGTTATGGAAGAGACAAATGACGGCTTTAGAATTTCCGAGGAAGACCTCCGTATCCGTGGCCCCGGCGATATGCTGGGCACACGTCAGTCCGGGTTGCCTGATTTTCAGATAGGGAACATCCTACGTGACGGGCCGCTCCTCGAGGTCGCGCGGGGGATGGCCCAAGCGGTTTTAAAGGCGGATCCACCTCTTTCGAGCCCCGACCACTCAGTTGTGAAGAGGGTTGTGGAGGCGCGTTGGTCCTCGAAGCTATCCCTCCTATATTCGGGTTGATTTAACCAACGCCGAAGGGCTTTTTGCACCTGGCTACCCGCGCTTTAAAAAACCCCTCAAAGCTGTGGCCTTAATGGTTGACAAAGGCCCTATGTGTTGTTGTACTAGCGTGACTTGTAAGCCAAATCATCAATTGATTTTTACCTATGCAAAGGGAGGAAACCATGTCCGCAAAAGTTATCAAGGGCGCCCCTATCGCCGAAGAGATCCGCGCGGAGCTTAAGGCGGAGATCGATGGGCTCAAGGAAAAGGGCTTTACCCCCAAACTTTCAGTCGTCCTCGTAGGCGATGACCCCGGCAGCGTCTGGTACGCGCGCAACAAAGTCACCACAGGTGAGAAGATGGGCGCCGTTGTCGAGGTGCATGAGCTCGCTACCGATACCCCCGAAGCCGACGTAGTAGCGCTCGTAAAGAAGCTCAACGCCGATAACGATGTCCACGGTATCCTTGTTGAGCTCCCTCTACCGGGGCACATCAACAAAGCCAACGTCATGAACGCTATTCTTCCCGCTAAAGACGTTGATGGTGTAACCGCCGAGCAGCGCGGCTATGTCCTTGGCGACATGGAGTCTATGGCGCTCGTCCCCGCGACTCCTCTGGCCTGCATTGAGCTCATCCAGCGCGCCGGTGTCGACATCAAGGGCAAAAAGGTTACCGTGATCGGCCGTGGCGACACAGTCGGCCGCCCCCTCGCCATGCTCCTGCTTTCCCGCGGTCGTGACGCTACCGTTACCGTTTGCCACTCCCGCACGGCTGACCTTGCCGCCGAGTGCCGCGCGGCAGAGATCCTTATAGCTGCCGCCGGCGCCGGAGCGGACCACCTTGTCAAGAAGGGCGACGTTAGGCCCGGCGCTATCGTAATCGACGCGGCTATAAATGAAAAACCGGACGGATCCATAACCGGCGACGTTGACCCCGCCGCGGAAGAGGTCGCTGGCGTTATCACCCCCGTTCCCGGCGGCGTCGGCTCCCTCACCACCACGATAATCGTCGGCAACACGGTCAAAGCCCTCAAACTTCAAAAGGGCCTTTAGGAGGAATCGCATGAGCATTTACGATAAGACTCTCAACGAGTACCTGGACGTCGCGGCCTCCGACGCGCCCACCCCCGGCGGCGGCTCCGTCTCCGCCATAGTAGCGACCAACGCCGCGGCGATGGTCTGCATGGTTGCCAACCTCACCATCGGCAAGAAGAAGTACGAAGAGTATGAGGAGCAGGCCAAAACAATCGCCGCAAAGGGCTATGAGCTCATAGACCAGCTTAAAGACCTAACCGCCCGCGATATGGCCGCCTTCGACGCCTTTGTCACCGCTTGGCGCATGCCCTCCGAGACCGATGCGGAGAAGGTCGCCAAGGCCGAGGCTAACGAGAAGGCCGCGCAGAATGCGACTACCGTGCCGATGGAAATTTGCAAGGTCTGCCTTGAGATTATGAAGCTTGCAAAAGAGCTGGCACCCTTCGGCAACCTCTCCGCAATCTCCGACTGCGGCGTTGCCTCCCTCATCGCGGAGGGCGCGATGAAAGCTTGCATGCTCTCCGTCGATATCAACCTCCCCGGCCTTAAAACCGCCGAGTTCGCCGATGCAATGACGAGGGAACGCGCACGCCTCTTCGCCGAGGCCGAAGATCTTAAAATCTATGCCCTCGCCGATGTCAAAGCGCGCATGTCGGGACATTAAGATATCCAGCAAAAAATCAAAAGAGGGCCGTCCGTTTGGGCGGTCCTCTTTGTATTGCGGTGATGCGCGTAACCCGCCGCCTTGACAAAGCGTCTAAAGAGATAGATATTTACGCCACATCCAAAGCGAAACGGGGGCGACCTGGTTTCGACGGGGATGCGGAAGCAAGAGGAGCGTGCCGAGGACACCGGTTGGCCTCGTAAATCATCCGGTAAAAACTATAAGTGCCGACAACTACGAAGTCGCACTCGCTGCTTAACTGACAGCGACGCTCTCTCCGTGGATTCCCGCTAAGCGGACTTGAGAGTGTCAACCCCCAGTGGGA
>PKTU01000007.1 GCA_002869005.1 Deltaproteobacteria bacterium
CCCATATTGTAGCTGTTACAATTCCATCGCTGGTTGTAAAAAGTGGTGTAAAAAAAGTGAGCTCGTTGAAATCTTGGTCGTATGGGAAGGGCGTGTTGTCTATTGTTAGGTACATGCTGTCTATATGCGGCTGAGTGAAGCCGCCGGTACAAAGTGTGAAGTCAGGATTGATGTCACAAAGGTTAGTGTGTCCAGGTATAACAACCCTGTCATAAATATTTTGAGGTGGAATAGCTTGTCTAATGCTAGTTATTCCGTTTACAGCGGTGGGTATGCCGGTAATGGCTCCTTTGTCATTATCTCCACCAGTGGAGCAACCTGTAGAGATGGTCATTAAAAGGGGAAGTAGCGCAAGGGGAATAAAAAGCTTTGATTTTTTTAAAAAACGAATTCTCGACATTTGTTTCCCTCTCAATGAAAGTTGACAAGTTATATTAAGAATACACGTAAAACTCTCAATTGGTAGCCTACGCTACTGATTCGCTATTAGAATGGCAGTGGGGTTCACCACCGCCACCGGCAAATTATCGGCAAACCGATCACCTGATAAAATTTTATCAATCAACCGGCGCTTTCTCTCTCCTGCCACTATTACCCACCTCTCCTTAGCGTTTCGCAAAAACTGCATGGAGAGGGTTACCCTTGGGACAGGCGGCTCCCCAATCTGGTCAACAGGGTACGTTAACTGTTTATCATAATCTCTGAGCACCATCCCGGGAAAGATGCTTGCCGTGTGACCATCTTCCCCCATCCCAAGGATAGCCAGATCTAGAACGGGCATACCATTTTTCTGGGGCCTGTTTGTAAAAAAAATTCCAAGCTCGGCTGACCATTTCTTTGAAACCTCCTTTGGGTTTAATCCCTCAGGCGCGGATAAGAATCTGCCCGCCTTAGAAATAGTCTGCTCGAAGAGGGTCTGGTTTCTAGCCACATCGCCGACAGGCACGCCGCGCTCATCACCGGGAATGAGGTAGAGGGTCTCTTTAGGAAGCGTTGATGTTGCCGCTATCTTTTCATAAAGGGCGCGTGGAGTTTTCCCGCCCGCGAGGGCCACTGTGAACTCACCCTTTTCCATAAATGCTCTTGAGCCTGCTCCGAGAAAAAGTTTGGCGCCGACAGTGGCAAGCTCCTCCAGATCTTTGAAGTCGTACCTCACCGGAGCCATCGGCTAGGATAGCCTCCAGGTGAAACCGTCCTGCTTTAGAAGCTCATCTGCCGCATCGGGTCCCCAACTTCCGGCCTCATATCGGTGTAGATTATCATATTCTCCAGCACTCCAACTTTTGAGGAGCGTATCGAGTAAGGTCCAGGCAGCCTCAAGACCTTCAGTGCTTATGAAGAGGGATTGGTCACCCAGCATCGCATCCAAGAGTAACCGCTCATATGGCTCGGGAGGGGTAACTCCGAAGATTGTGCGATAGTCGAAATCCAGCGTCAAAGCGCCGAGACATGCCTTGGGGCCAGGCCGCTTTGCCTCAAGCGTTAGGGAGATGCCCTCCAAAGGCTGTATGTTAAGCACCAGAAGGTTTTGTGTGAGCACGTCCGGGGGAACCATGGGGAAAATAGAGTGTGGGATGCGTTTGAAATAAACCGCCACCTCGCTTAAGCGCTCCCTCAGCCTTTTTCCGCTTCTCAGATAGAATGGGACCCCGCTCCATCGCCAATTGTCAACCATCAGCTTCATCGCGACAAAGGTGTCGGTTTTGGAGTCGGGCGGTATGCCATTCTCCTCACGATAACCCGGCACAGTGGAACCCGAGACCTCGCCCGAGTCGTACTGGCCCCTTACTACCCACTTCTCCTGCTTTGAAGGGTCCGAGTCGAATGGGCGGATATCTTTCAGCAGTTGGAACTTCTCCTGCCTGTAGCGTTCAGCCTCGAAAACAGAGGGGGGCTCCATCGCGATAAGGGTCAGAATCTGGAGCATGTGATTCTGGAACATATCTCGCAGGCAACCAGCTTTATCGTAGTAGCCCGCTCTGTGCCCTACCCCGATATCCTCTGCGACCGTTATCTGTACATGCTCAATATATTTGTTGTTCCAGAGGGGCTCGAAAATGGAGTTGGCAAAGCGGAGCATCAGAATGTTCTGTACAGTCTCTTTGCCTAGATAGTGATCGATTCTGTAAATCTGGTCTTCATCAAGCAGCGCTTTTAGCTCGGACGCAAGGGCTCGCGCAGAAGATAGATCATGCCCAAAGGGTTTTTCAACGACGACTATGGGACAACGCTTTTTCCCCTCAGGGCATTTTGCCGTTAGCCCGGCGGCTGATAGGCCGTTAATGATTGCAGGGAAAAAGGCAGGCGGCACCGCCAGGTAGAATATATGCCGGGGGCTTTCCTCTCTGCCTGAATCCAGCTTTGAAAGTTTATC
>PKTU01000079.1 GCA_002869005.1 Deltaproteobacteria bacterium
GACCTGGGGAACCCTTCCAACCCGGGCAACTTCCTCCCCTACCCCAACAGCGAGGATGACAGCACTTTCTCCGTTGAGGCGGAGAGGATAGCCATCGGCGGCATGGAGGCGGCCTACGCATTTGGCTCTTACACGGACGTCACCAGCCTCGGGAGTTTCGGCACAAACGTAGACGAATGCTTCAGCGCAGTATTCCACGGCACTTTTGATATAAGCGACTCCGACCCCTTAGATGGCGTCTATGACGGCATGAACGAATACCTAGATACGGATATTCCCTTTATAGCGTGCTTCCCTGATTTGGGAGAAACACCCGAGCCGGCACCTCTGGTAATATTCCAGCACGGACTAGGCTCTGACAAAAGTGCCATTTTCGGAATCGCCGACAGGCTCGCAGCCAACGGCATAGCAAGCCTTGCCATCGACGCACCCTTCCATGGAGGCCGCGCATACGACCTAGGAGGAGGTAATTACGTACCCTTCTTCAGCGCGAACATCATGATGGATCGCCTTAACGTCTACCAGTCCTCCTTCGATCTAGGCTTTCCCACCCTCTTCGCCTTTTTGGGAGGGTTTGATCTAAACGAAGACACCGTGCCTGATTTTGCACCTGAAGAGATACATTTCGGGGCACATTCACTTGGCTCTATAATCGGCTCGACATACCTGAACGGAAACCCGGTGCCTTCAAAGGCTATGATCTCGGGCCTCTCCTCCAATCTGGCGAACGTCCTCGACAAAACCAACATAGGTTCCTTGGGTGACATGGTCGAATCCCTCGGGTACACAAAGGGAACAGCTGAATATTACGTATTCCTTAATCTGGCGCAGTGGTTGATGGACCCCGTAGACGGAGCCTACATGGGCGTCGGCGAATACGACTTTGAGAACATGATACCGCGCACGGGAATGACGCTGGCTATCATTTCCGAATCCGACCCCGTAGTACCGGAATCAAGCGGGCGCGCCTTCCTCAAGGATGCCGGGATAAATCTCACCGCGGTTAAAACTACTGATTTGATAAACACCGCTCTACCTATGCCCGGCGGCTTCCTCTACGCGATAGACGGAGAAAACAACCCGATCCCGATGGACCACTCATTTGAATACTACCCGGACTTAGGTGGCGACCTTTACGAGGTAGCGCAAGATCAGATCGCAGACTTCTTCCTGCCCGATGATAATTAGAGATTAATTTAAGCAAAAAAGCCCCGGCATTTTGCCGGGGCTTTTTTTTCGCTCGCGCGTCAAATTGTGAACCCATCGACAGCGTACGGCGGTATAAACCATTACGCCTCCCGGCTCGCCTGCCCTTGACAGTAAGGACGCGAGCTAAGAGAATGCCAATTCAACACAAACAATGACGGACCTTAACGCGAGGGATGACTATCTTATGAGCAAGAAAGACAAAGTTTTCAGCAAGGAACAGGCTGTTATAATAGGGGCATCCGCCCTAATCCTCGGTTTTTTGCTGGGGCTCCTTTCATACCACCTGATTATGGGTGGCGGCAGCAGACAGGCATATAACGCTCCAGGCCAGCAGCCCGCCCAACAAGCGCCTCCCCAGGCGTTAGCACCGCCAAGCGCAACCATGCCCAACCTTAACGCCGAGATCAACGGCGTTAAAGAGGCTTTAAAACTCTCCCCGGACAACCGTTCCGCATGGGTAAAGCTTGGCAACCTCTACTTCGACTCACAGCAGCCAAATGAAGCTATAGAGGCTTACTCAAAGGCCCTTGAGCTTGGCCCCGGCGACCCGGACGTCCTCACGGACCGTGGCATCATGTACCGTGCGATAAGCGATTACGTCGCCGCCATAGCGGACTTCAAGAAGGCCTCCGATGTCGACAAGACCCATGTCAACGCGCTCTACAACCTCGGCATAACCCTTCTCCACGATCTGCAAGATAACGAGGGCGCACTTGAGGCATGGCAGGAGCTTCTGGACAGGAACATCATCACCGACCCAGAAGCAAAGCAGCAACTTGAAGACCGTGTAAAAGCGCTAAAGACTATGGTGGAAAACGCCAAAGAGGAGAGCGAGGGCAAATAGCGTCCTTGACGACAGATAAAAACCGGCGTCGCCCCTGTGGCGGCGCCTTTTTTTGCCATAGATTCTTGGCTATCGACAAAAAAGAGGGGCCGCCCAAATGAGCGGCCCCTCCATAGCATACTGATTTTTTTTACTTAAACTATTCTGCGAGGCCCTTAGCCAACGTCTCAACAAGATCCGCGCAGCTCGCAAGGGAGAGGCGGGAGGTATTTATCACCACGTCGTAGAGGGTATCCTCGTCGGGGTCGCAGTCAAAGTAAAAGCGCAGATAATCGCGGCTCCGTGAGTCCATCGTAGAGACGTACTCTTCGGCGTCGGAGGTGGTCATGTTGCGTTTCTTCGCCATCTTGTCGACGCGGTCGTCGAAGTCGGCGACCAGGCGGACATGGATGGTGCGGGGGTTGTCACGGAGAATATGCTGGCCGCCGCGGCCTGCTATTACGACGCCTCTCCTGTCCCCTAGGGCGCTTATGATCTTGACGATCATCTGTTTATAGATATCGCTGTCGATCCACCCGTCCACGTTGAACTGGTATGGTATCTCGTCGCGGTCATCGAAAGAGGACTCCTCTTCCGCCTCCTCCAAAGTCTTCGCCTTCCTTTTTAATGCATCGAGGTCGAAGATTGTGGAGAAAAAAGTTTTATACTTGGAATGGTGCTTTGGCTCGAACTCCTCAACTTCCGAATCGGGCACGTTGACCTCAAGGGCGACCTTGTGGATGATCTCCTTGTCCAGATAGTCGATACCAAGCCTTTTGGCAAGCTCGCGTCCAAGCTCCGGGCCGCCGGCCCCATACTGGCTCGAAATGGTGATGACAGGCATATTTCCTCCTAGGCGTCGATAACAGGGAGGGGCTGAACCCCCCAGCTTTCAGCGGTCGGTGAAACCACATCCGCAGCTTTTATAACAGTGGGCCAGCANCAGAGGGCCAGCACGGCATCAAGCATCTTAACAAAATCGCCTTTTAAAGCCCCCTGCCCTTTGCTATTCTCCCAACTTCCGGGGGATAGCACAAGGGGACCTTAAAAGCGTTTAAAATAGCTGGAAAACTCCGGCTACGGCTGTACGTTAAACCCCACTGGATGAGCCGTTACAGGCTTTATAAAACAAGGGTTTTACAAATTATTTAATTGTTACAAGCCGCCGCGCCTTGTGAAAAAGTGCGTGGGGGTAAGCTCCGAGGGCCAGCACGGCCGCTCTTGGGCAGAGAGCTTTTTAAACCATGACTGAAAAACTCGAATTCTCCGACCCCCATAACTTCCAAACCCTGGCGGGCAAGAGAAACGATAATCTAAATGAGCTTACCCGCGTTTTAAGGGATGTTGAGATAAACAGCCGCGGAACGGTGCTGTCGATAAGCGGCGAGAAGGAGGAGGTCGAGCTCGCCAAAGGGGTTCTCATCCAGCTCTACTCCCTCGTCTCCGAGGGGTACCCCCTCTACCGCACGGATATCGACCATGCGGTGCGGATACTCAAAGCCAACTCGCGGGCAAAGCTAAAAGAGATCTTTCTCGACGCCGTCTATGTCACCGCCGGGAGGCGGGTAATCAGCCCAAAGTCCTCGGCGCAAAAATCATACATAGAGGCGATACGGAACTTTGACTGCGTCTTCGGCATCGGCCCCGCCGGTACGGGTAAAACCTTCCTTGCGATGGCCATGGCCGTCGCGGCATTGGCTAAAAAAGAGGTCAAACGGATAATCCTTGCCCGCCCGGCGGTGGAAGCGGGTGAGAAGTTGGGGTTTTTACCCGGCGACCTCTCAGAGAAGGTCAACCCCTACCTGCGCCCCCTTTATGATGCGCTGCACACCATGATGCCATTTGAGAAGGCGGCAAAGCTCATCGAATCCGGAACGATAGAGGTAGCACCCCTCGCCTTCATGCGAGGACGCACCCTCGATGACTCCTTTGTGATTCTGGATGAGGCGCAAAACACGACCCGCGACCAGATGAAGATGTTTTTAACCCGTCTGGGCTTTGACTCCAAGGCAGTGATCACCGGTGATATAACGCAGATAGACCTCCCCGGCGGGCAGCGCTCCGGCCTGGTCGACGCGCGAGACGTTTTGAAGGATATCAAAACAATCAAATTCTGCTCCTTCTCACGCCATGACGTAGTGAGACATCCGCTTGTACAGGAGATCATAGACGCCTACGAGCGCCGCGACCCCGCCGATAAGAAGAACGTGGAGAAAACGGCATGAAGCTGGCCCTTGGCGTCTTCGGCCTAATCATGGCCCTCATCCTCGGCGCGATAGCGGGCGGAATCACCGTCCTCTCACGCGGCCTCCCCGAGGTAATGGCGCTTGAGGATTTCCGCCCGCCAAGCTCCACCACTATCTACGCAGCCGACTCCACCCTCCTTACAGAGTTCGCGGTCGAGCGGCGGACCCCCGTACCGATTGGCGAGATGCCGCAGAACCTCATCAACGCCGTTATCTCCATTGAGGATCACCGCTACTTCGAGCACATTGGGATCAACGTCATGCGCATCGCAAAGGCGCTCGCCGTCGATGTACTCTCAGGGGAGGCAAAGGAGGGCGGCTCTACGATAACCCAGCAGCTGGCTAAAGTGCTTTTTCTTACCCCCAAGAAGACGATAAAGCGAAAGGTGCGCGAAGCAATACTCGCGTTTGAAATTGAAAAACTATACACCAAAGAGGAGATACTTGCCCTCTACCTCAACCAGATACCCTTTGGGAACGGCACCTACGGAGTCGCGGCGGCCTCTCAGGGCTACTTCGGAAAAGAGGTGAGCGAGCTCAATCTGGCGGAATGCGCCCTCCTCGCCGCGCTTCCCAAAGCTCCCTCACGCTATAACCCCTTCAGAAACCCCGACCTCGCCAAAGACAGAAGAGACCTCGTAATAAGGCGCATGCTGGCCCTTGGCTGGGTAACGGAAGGGGATGCAAGTGCGGCTTTCAACATACCCGTTCCGGTGAAGGGCGAGGAGCGGGCGCCGCAGCTAGCTCCCTACTTCGTAGAAGAGGTAAGAAAGGAGTTGGTGGAGGTTTTCGGTTGGGAGGCGGTTTACCGCGGCGGGCTCAAAGTCTACACGACCCTCGACCCTGTCTTACAGCGCACCGCCGAGGAAGCCCTATCCAAACAGGTCAAGCTGGTGGAGGGCCGTCACAACTTCAAGGTCAAACCGGACCCGGTGCAGGGCGCGTTAATAGCGCTCGACCCCCGTAGCGGCGCGGTCCTCGCCCACATAGGCGGCACCGACTGGAAGGAGAGCCAGTTTGACCGCGTCACACAGGCGCGCAGGCAAATGGGCTCCACCTTCAAGCCCTTTATCTACGGAACCGCCATCGAGGAAGGGATGACCCAGGCTACTACGATCCTCGACTCGCCCGTCTCATACCCCGGCTCCTCCCCTAAAGAGCCCTGGAAACCCCAAAACTACGAGCGCGACTTCGAGGGCAAGATAACCTTGAGAAAAGCCCTTGCCCACTCCCGCAACATCCCCGCCATAAAGCTCTTAAAAGAGATCGGGTTGCCCAAGGTTGAGGCTTTCGTCCGCCGCCTTGGGCTCGAAGATGCAATGGGTGAAGGTTTAGCCACCGCCCTCGGGGTCGGCGGCGCAACCCTTGAGTCGCTGACCGCAGCTTATGCCACCCTCCCCGCCGGTGGAATGCGTCCGACTCCATACCGCATTCGCGCGGTATTCGGCCCGGAGGGGAAGAACCTCTGGGAGGCGCCGCAAGCGCCGATGAGGGTGATGGAGCCTAAAGACGCCTTTATCCTGGCGGACATGCTCCGCGCCGTCGTCGAGGAGGGTACCGGTAAACAGGCGCGCTCACTCCCCTTCAAGGTGGCGGGCAAAACGGGCACCACCGACGACCAGCGGGACGCCTCCTTTCTCGGATTTTCGAGCCAGGTCGCGCTGGGGGTGTGGGTGGGGCGCGACGACAACTCCACCCTTGGGCTGGGAGAGACCGGCGCGCGTGCGGCGCTGCCTCTTTGGGTTGACGTAATGTTCGCATCGGCGCTTGACGGCACTCCGCCACCTTGGCTCGCGCCGCCCAAGGTTGAGTTCGCACGAATCGACCTCATCTCCGGCAAACTAGCCGGAGAGCTCTGCGACAAGAGCGCCTTTGCAGCGTTCGCCCTCTCAACCGCGCCCGACGAAATCTGCACCCGCGAGGAATTCGGCTGGTCGCGCTTCGTTTCAAGCTACACCTTTGACAAAAATGATGGAGACACCTTTTGACGATTCATAAACTGCCGGGCGGATGGAGCGCCGCGAAGGCTTTCCGCCATGCGGCAAAGCGCCCATACCCCTTCTTCCTGGACGGGGCTGGGGGCCCGGATAAATATACAAATCATTCCTTCGTCGGAGCCGACCCCTTTCTGGTGGTGCATGCCAAAGGGCGCGATTGCCGCATCGATTATCCGCGCGAAGGCAGAAGTGAAAAAAAACAGATACACCCCTTCGACCTAATGAAGGATCTCTTCAGCAAATACTGCGTCGAGGAACGCGGTGACTTTCCCCTCTCATCGGGGGGGGCGGTTGGCTACCTCGCCTACGACCTCTTTCCCTTGATAGAAAATATCGAGCAGCACGCCGTAGACGATATAAACATGCCAGACCTCTTCTTCACCTTCCACGACGTCGTCCTCGCCTTCGACAACCGCACAGGCGAGGCATCACTGGCGGTTAAGGAGGGTGCGCCAAAAGAGGTGGTTGATTACTGGCTCTCCCCTCCCCCTGAGGAGACGCCCCCCACCTTCGAGCCGCTTGATATAAAGGTGGAGGAGCTAATAGCCAACGAAACGCCGGAAGAATACAGGGAAGCAGTGGAGAGGGCCCGTGAATATATAGCAGCGGGCGAAGTCTACCAGGTCAACCTCTCGCGGCGCTTCACCATCAAGGGTTATAAGCTGGACCCCATTGAGCTCTACTTGCAGTTCAGAAAAGCAAGCCCCGCGCCCTTCGGCGCCTGCCTCTTCCCCGACGGTTTCGCGGTGCTCTCCAACTCGCCCGAGCGTTACCTCCTAATCGACGGCGATTATATCGAGACGCGGCCGATAAAGGGCACTCGCCCCCGCGGCCGCGACCCGGAGGAGGATGCGCTGCTCGCCAGAGAGCTTAAGGAGAGCATAAAGGACAGCGCAGAGCATATAATGATCGTGGACCTTGAAAGAAACGACCTTGGCAGGGTCTCAAGCTACAACTCCGTCCACGTACCAGACCTTGCGGTTCTTGAGTCCTACGCCAACGTCCACCATATAGTCTCCACCGTCGCGGGAAAGATTCACCCCTCGCGTGACCTTGTCGACTGCATAAGAAACTCCTTCCCCGGCGGCTCGATAACGGGCGCGCCGAAGGTAAGGGCGCTCTCCATCATCGACGAGCTTGAGCCGACCGCGAGGGGCGTTTACTGCGGCTCCATCGGCTACATCGATTTCTCGGGTCGGGTAGACCTCAACATCGCCATACGCACAGCGATAATGAAGGATGACACAATACATTTTCAGGTAGGCGGCGGCATCGTAATCGACTCCGACCCCGAAGAGGAGTTCGAGGAGACCATTACCAAAGCCCAATCATTTATCAAAGCGGTCACTGGAAGGGGCCGGGTTTGGGGTGCGCGGTGAAGATTGCCTTAGACGGAGAGATCTTTGAACTTGAAGAGGCGACCCTCGCCGTCAGCGAGCGTGGCTTCCTCTATGGAGACGGTATCTTCGAGACAATACGCCTCTACGGCGGGCGCGCCTTTGGCGCCGAGCGGCATCTGTCGAGGATGACACGCTCGGCAAAGTTCCTCTCCCTTCCCGAGCCAAACCCCGACCTCTTTACCATCGCGGAGGAGCTATCGCGGCTTAATGGTCACCATGACGGCGCAGCGCGGATAACCCTAACGCGCGGCAACGCCGCTGCCCCGCTTCGCCCCGACCAGAGCGCCGCAAAGCCGACGACGCTGGTTACAACAAGGGCGCTTCCGCCGGGGCTGGAGGCCACCCAGCATGACGGGGTCCCAGGAAGAACCCTACCCTACCCGCTCCGCGCCGAAGGGCTGGCCCTCCAGAACCATAAAACCATAAACTACCTGCCCTCTCTTTTGGCGCTACGTGACGTGCCCGCTGGTGAGACCCCTATAATTGAGACGACCGGCGGAAACCTTTCAGAGGCAGCCACATCTAATTTATTCTGGGTCAAAGAGCGGACCCTTTACACGCCCTCACTCTCGATGGGGGCGCTACCGGGTATCGCG
Organism: Deltaproteobacteria bacterium; assembly: GCA_002869005.1. Taxonomy (GTDB): domain Bacteria; phylum Desulfobacterota; class Deferrisomatia; order Deferrisomatales; family BM512; genus BM512. The sequence goes on from PKTU01000079.1 coordinate 8,272, forward strand.
CGGGAGCTTGTAATTGAGCTCGCCGCAGAGGCGTCTGTCGAAGTTTGCGAGGTCGCTAAGACCAAGAGCGCCCTCCTTAATGCGGATGAAGCTTTTTTGACCAACTCCATTATCGAGGTCACCCCTCTAACCTCCCTTGACGGGGAGGAGATAGCTACCGGCGTGCCAGGCCCCTTAACCCGCCTTCTTCAGGAGCTATGGCATAAAAAGGTGGTTAAAGATATCGGGGGCTACGGTTCGCCGGGGAGCAAAGATTGAAGAGGGTCGTCCGCGTTAATTGTGAGGATTACTCCAGAGCAGTCGAGGGGGTAGCGCACGCCCTTCAACTTCTTGGCGGCGCAGAAAAGTTCGCGTCAAGGGGTGAAGCTCTCCTCATAAAACCCAACCTGCTTGCGGCGCATAAGCCCGAGGAAAACGTAACGACCCACCCCGCGATCCTTGAGGGGGCCATACGCGCCGCCCTTGATGTTGGGGCAAAAGTCACGGTGGGCGACTCGCCTGGGCTCGGCTCACTCGAACGGGTAGCTAAAAAAGCCGGGCTAAGCGAAATATGCTCAACCTACGGCGTAGAGCTGGTGGAGTTGGGGTCCAGCGGGGTCGGGAACTTCTCCGGCAAAACATACAAGGGGCTGGAGTTGGCGGAGGCGGCGGTTAGCGAGAACCGCGTCTGGAACCTGCCCAAGTTCAAGACGCATACGATGATGGGGCTCACCCTTGGGGTTAAGAACCTCTACGGCTGCCTGCCTGGTAAGCGAAAGGCGCTCTACCACTTCCGGGCGGGGCAAAGCCCTGAGAGTTTCGCGGCGCTGCTGCTGGATATACACGAGATAGTCTCTCCGGCGCTTACCATTCTGGATGGGGTAAGGGCTATGGATGGGCCGGGGCCCTCCCGCGGCGACGAGGTAAAGCGGTCACTGATAATCGCTTCGGCTAACACCCACGCCCTAGACTATGAGGCTATGCGCCTCGCGGGCTTTACCCCGGAGGGTGTACCAACCGTTAAGCTGGCCCTTGAGCGCGGCGAGTTAAAACCTGAGGATATTGAGGTCGTCGGGGATGACGCGGAGGTTATCCCTTTCACCCCGGCGCCGGGGAGCCCTGCGGAGTTCAGATTTGTTCCGGGGCCTGTAAGGCCGCTTTTGAGGCGCATACTTCACCCCTTCCCCCGCTTTGATAAAAACAGGTGCGTCGGCTGCGGAGTGTGCGTAGAAGCTTGCCCCGGCGAGGCGCTTAAACTTCAGGGGAGCGTTTTTATCGACTCCTCCAAATGCATTAGATGTTACTGTTGTCAGGAGCTATGCCCCCACGGGGCGGTTGACCTCCCGACGGGTTTGGCGAGGCTTAGGGGATGACCCCTTAGATATTTTTTATCGGAGCTTTAGATGGGTTACTACATCGGAATAGATGTCGGCGGTACCCACACCGACGGGGTTGCCGTCGACGTCTCAACCGGGAGCGTGGCGGCGAAGGTCAAGGTTGAAACGTCACTCGACCTCTACGCCTGCTCTATGGAGGCGCTGGAGGGCATACTGGAGAAGGTCCCGACCAAAGAGGTCAAACGCGTGCTCTTCTCGACCACCCTGGTCACCAACGCCGTCGCGACAGGCACCCTTGAGCCGCCAGGGCTCATTTTAATGGCAGGGCCGGGGATGAACCCTTCCTTCCTCACCGACACCCCCGATTGTCACCTGATAAGCGGGGCGATGGACCACCGGGGCCGGGAGATAGTCCCCGTGGACAAGAGCGAGATTGCCCGCGTCGTGGACAATTTCCTCCTCAAGGGGATCGCGGTAGTCGCGGTTGCAGGTAAATTCTCAGGGCGAAACCCGTCACACGAGCTCGCGGTTAAAGAGATCGCCGCCGACCGCTTCGACTATCTATCGCTCTCTCACAACTTGAGCGGCGCGCTTAATTTCCCCCGGAGAGCCATCACCGCTTACCTCTCGGCGGCACTCTGGCGGCGGCACTCCAACTTTATATCCGCAATCACCCGCGCAGTACGTGGGCACGGCGTCGAAGCACCCCTGTACCTGCTACAGGCGGATGGCGGCGCGGCCCTCGCGGAGTCGCGTGAAAATGGCGCCGAGACCGCCCTCTCCGGCCCGGCGGCCTCAATCATGGGCGCCGACGCGATGCGCTCCTTCGAGGGGGAGCTCTTGACGCTGGATATCGGCGGCACCACCACAGACATCGCAATGCTCATCGACGGCGTACCGCTCCTTGAGCAGCACGGCGCGACTATAAGCGGCTATAAAACGCAAATACGCTCACTCTATAACCGCTCGATACCAGTCGGCGGCGACAGCGAGGTCAAGGTCGACGATGGTGTCCTGACAGTAGGCCCCAAGCGGCGCGGAAAGGCGGCGGCGCTCGGCGGCCCCCTCCCCACTCCCACCGACGCCCTTATTATTTTGGGCCGCTACGCAAAGGGTGACGCAGACCGCGCAAGGAAGGCTTTCGAGCCGATAGCAAAAGAACTCTCACTTACCATAGAGGAAGCCTCGGAACGTGTCCTCTCAAAGCTCGCCGAGACCATAGCGAGGGAGACGGAAAACTTCGTAAATGAGGTCAACTCCCGCCCTGTCTATACAATTCGCGAACTCCTCCACGGTCACAAGGTCGCACCTACCCATGCGCTCCTTGTCGGCGGCCCCGCGCGGCTCTTCGTGCCCTACGTGGAGGAGGCGCTGGGCATACCCGTAGAGGTGCCTCGCCACTCGGACGTTGCTAACGCAATCGGCGCGGCGGTCTCCAGGGTCAGCCTTGAGGTAAACGCCACAGCGGACACCTCCAAGGGAGACCTTTCGATCCCCGAGGCGGGAGTTTACCGAAAGGTTAAGAGCAACTACTCAATGGGCAACCTGGAAAAGGAGACCTTAAAAGAGCTTGAAACCCTCGCCCGCTCACATGGCGTGACGATGAGGGGATACCAGCCGGAGGTCCTGGAGTCCGAGTCATTCAACATCATCGAGGGTTATGCGCGCACCGGCAGCTTTCACAGGATAAGGGCGCAAGTGAGGCCGTCGATACTTTGCAAAATCAAGGAGAGCGGATAATGAAGTTCCCAAAAGCCGGAGTAAAGACGGGGGTGGTCTTCTTCCCCGCCTTCGACTGGGCCATATCCGCCAACCACCCGGAGCGCGAGGAGCGGCTGCTCTACACCCGCGATCAGATCTTCGAGGAGGGACTCTTCGATGTCGAGGGGATAACCGAGTATCCGCCCTCCCTCGCCACCGTCGAGGACGTCGAACGGGTGCACCTTTGCCTGCCCTCCCCTGAAAAGGTAGTAACCTCCTCCCACTACATCTCAGCGGGGGGAGCAATCGCCGTCGGCGAGGCGGTTATGAAGGGCGAGGTTGAGCGCGGCTTCGCCCTCGTACGCCCCCCCGGGCACCACGCCACCCGCGTCGTGAGAGGGCTCCGCGGCTTTTGCGTAATCAACATCGAAGCTGTGATGCTGGAGTATTTGAGGAAGCAGTACGGCCCTCTTCGCGTGGCGATAATCGACACCGACTGCCACCACGGCGACGGCACGCAGGAGGTCTACTGGAACGACCCCGATACGCTCTTCATCTCACTCCATCAAGATGGGCGCACCCTCTACCCGGGCACCGGCTTTCCAAGCGAATTCGGCGGTCCGGGCGGCTATGGCGCAACCCTCAACATCCCCATGCCTCCGGGAACCGGCGACAAGGGATATCTATACGTCATCGACAACTTCGTGCTGCCAGTCCTCGAAGACTTCAAACCCGACCTGGTCATCAACTCGGCTGGGCAGGACAACCACTTTTCGGACCCCTTGACCAACATGTCGCTGACCGCGAAGGGGTACGCGGAGCTCACCCGCCGCCTCTCACCCCATCTTGCGGTGCTTGAAGGCGGTTATTCGGTACAATCGGCGCTACCTTATGTCAACACAGGCATCCTGCTTGCGCTGGCCGGGCTCGACACTTCCAATGTAATCGAGCCGCTATACTCACCCGAAGTGTCGGTACAATCCAAGAAGACCGATGAGTTCCTAAAAGAGCTGTGCGAGATGATGCTCTACAGGTATGAAAACCGGGAGAACTTGTTCGAGGAAAGTTTCGGCGACAAGGAGTACCACGAGACCACAAAGAATCTATTCCACGACGAAGCCGGCATCTCCGAGCACCAGCGGGAAAAGACGCGAATCTGCCGTGACTGTCCCGGAGTAACCCTTCTCGCCACAAGCGCGCCGGGCTACTCCGAGGACTACCTCATCACCCTGCCCCTCCGAGGCTGCCCGAGGTGCCGAAGAGAAGCGGAGGAGGCTTTCGCTAATGCCTCCACCGAAGAGTTTGACACCATCCTCTTCCAGGACCGCCCTAATGACGTGACATACAAAAAGGGCGGGCCAAAGCCGACGCATACGAGGAGTAGATGGCTTTAGACAAGCTTGGCAAAGAGCTTGATGCGCTCCTCGGAGAGGGGCGCGTTGTAAGGGGCAATAAAATACCTGAGTCAAAGAGGACCCCAAAGGAACCTCTCCCCTACTCTGCGGGCGATAGCATAGGCAATATATCAGCCAGAAAGGTCGAGACCGCCTCCGGCGCGGTGCTGTTGCACGAGGAGCTTTTTCCCGCCTCGCATATCCACGGTGAGGTCCCCCTTGACCGCTTCTCCTCCCTTGAGGGGCTTGGCAACGTGCTCCCCACCAATGCACCTCCCCTACCCGACCTTGAGAAGGTAATTTTCCTCGATACCGAAACCACCGGTATTTCCAGGAAATCAATGGCCTTCATGGTTGGCATCGGGCGCTGGGTTCCCGAGGGCGGCTTTCGCGTCGCGCAGCTCTTTTTGCCTGCCCCTCCCGATGAGGGCGCCCTCCTTGAAACTTTGAACTCCGAGTGCGAGGGCGCAATGCACCTCGTCACCTACAACGGCAAGACCTTCGACATGCCCCTCCTTGAAGGGAGATATACGATAAACGGCGTCACCTCGCCCTTTAAAAGCATGCCGCACCTTGACCTTTTGCCCCTTGCCAGGCGGCTATGGAAGCGCGGCGCGGGCAGCGGAAAATTACAGGCGATGGAGGCGAAGGTCCTCTCTTATCACCGCGAAGGCGATATACCGGGAGCGGAGATACCCGCCGAGTACGCGCGTTACCTCGCGACCGGCGAAGCGGGGCGGCTCCCTGCCGTATTCACCCACAACGCCCTTGATATCCTATCTCTTGGGGCGCTTCTCGCTGCTGCCGCCGAGGTTGGGAGAGAGGTGACGCCAAGGATTAAGGCGGAGCCAGTGACAAGGGAGGAGCTAATTCGTGCGGCGGACGCGGCAACCGACTCCTACGAGAAGAAAAAGCACCTGCGGAAGCTTGCCATGGTTTATAAACGGGCGGAGGAGTTTGATGCCCTGTTGAACGTAACCGCTAAGATGCGCGAGGAGGACCGCTGCGACCCCTGGCCCGTCATTGAGGCGCTTAAGGTGCTTGAGCACAAGGCTCAGGATTACCTCACGGGCTCGGAGATAGCAAAAGAGGCTTTGGAGCTGGGGTTCTGGCACCCGGATGACAGGGAGGCCATAGAAAAGAGGCTTGCGCGACTGGCTAAAAAGGCGGGCGAATAGCTTATAGGCAAGGTGGACCGTTAAGGAGGGTCACCACTGCGTTGCCGTCCTGATAATAGTCGATGCGGTTTACCGCGCCGTACTCCTGACCCAGTGAGTGGAAGCGGTTAAGGGGCGCGCCGATAGCCTCAAGGAGGATGACCCGGTTGACTCCGCCGTGGGCGACGACGCATACGCTCTCGCCCCTATAGCGCTCGATTATCCCGCCAAGGAGCCCCATAACCCGCGCTCTCAACTCCGAGAGTGATTCACCCCCCGGAGTTTTAAAGTTCTCGTAGTCGCGCCACCACGCCTCCATGAGGTCACGCTCTCTCTCAAGGAGGGTCTTGATCTCCATGCCGTCCCACCGCCCCATGTCAAGCTCCCGAAATGATGGTTCGACGGTGACCTCCATACCATGCGGCTCGGCGACTATGCGGGCGGACTCCACTGAACGGGATAGGTCGGAGGAAAATATCGCTGCAAGCGGCTCGCTGGAGAGTTGACGCGATACGCACTTAAGGGTCTCCCGCCCCTCGCTTGTCAGCGGAGAGTCCGTGGAGCCAATCATCGCGCCCGCCGCCTCAACCTCACCGTGGCGCACAATTATAAGTCGGGTGGGGTCGTTTTTTCGGTTCATATCAAGACGCCAGCACCATGAGGATGAGGGCGATCACCTCTCCCGTCTCCTCGCAAAACCCCAACATATCACCGGTGATGCCCCCCATTTTGGCGTTAAAACGTTTTCTTAGGAAGAGTGCCCACCCCATAACGCCTAAAAATGCGAGAACGCCCCCCAACCCCGCCACGAGGGAAATCGCGCCCGAGATGAGCAGCGCTGTGTTGACCGTATTCGCATCTAGATGCTCGGTATAGGGAGAGGCCAGCCCCTCCGTCGGGCGCGCGTAAAGGGACTTATGCGCCAATAAAACCACCCCTCCACGCCCCAGGCTTGGGGCCACTATCAACGCGGCGGCTTTCATATAGCCGGGAAGGACCGCAATCGCCGCAACCTTTGCTAGGATGAGGAGGACCATAGAGGAGGCGCCGTGCGCCCCCACCCGCGAATCCTTCATTATCTCAAGGGCCCGCTCGCGGCCGCGCCCCGACCAGATACCGTCCATCGTGTCCGCAAGACCGTCAAGGTGAAAGCCGCCGGTGGCGTACCATAGGAGCGTCACAAGCAGCACCGCTTCAAGGAGCGGCGGCAGATGTACCCCGACGACTATGTGAGCCGCTACGAGGAGTCCGCCAAGCACCAACCCTACCAGGGGAAACGCTGACATGGAGCGGGCAAGCGCTTTAGCGTCGAACTCTCCCACCTCGAAAAGCGGGATGATCGTCAAAAATGAAAATGCATTGGCGAAATTTCTAAACATCTCATTCCTTGTTTGTGACGCCGGCCTCGGAGAAGGTAGCCATCTCAGAGAGTATCTTGGTAGCGCCTTCGATGATCGAAAAGGCCAGCGCCGCGCCGGTACCTTCGCCAAGGCGCATGTCGAGCTCGAGCAGTGGTGTAAGGCCGGTAAGCTCAATCATCTTCCGGTGCCCCTGCTCCAATGACAGGTGGCTCAAAAAGAGGTAATCCGCGAGCGCCGGGGCGAGCTTTGACGCAATAAGCGCCGAGGAGGTGGATATAAAACCATCGGCAACTATCGGTACTCCGGCGGCGGCGGCGCCGAGGTAAACGCCTGTCATTCCGGCGATCTCGTAGCCGCCCAGTTTTGCCAGGACGTCGATGGGGTCATTAAGGTCTGGCTCGTTTACCTTTATTCCGCGCCTTATGGCGTCCGCTTTGCGCTTGAGCCCCAGGTCGTCAACCCCTGTGCCCCGGCCAACCGCCTCATCCGGGTCCAAATCACCATAGAGGGCGAGAAACGCCGCCGCGGAGGTTGTGTTGCCTATGCCCATCTCGCCCACGCCAAGGAGTGATACTCCATCCTCAGCGGCGTCCATTGCCAACTTCGCGCCCCTCTTCACCGCCTCAAGGCAAGCATCCCTGCTCATAGCCGGGCCCTTGGTAAAGTTGGCCGTTCCCATCCCTACCTTTAAGGGCAGGAGGCCTGGCACATCTCCGAAATCGTAGGCTACTCCCAAATCCGCAACCTGAATCTCAGAGCCCACATGCCGGGTGAGAACATTTATAGCCGCTCCCCCGGCAAGAAAGTTCATGACCATCTGGGGAGTCACTTCGCTGGGGAAAGCGCTTACCCCCTCCTCCGTAACTCCGTGGTCCCCCGCTAGGGTATAGATTCTTTTTTTACCTATGCGAGGCCTCTCCGCACCTTGAATGGCGGCCACCTTGATCGCTATATCCTCCAGCTTACCAAGCGAACCGGGAGGCTTCGTGAGGTCGTCCATGCGAGCGGTTGGGGCGGCGTATGCAGCCTTATCCAGCGGATTTATTTTTTCTATTATTTCAGATACTTCCCCGTATTTCATAAAGCCTTTTCCTAACTTTTGCCGAGTCTAAGCGGAAGGCCGGAGACGACCAAATATGCTCTGTCCGCCACCGCCGCCACCCGCTGGTTTATGGTTCCTGCAAGGTCTCTGAATGACCGGGCCAACGGCTCAATCGGCACTATACCGGAGCCGGTTTCGTTGGTAACTACCACTACGTTAAGCCGCCGCTTTTGAAGCTCACTTATAAACTCGTCTACCATAGCCAAAATGGAATCTACATCACCATGGTGCCTCTCCAAAAGGTTTGAGGTCCAGAGGGTTAGGCAGTCAACAAGCACTCCGCCCTTATCCTCTCCGATGCTTCTCAGCGCCCCGGCAAGGTCCAAAGGCTCCTCCAGAGTAGACCAGCGAGCGCCCCTCACGAGCTGGTGCTTTTTGACGCGGTCGGCCATCTCGTCATCGCGCACCTCGGCGGTGGCGAGGTAGACGAGCTGCCCCTCCAGCCCTTCCGCCTCAAGCTGAGCGGCAGCCGATTTACCGCTGCGCGCGCCGCCAGTGAAGAAGATGACCTCTTTTTCAGCCATTTAAAACCCTTAGAAAACACTTCCGATTGTAAAGTGCCACTCGCTTGGGGATTCTCCGGATTTTTTATCCAATTTGAAACCGAAATCGAGCGCCAGCGGCCCCACCGGCGTATTGTAACGGAAGCCGAAGCCCGCCGCCTGCCTTATGTCGCCGACGATGTCAACTTGCTCCTTGTCCTTTAGCCAAACCTGGCCGGCATCCCAAAAAACAGCCCCGCCAAGGGAGGAGAAAAGAGGAAAACGTATCTCGGCCTTGAGGTTTACCATGAGGTCGCCGCCAAGCGGCGTGCCATCTTCTGCTTTGGGACCTATCGACTCGAACTTGAAGCCGCGAACGGTGTTGCGCCCGCCCAGGAAAAAGCGCTTGTTGATCGGGAGCGCTTCCGTAATGCCGATGGGGTCGGAGAAGCCGGCGCGCACCATGGTCGCCAACGTAACCCTGTCCAGGGATAAAAATGTGCTCGCCGAGCCCTCGTAGCGCGAGTAGTAGACCTCGGAGCCAAGTTGCTCCAACGCCCACTGAGCTTCGCCTGAGAGGCGGTAGCCCCTCCGCGGGTTAAAGGGGTCGTCGCGGGTGTCATATACGAGAACGGGGCCAATCGCCGAGAGCAGATATGCCTCGTCGTCGAAGGAGTAGACCACCGCTTCCGGGTCCACGTCAATAAGTGAGTTATCCTCAAGGGTGTAGAGGATTGTGCCCGTGAGGCGCTTGCTGAAGTCGTGGTCCACTGAGATCTGAAAGGAGGTCGCGTCAAGGGTATAACTCTCCCTGACCACCCTCTCCACCGCGAAGCGGAGCCGCATATCGTAGGGA
>PKTU01000062.1 GCA_002869005.1 Deltaproteobacteria bacterium
CGCCGAGCATCCCCACGAAGCACAGCAGCCCACCCCGCTGGAAATGTAAGGGTAGAGGATTAAGATGAGCGTTATTCAGACCACCGGTAAGAGAAAAACCTCCATCGCCCGCGTATACATGAGCGAGGGCGAGGGTAAAATCACAATCAACAAGGACCGCACTCTTGAGCAGCACTTCCCCCGTGAAGCACACCAGCGTGCAGTCGTGGTTCCCCTGAACCTCACAGAGCGCCTTGAAAAATACGACATAAAAGTCAACGTAAAAGGCGGCGGCCCCACCGGACAGGCGGAGGCTATACGTCACGGTATCGCCCGTGCGCTTGTTGAGGCCGAGGGCGACGAGCTCCGCGACACCCTTAAAAAAGCTGGCCTCTTGACCCGCGACGCGCGTATCGTTGAGCGCAAAAAATATGGTCGTCACAAAGCTCGCAGGAGCTGCCAGTTCTCCAAGCGTTAATACTTACGACGCTGTTTATGGATTACAAAAGGCCCCCAAGCGGGGCCTTTTCTTGTTTTACCCTCGACCAAAGGCGTAAGAGCGATGATAAAGACTGCAATCATAGGAGCAAGCGGCTACACGGGGGCGGAGCTCATCAGGCTCCTCTACCACCACCCGATGGTCGAGATAACCCTTATAACGTCAAGGCAGTATGCAGGTGAGCCCCTATCGGCATGCTACCCCGGCCTCGGCCATCTCGGGTTAACCTTCGAGGACCATAATGACGAAGGCGTCCTCGACAAGGCGGATATATTCTTCACGGCGCTTCCACACAAAGCCAGCGCGGGAATTGTAGCCAAGCTGGTCGCGCGCGGCAAAAGGGTCATCGATCTCTCCGCGGATTTTCGCTTTTCAGATGTTACGGTCTACGAGGAGCATTACGAACCCCACCCTCACCCAGAGCTATTCCAAGAGGCGGTCTACGGCCTCACCGAGCTTTATGGCGAGGAGGTGAAAGACGCAAAGATCGTCGCGAATCCAGGTTGCTACCCGACCTGCTCGATAATACCGCTCTACCCTCTGCTGAAAGAGGGGCTTATATCCCCCAAGGGGATCATAATCGATGCAAAGTCCGGCGTCTCCGGCGCGGGCAGGGGCGCTAACCAGACAACTCACTTTTGCGAGGCTAACGAGTCGATCAAGGCTTACAAAGTCGCGACTCACCGTCACACACCGGAGATTGAGGAGCACCTGTCAAGGGCGGCTGGAGGTCCGGTCAAGGTGGTCTTCACGCCGCACCTTGTGCCGATGTCACGGGGGATGCTCGCCACCATCTATGCCGTACCGGCAGAGGGTGTAGAGAGGGCGATGGTCGAGGGATTGTGGCGTGATTTTTACAGCGGCACCCCCTTCGTAGAGGTCATGTCGGGGGATACGCTGCCGGACACCGCCTTTGTAAAGGGGACCAACAGGTGCATGATTGCCGTCAGGGAGAACCCCGCCACCGGGCACCTGATACTCCTATCAGTCATCGACAACCTGGCTAAAGGCGCAAGCTCTCAAGCGGTTCAAAATATGAACAAGATGATGGGTTGGCCGCAGGACAAGGGGCTTAAGGTCCCTGTCATCTTCCCGTAGCGTTTCAGGTGAAAAGTGTTCGAGACACTTGAGGGCGTATACGCGACAGGAGATCTATTCGCCATAGAGGTCGCAAAGGGCGTGCTTGAATCTAACGGGGTCTTCGCCCGTATAAAAGAGGCCGGCGCCTCTCCCTATCCCGTGAGTGTGGTTACGGGTCTTGCCGACCGTATACTTTTAACTTACCCGGAGTCGGCCAAACGGGCCCGCGAGCTATTGAGGCTGGCCGAGGAGGATGGAGTCCTCTCGGGAGGGTCGCTCCTGGAGGGTTGACGGAATTGCTATCTTGCGCAATCAGAGGGGTCTCCGCAGAGTTTGGCGAGGGCGTGGGGTAAAGCAGGCAGGATAACCTCCAGATTCTCTCGCACCCCCTTAGGGCTACCGGGTAGGTTGACTATAAGGCAGCTTCCACGGACCCCGGCGACGCTCCTTGAGATCATCGCGTGCGGGGTCTTTTTTAGGCTTTCAGCGCGCATTGCCTCGGCGAGACCCGGCACCTCGAATGAAATCACCCGCTTAGTAGCTTCCGGCGTCACATCTCTTGGAGAGAGCCCCGTACCGCCGGTGGTAAGGATCAGGTTGGCGCCCTCCCCGTCAATCCACTCAAGCAGCTTGCCTTCGATAATATCCGCTTCATCCGGGATTACCGCATAGAGCTCAACCGCATAGGGGCCCCCTGAGAGGAGCTCCCTTATGACCTGCCCGGAGAGATCTTCCCTCTCGCCTCTCGACCCTTTGTCTGAGAGGGTAAG
>PKTU01000128.1 GCA_002869005.1 Deltaproteobacteria bacterium
CGCCTAAGCCAGCCCGAAGTGGAGGACAACTCCTACAAAGGCGTCAAGGTGCGCGTTCTGGATGGAAAAGGAAACCCCCTCGCTAACCACTACGTCCTCGCCTACACCTCTTCGGCCCGCTCCGGCCCACCTGCCGCGACTGGGGGGCCGACCGATGCTAGCGGGGAAGCGTTCATCAATATTCCACCCAAGGGCTCTTATCTAAGGGCAAGAAGCTCGCTGGGAGGGCCTTTGGCTGAGGGTGAAGCTTTTGCAGACGCTGTGAGGGAAGAGGGGCAAGATACCATCATTTTCGAGGTTCAAAAGTGAGACGCTTACTTCTTATCACCCTGTCATTTGCGTTTATCGCAGGTTGCGCCGCCCCGCAGGGAATAATAAAGGGCCGGGTCATGTCGGGCGAAAAACCGGTGGCGGGCGCCGCAGTGGCCGCGAAGGCCACCGATGGAGAGACCTTTACCGCCATCTCCGGCGCCGATGGCATTTACTCCTTCCCCCCTCTCCCCTCTGGCGAGTTTGAGGTGAGCGCAAGTAGCGCCGGAGGCGAGCAGTTCGTTACGGTTTGGGGAGCGACCCATCTCTTTCTCCCCCCCGGCGGGGAGGAGTGGGTATGGCTAAAGCTCGCGCCCCGCGAGGGGGTAATCTATACGCCCTACGAGCCTTCCACCCCAGGCTTTGGCGCGATCTCAGGGATTGCCCTCTTTGAGGGCGAACCGATAAGCGGGGCAACCGCAAATATATATCTTGACGAGAGAGAGTCGCTAAAGGGACCGGGCTTTCGCCATTCCTTTCCCACCGGCGCTGACGGGCGCTTTTATATCGATGACATTCCCGACGGAGAATACTTCCTTGCGGTGAGAAAAAGAGAGGGGAGGAGCATTGGGCCGATAGCCGCAGGCGACCTCTTCGGCGTCGCTTCAGCCAACCCTATCACCGTAAAACCCGAGTCCGACTCCTCCATTACCGTTCACCTCGCCGAAAAGGAAAAGACCCGCGCGCCCCATGCCCTTGACCTCAGCCGCAGCGGCACCGCTATCCGGGGCCGCGTCGTGGACGCTGGCGGCGCGCCTTTGGCGGGGCTTTACGTCTTCGCTTACAGGTCGCGCATAATCGGCCACCAGATGCCGGATTTCATCACGGAGCCCACGGGAGCTGACGGGGAATTCGTCCTGCCTTTGGGCGAAGGTGGCCTTTTCTACCTTGGCGCGCGTCAAAAACTTGGGTACTCGCCAACGCCCGGCGAACTCTTCGGCCTTTACGATGGCGCAGCCGACCACGGCATAAAGGTTCAGAAGGGCGAGGTTCTTGAGGGCGTAAAGATAATTGCGGAGGAAGTTCTACCCTGATGCTACGCCTACTTTCAGCGCTACTAATATTTACGCTCGTGGGCTGCTCCTCATCTGAGCTGAAGGGCGATCTGCATGACATGCCCTCGGAGCTGATCTCAGGGGATGTAACCTGGGAGGGGCGCGTGGAGGTCGATAGGATTATTATAGTGGGGCGAAGGGGTGCCCTCAGGATAGCACCCGGCACCAAAGTGCTCTTCAAGAGAGTGGACTGGGACGGAGATGGAATCGGCGATGCGGAGATCACAGTAGAGGGCGAATTAATAGCCGAGGGCACAGCTCAAGAGCCTATACTGTTGGCCTCAGCGGAGGCGGAGCCCACCCCCGGCGACTGGAAATATCTCCATATAAACTTCGCTAAAGGCGCCAGCCTCTCAAACGTACGTGTGAGCAATGCTTTCAGCGGTATTCAGGTACATTATTCGAAAGCCTCGATAAAAAATTGCGATTTCCGCCACAACATTGACGGTGTACGCTTTTCAACGGCGGACCTTACCGTTGAGGGAAGCATAAGCATGCAAAACCGGCATGGAATTCGCTTTGAAGAGCGAGGGCACCCTGCTCTTATCTCGGGAAACCGCGTGACACATAACGAGGTTGGTATTTTTGCCGTTACGGAGTGCGGGGGAGCTTCCATCTTTAAAGGGAATGATTTTTCCGCCAACGACACGCCGGTGAAGATGGGTTGGGAGCAGCGAAGCGACATAGCCCTCGGCGGCAACTGGTGGGGCGCGCCGACAGGTGAGGTAAAAGAGCGGATCCTGGATGGTGAGATGGATAGCACACTTGGCAAAGCGTTAATAACCCCAACCCTTGAGATAATGCCGATGATACCGACCCCATTCGCCATTCCTCATGAAGACGCTGATTGGAAAAGGGCCACCGATAGGGACATAAGATGAAGAGACGCGATTTTTTAAAGAAACTCGCCAAAGCCGGCTTTGTGGTCTCCGCCACAGGCGCTTTGCCTCTTTTGGACCTCTCTAAGGCTGAAGCGGAAACTACTCCCTATCCTTTGGCGGTTGCGGCTGAGGGAAGTCCGGCAGAGCTTACGCGCGAAGCGCTTCGAAAGCTGGGCGGCATGGGGGCCTTTGTCAAAGATGGCGACTCTGTTGTGGTAAAGCCCAACATAGGTTGGGATAGAACTCCTGAAGAGGGGGCGAACACCCACCCTGAGGTTGTGCGCGAACTTGTCATGATGGCCCTTGATGCGGGGGCCGCCGAGGTCCGCGTCTTCGACCGCACCTGCAACGATCCGAGGCGCTGCTATAAACGCAGCGGCATAGAGGACGCGATTGATTCCATCGACGATTCGAGGGCAAAGATAACCCATGTGGACGAGCTGCGCTATGAGGTAGTCGAGATAAGGGATGGCATATCGCTGACCAAATGGCCCCTCTACCGGCCTGCGCTTGAGGCGGACGTACTGATAAATGCCCCGGTCGTCAAACACCACGGCATGAGCGAGATCACCATAGGCATGAAAAACCTCATGGGCGTCATGGGAGGCAACCGGGGAAGGCTTCATCGAGATCTGACCGATGGCCTCGTGGACCTTAGCCTTGCGGTAAAATCGCACCTTACAGTGGTGGACGCCACCCGCGTACTCCTCGCCGGCGGACCGCAGGGGGGAGGCACCGGCAATGTCAAGAAGGTAGGCAAAGTGGGCGCCTCCCGCGACGTGGTTACCGCAGACGCATGGGGAGCTACAATGTTCGGGGTAGACCCCTTTTCAATTCCACACATTAAGCGCGCGCATGAGCGTGGCCTCGGCATCGCCGACCTTTCGAAGGTTAAAATACTTTGAGGACGCGTTTAAATAGCAGAAAGGCCGTGCAGTATCTTACTTTGGCGGGTTTTTTAGCCCTCTATGCGAGGACTGCGTATCACGGGCAGGATGAAATCACCTGGCCCGTGCACCTCGTCTTCAAGTTGGACCCGCTGGCGCTCTTAAACACCATAATAGCGGGAGGATCTCCCTCGGCTGCCCTCCTCTTGGGCGGGCTCGCGATGGCCGCTGCCACGCTGCTGCTTGGTCGTTTTTTTTGCGGCTGGCTCTGCCCGATGGGTACCAGCCTCGATATCTTCGGCAATCTCTTAAGAAGAGGGGTAAAAAAACGGCGAGGCTATCGCAGCATTAAACCCCCAAGGTATAGCCAGACAGTTATCTTCGCCGCGCTCCTCGCTGCAACCGCGGCGGGCCTGCCCCTGCTGGCCTTTCTGGACCCGCTTTCGATTTTTCTGCGCTCATTGACGGTATCGGTATTTCCCGCCTTTGACTCCTTAACAAAATCGATTCTCGGAGCCGGGATGAACGCCTCCGTGCCGCTCTCCGAAACAGTTTTCGAGTTTATGAGTGAGCACGTACTGCTACTTAAAACGCCGCTTTTCCTTTTAGCCGGGGCGACGGCGGCGATCTTTATAGCGATAATACTTCTTGAGCTGATATCGCCAAGATTCTGGTGCGCGTACCTCTGCCCGCTAGGAGGGCTTCTGGGTATAATATCAAAGCTCTCCCCCTTTGAGCGGGCTCGGCTTAAAGGCTGCAAGGAGTGCAGGGGCTGCGCGGCCCGCTGCCCCACCGGTGCGGCGGAGGTCACCCCTGCCGACAAGGCGCTCTGCATTCAATGCATGGAGTGCGGCGAGCTATGCGACAAGGGGGTCAACGGGATGAGCGCACGGCTGGCGCCTCTCTCTCTCTCTCTTCCCGAACAACGTGTTAGACGTGGTCTATTGGCCTCGCTTGTCATCGGTGGAGGCGCAGCGCTATTCACCGGCACGAGCGCAACGGCAAATAGACGCGGCACCCGCTTTTTGAGGCCCCCCGGGGGGGTTGACGAGGAGCGCTTCAACAAGCTCTGCATAAGGTGCGGAGCGTGCATGCGCGTTTGCCCGAGAAACGGCATCCACCCAACCTTTGGCGAAGCTGGCCTGGGGGGGCTCTGGTCGCCTAGGCTTGTTCCACGGCTGGGTTACTGTGAATACCATTGCCGCCTCTGCGGTCAGGTATGTCCGACCGGGGCCATAGAGTACCTGCGAGAGGGGGAAAAGGAGGCATGGGTTATCGGCAATGCGGTGCTGGATAAAAATCGATGCCTGCCTTTAAGGGACGGTACACCCTGTATTGTCTGTGAGGAGCACTGCCCCATCTCTCCCAAGGCCATAGAGTTTGACGTAAGGGAGGTTACCCGAAAAGAGGGGGATGTCGTTACGGTTAAGCAGCCGCGGGTTGTAGCAGAAAGGTGCAACGGTTGCGGTATTTGTGAGAACAAATGTCCCCTGGAGGGTGAGGCCGCCATCAGGGTTGAGCGGGCGCAGCCAGAGATATCATCCCCATACGGTTAAGCCCCCGCATCTATTATCCCTTTGATTGCCTCCATATCAAGGACCTCGCGCAGGTATGCGGCCAGCTTCTCATACCCCTCCTCCTTCTTCGCCTTGAAGGAGACCGCGCTCACCTCCTCACCACGGTGAAGCGCCAGTAGAGAGGAGCGGAAATCGTCGTTGTCAAAGATACCGTGCAGATAGGTGCCAAACACCCTGCCATCGGAAGAAACAGCGCCATCCTTATGCCACTCGCCGCTGCCCTTTCTCCTGAGCTCCAATAGCGGGGTGACTCCTTCGCCAAGGGTCGTTCGACCCATGTGTATCTCGTACCCCTCCAGAATGCCTCTGTCGCCATACCACTCAATCGCGCCGCCACGGACGACGGCCTCCGATTGTGAGGTGACCTTTCGCTCTCCATCACCGTTACGGCATCT
This sequence comes from Deltaproteobacteria bacterium, assembly GCA_002869005.1. GTDB lineage: Bacteria > Desulfobacterota > Deferrisomatia > Deferrisomatales > BM512 > BM512. The sequence continues at coordinate 5,105 of PKTU01000128.1, forward strand.
ATGAGGCCCAGCCCCTCAGCCTGGGGAACGTTTCCCTCTACTCCGTCGGGGTCGAGGAGTTTCTTGCCGAGCATCTGGTAACCACCGCAGATGCCTACAACCGTTGCCCCCCTCCGGTGATTCTCCAATACCTCCGCCGCCAGCCCGGCATCGCGAAGGGTCAGCATATCGTCGATGGTGTTTTTGGAGCCGGGGATTATAACTATATCCGCCTTGCCAAGGGTCTCACCCGGTCTGACGAAATCTAGACGAACACCCGGCTCGGATAGGAATGGGTCGAAGTCGGTAAAATTGGACATACGCTTGGCTACTACGACAGCTACGCGCACGCTTGATGCTCCGCCAACGCTTCTAATCGCATCAAGGTGGAGTCCATCCTCCTCCTGAATGAATATATCATGCAGCCACCCCACCGTTCCTAGGAAGGGCTTGGCCGTACGCGCTGTTATCTCGCGGTATGCGGGGTCCAAAAGAGTGGGGTCTCCACGGAATTTATTGATGATAAAACCCTTTATAAGGGCGGCCTCCTCCCGCGCGATTAGCTCCAGAGTTCCAACAAGAGAGGCGAACACTCCACCCTTGTTGATGTCACCGACGAGGATAACCGGCACCTTCGCTTCCAGCGCAAACCCCATATTAGCAACGTCGCCCTCACGCAGATTTATCTCGGCTGGGCTTCCCGCCCCCTCAACAAGAATAACATCGTAGCGCTCGTTCAACTTCTGCCAACTATCGAACACGGTATCTCGCGCAATCTTTTTGAAGGCATGGTACTCCGTTGCCTTCATATTGGAGTGAACCTTGCCCTGCAAAATGACCTGCGCGCCTATGTCGGTTGTGGGTTTCAAAAGGACCGGATTCATATCCACATGGGGGGCTATTCTCGCGGCTTCTGCCTGGACAACCTGCGCCCGCCCCATCTCACAACCCTCTGCGGTTATAAATGAATTGAGGGCCATGTTTTGCGGCTTAAAGGGCGCGACCCTTACGCCATCCTGATTTAATATCCTGCAAAGACCGGCTACAATGATGGACTTACCCACATCAGAACCAGTACCCTGTATCATCACACTTTTAGCCATATATATGTAATAACTCCGGAAGTTAGTGAACCTGTCAGGAGACTCCGAGCTTCTCAAGGCGGTATCTGAATGAGCGGAAGGATAGGCCCAGCAGCTTTGCCGCCTCAGTTTTATTGCCCCCCGACTTTTTAAGCGCTTGGCGGATAAAGGAAATCTCTTTGCCTGTCAGATATACCTCTAAATCAATTCCCTCGTCGGGAAGCGACTCGTCCTTTAGCCCCATCCCTTCACGCTTTTCGGAAAGGTAAGGGGGGAAACTCTTTGCGGTCAGGTATTCCTCTGTTTCAAGGGCAACCGCCCTTTCGACCAGATTTTCAAGCTCTCGCACGTTACCTGGGAAGTAGTACCCCTCAAGCAGGGTAAAAACCTCGGGCTCTATGCCTGCCAGATTTCGCCCAAATGCTTTTCTATATTTTTCAAAAAAATGCTGCGCAAGGAGCGGGATATCGTTTTTCCGCTCTTTGAGCGAAGGCAGCTTTACCGTAACTACGTTTAAGCGGTAGTAAAGGTCTTCACGAAATGTCCCCGCGGAAACCTCCTCTGCAAGGTCCCTGTTGGTTGCGGAGACTATGCGCACGTCCACCTCTACCTCTTTGTTTCCACCTACACGCTTTATCTTGCCCGATTGCAGCACCCTGAGCAGTTTTGGCTGCAAAAGCAGGGGCAACTCGCCAATTTCATCGAGAAACAGTGTGCCTCCCGCCGCCTCTTCAAACAACCCTGGCTTGTCTGAAGTCGCGCCGGTGAAGCTGCCCTTGATGTGCCCGAACAGCTCGCTTTCGAGGAGGCCCTCCGGTATAGCGGAGCAGTTGAGGACTACGAAGTTACCCTTTCGCCCCGAAAGGTCATGTATGCGCTTTGCAACAAGCTCCTTACCCGTCCCGCTGTCGCCAAGGATTAGGACGGTAACTCCCGTCGGGGCTATTCTCTCCGCGAGCTGCAACATATCCAGCGCACTTTGCGAACGGGCTATAAAATCACCCTTGCCTACGACCTCGGCAATTTTTCGCCGAAGCTCGCGATTCTCTCGGGTAAGCGCCCCTCGCTCTAGCGCTTTTCTGATAGTTATGCGAATCTGCTCTACCTGAAACGGCTTGGTGATGTAATCGTAAGCGCCTAATTTCATCGCCTCAACCGCAGTCTCCGGTGTTGCGAATGCTGTAATGACAATCACTTGCGTATCGGGGTGCTTGTTTTTTACCCTCTCGACGATCTCCATGCCGTTGCCGTCAGGCAAATTCAAGTCAGTTATCAACACGTCATAAATATCTGAATCTATTCGTTCAAAAGCGGCAGCTACGTTGCCGCAGGTGGTCACCTCGTAACCCTCCCCCTCCAGGAGGATTCCAAGGAACTCGCACATTGACTCTTCGTCATCTACTACAAGTATTCGTTCAATCATCCCTGTTCTCCAGGGTCACGCGAAAAAGCGCCCCGCCACCGGGGGCGTCCTCAAAGATTACACCACCCCCGTGATTTTGAGCAATCCTATGGACTAGCGCAAGGCCCAGGCCGGAGCCGGAGGAGGAACCGCTGACAAATGGCTCAAAAAGTTTATTCTTAAGTTCCTCGGCAACTCCGGGGCCATTGTCTGAAACTGTAAATTCGAAAGTCGACGCTATAAAGGACCCATCAACTACGACTTCCACCCCCCCAGGTGATGCCGCCAATGAGTTTTTAAAAAGGTTCAGGAGTACCTGTTCCATTTTTTCACGGTCGGCCCTTATTATCGTACCTTTCGGGAGTTTGTTAAGGAGGGTTAGCACTCCCCGCCCCTCGCCCTGACCTAAAAATAACGATATCTCGTCTACCAGAAGTGAGAAGTCGAAGAGAGTCCTCGTGACGCTGCCTGGCCGCGCATAGAGCAAAAAACCTGTCACAAGGTTGTTTAACCTTTCAGTCTCCCTCTTAACTATGTTCAAGAGCTTTAGCTCTTTTTCACTATCCGGGCTGAGTGTTCCGCTAATTAATTCAACGGAGCCCGAGAGGCTTGCCAAAGGATTTCGAACCTCATGCGCAAGCCCCGCCGCGAGCCTGCCAATCGCGGCAAGCCTGTCTGCCTGCTTAAGCCTGTCGGAGAGCTTGCGTAGCTCCGTTAGGTCCTGGAAGTTGACTATTTTGCCTGAAGCTTCTCCATCCTCATTCATAAGCGGCACTACGTTGTACCCGAATGTTACGGAGCCCGTTTCAGCTTCAGCCTCTCCCCTTCCCTCCAGATCCAGGTTGAAAAGGCCCATTATCGAGGGGGCATCATCTGATTTTACTGACGCGGTTGATAGGAGCTTCCTGCCGTTATCATTTATGAAAGTTATATTTCCGGAAAGGTCAAAGGTAATAAGGCCGCTTGCGAGTGATTTTACGATACCCGTCTGGAGCCTCTCAAGGTCCACAATCTCCCCACGCGCTTCGCTAAGCGCGGTAGTTGTACGCCTAAGTTCCTCCGCGAGGTAACCAGCCAACATAGCGGTGCTGTAAAATGCCGCTACGTTGAGAGCTATCTTGAAAGGCAGCGATATCCCCGAGATGGTCCCCACCTCGAATGGCGATATCGGATTCATATACCCGTAAAACTGCAAGAGCACTACCGACAAATAAGCAAAGCTCGCCCAGGTAGCCGTAACAAAAGCGCCCTTCCTGAAGAAGAGCATTGCGGCGCCTATTATCGTAAAGAGGTAGATGAGTATTAGCGGAGAAAAATATCCACCAGTCAGGAATATAAGCACTGTCGCGCATAATACGTCCCATACGGGCTGAGCCTTTAAAAGCCCTTCACCTGCCTTCTTCTTAAGGACAAGGGTCGACGTAATAAGCGTAACGCCAAAAGAGAGGATGGTTATTATTATGAAGCCGAGGATGGAGGGGTGCAACGCACCCCCCCCGATATCGCTGCCAAGTGAAGCGGCAACCGGTATCAGCGCTATAAGGATTGCGGCCCGCCCTAGAAGATAACCACCTATCCTCTCTGCATTATTACCGCCGCGGTTAGCGCTTAGGGCCATCAATTAACCGGCTACTGCACCCGCCATCGTGAAGACAGGTAGATACATGGCGATTATGAGGCCGCCGATAGTGCCACCCAGGAAAACCATTAGAAGAGGCTCAATCGCCGAAGTCAAAGCTGCCACGGCCTCGTCAACCTCGGTGTCGTAAAAATCAGCGATTTTGGATAACATCTGGTCGAGCGCGCCGGTTGCTTCACCAACGGAGATCATCTGCACCACCATTGGAGGAAAGACCTTTGTCTCCTCAAGGGGTTCTGCAATAGTTCGGCCCTCTGAGATGGATTCCCTGGTCATCATGATCGCCCTCTCGACGACTACGTTGCCAGCCGTTTTAGCGACGACGTCAAGACCTTCAAGGATTGGAACGCCTGAGGAAATTAGGGTCCCAAGGGTGCGGGTGAATTTTGCCACCGAGACTTTACGTATGAGGGGCCCGACAATGGGCATCCTTATAAAAGCCCGGTCAAAAGCGGCACGGCCTTTTTCAGTTCTGTATACCCGTTTTATGATCATAATAAAGGCTACCAATACGACCAGTATAAGCAGGAAGTAACTCTGAACGAACTCGCTCAAATTTATTACGAACTGTGTCGGGGCGGGGAGTGCCTTGCCTCCTGATGCAAACAATTTCTGGAATACCGGTATGACCCATATCAGGATGACCGCCCCGACGATAATGGCGACCCCGAGAACAGATGCCGGATAGACCATTGCGCCTTTGACCTTCTTTTTAAGGTTCATGGCCTTTTCAATGTAAGCCGCCAGCCTGTTCATAATGGTGTCGAGGATACCGCCAACTTCGCCTGCCGCCACCAGATTCACATATAGCCTATCGAATACCATAGGGTGTTTACCCAAGGCTTCGGCAAATGTAGACCCGGACTCTACATCCTCCTTGACCTTTACCAGCACCTTTTTGAAAGTAAGGTTGGGCTGCTGAGTTGAGAGGATATCAAGGCATTGCACCAGGGGCAGGCCCGCGTCGATCATCGTCGCGAACTGCTTCGTGAAGATGACGAGGTCTGCGGACTTTATCTTCTGCTTAAGACCTGGAATGCTTATCTCGATATCGCCAAGAGACTTTGAGATCTTATTTATCTTGATCCCCTGAGCACCCAGGCTGGCCCTCGCTACATTTTCATTTACGGCCTCTAAAACACCGGATTGGACAGTGCCTTGCTTATTTCTGCCTTCCCATTTGAATTTAGGCATCTGATTCTCCTGCGTCTTCCTTGTGGCTCAAGTTCATATCAATTTCTGTTGCCAATGCCGACGATGCGCTGCTGAATAACATCGGGGGTGCCGGTGTTGAACATCTGCCGAAGCTCCTCGGGGTCCTGGCTCCTTAGCATAGCCAGTTCCAGGTCGATCTCTTTCCTGCTGACCAGATGATAGAGGTGCTGATTCATAGTCTGCATTTTGAACTTATCCTGCCCCATCTGCATCTGCGAATATATCTGGTGAACCTTGTCCTCACGGATGAGGTTCCTTACCGCCGAGTTGGGCACCATGACCTCACAAGCCAAAACCCGCCCCTTACCGCTGGCGCGCGGCAGGAGGATCTGACTTAAAATACCCTCAAGGACGAATGAAAGCTGCGCCCGGATCTGCGCCTGCTGGTGCGCAGGAAAGACATCGACTATTCGGTTGATAGTCTGGACAGCGCCATTCGTGTGGAGGGTAGCCAAGCAAAGGTGGCCGGTCTCGGCGACCGTCAGCGCGGCCTCAATGGTCTCAAGGTCACGCATCTCGCCAATGAGGACAATGTCAGGGTCCTGACGTAGGATGTAGCGCAGCGCGGTGTGGAAGCTCTCCGTGTCTGCGCGAACCTCACGCTGATTAATCAGGCACTTCTTATGGGGGTGAAGATACTCTATCGGGTCCTCAATGGTTATTATGTGTTCATGTCTCGTGGAGTTTATCTTGTCTATCATTGAGGCCAGGGTTGTGGATTTACCCGAACCGGTAGGCCCGGTCACCAGGATAAGCCCCCTGGGGCGCTTCGAAATATCATCAACGACCGCAGGTAGTCCAAGTTCGTCGAATGTGAGAATTTTAAAAGGAATTGTCCTGAAAGCACCCGCAACAGCGCCGCGTTGGACGAAGATGTTGGCACGAAAGCGTGAGAGATTTTTGACGCCGAAGCTGAGGTCAAGCTCGCTCTCCTCCTCGAAACGATGCTTTTGAGCATCGGTGAGCACCGAGTAGCAGAGTACCTTTGTCTCCGGCGGCGTAAGCGGGGCCATCCCTTCAAGGGGCACCAAAATGCCATCGATACGTACCTGGGGCGGTGTACCGGCGGTGATGTGGAGGTCTGAAGCCCCCTTATCGACCATCGTTTTCAGTAGCTGGTGCAGGTTCGCCACTTTCACACTCCTTTATGCGCTTAGCCGCTAATCAATCAGGCGCGGTGGTACGCACAATCTCCTCGATCGTCGTAACGCCCTCTTCGATCTTGTTTATACCGCTCATTCTTAGCGAATTCATGCCGCCGCGGATTGCAGCTTCCTTGATCTCCATTGCGGAGCCGCCATTTAAGATGAGCTCTCTGACCTCATCGTTAATCGGCATAACTTCGTAAAGCGCGACACGGCCCTTGTACCCCGTACCGTTGCAAGTGCCGCACCCCTCACCCTTGTAACACTTCATTTCGGCTGCGCGCTCGGGGTCCACGCCAATATCCACCAGCGCCTGCAACGGCACATCCACCTGCACCCTGCACTCGCCACAAATGCGGCGCGCCAAACGCTGAGCCAGGACCAGATTTGTTGCTGAAGCCACAAGAAAGGGTTCTACGCCCATGTTGAGGAGCCGGTTAATCGTCGAGGGAGCGTCGTTCGTATGGAGGGTGGAGAGCACCAGGTGACCGGTGAGCGCCGCCTTGATGCCGATCTCGGCCGTCTCGAAGTCACGAATCTCGCCAACCATGATTATATCCGGATCCTGACGTAGAAAACTTCTCAGCGCGGCGGCAAAATTGAGGCCTATCTCATCGTGCATCTGGACCTGATTTATTCCCATCAGGTTGAACTCAACCGGATCCTCTGCTGTTGAAATATTGGTCTCAAGGGTGTTCAGCTCCGAGAGGGCGGAATAAAGCGTTGTGGTCTTGCCCGACCCGGTGGGCCCAGTGACAAGCACCATGCCGTAGGGCTTATAGATTGCGTCCTTGAAATCCTTAAGGGCGCCCTCCTCAAAGCCCAGCTTGGTCATATCCAGCTGGAGGTTCGATTTGTCGAGGAGGCGCAGAACTATCTTCTCCCCGAAGAGGGTCGGGAGCACCGATACGCGGTAGTCCATATCCTGATCGCGCCCCAACTTCAGCTTGATGCGGCCATCCTGCGGCAATCTGCGCTCTGCTATATCAAGCTGGCTCATTATCTTGATACGGCTTGTAATGGCGTTCTTGAGCCTCATTGGCGGGCGCATCTCTTCATAGAGGACGCCGTCCACCCTGTACCTAACTCTGAAGTTCTTCTCGTAAGGCTCAATGTGTATATCACTTGCGCCCTTTTTAATCGCGCTGGTCAGTATCAGATTGACGAGCTTTACGACCGGAGCGTCATCCACCGCCTTCTCAAGGTCTCTGACGTCGAAGTCTTCCACATCCTCGACCACCTCGAAGTCCTCAACCTCGAAGTCGCTCATTACGTCCATCAATGTTGCGGACTGGTCGTAATATTTATCTATAGCGCCCTTAATGGCATGGGGAGAGGCAAGAACCACCTCGACGTTATAGCCTGTCAGAAATTTGATGTCGTCAATCGCGAACATATCGGAGGGGTCTTCCACCGCCACGATGAGGGTGGAACCAACCCGATTTATGGGAATAAGGTGGTATTTTTGGACCAGCTCTTCAGAGACGAGGCGTATTACATCGGAATCTATATCGTAGCTTTGGAGGTCAACCGGGGGAATGCCATACTGTTTGCTTAGTATTTTGACAAAATCGTCCTCTTTGACGAAGTTCAATTTCAAAAGCGCCTCGCCGAAGCGGCTTGTGCCCCTGTCAACCTCTTCGCGGACCTTTTTTAACTGTTCCTGCGTGATTATGTTATCTCTAACGAGAAATTCGCCAAGTTTTTTAGACATTTCGCACCCTTAAAAACTGCTCGCCAAACGAGCAGACTAGATCTGCTATTCCCCCTCGGTGAGCGCCTGCTCCATAATTTTTACAGGAGGTTCAACTCCCGTCCAGAGCCAAAGCGCCGCAGCTCCCTGCAATAATAACATGGAGAGCCCGGAAGCCACCTTTAAACCTGCCCCAAGCGCCTCTTTTTCAAGCGAACTGCCCCCGGGCAGATAAGCCATATCGTAGAGGAGGACACCCTCATCGAGGTCCCCCAGCGCCCAAGGCCACCTCCCTTCCGGGGATAAACCCAGAGGCGTTGCACTGGCAATCAGGTCACCCGCCTTAGCCTTTGCCGGGACCTCATCAAGGGGAATCATGGTTAGGGAACTCTTGCCCACTGTTGGGGACAGCTCCGAAACCAACCCCTCAAGACGAACCGGATTTCTCCCGGTAACGTATATTTCCTTAACGCCTAGTGAAGCGTAACCAAGCACGGCGGCTCTGGCAGCGCCGCCGCCGCCAAAAACAATACCTCTCGCCGAAGGGTCGAAGTCCAGCTCCCGCACTATTGCGCCGGAGAAACCCTCGACATCGGTATTGTGCGCGCGCCAGCCCCCCTCAGCGCGAACGAGCGTGTTTGCAGCCCCAGTCGCAGATGCTGTCACGTCAGCCTCCACGGACAAGGCCAAAGCTGCAACCTTGTGAGGCACCGTGACGTTTAGCCCCTTTACGCCCAAGGCATATGCGCCTTTCAAGGCATCTTCCAGTGCGTCCCGACCTACATCAAACGCCAAGTAGCAGGCGTCAATACCAAGCGCCTTCAGCGCGCTGGTCTGCATAAGAGGAGATAGGCTATGCCCAACCGGCGAACCGATGACTCCATAAAGTCCGGTCGCAGCCGATATTTCAACCAAACCGCCCATTATCTCTCCGGGTTTGAGGAGAGGTCATGCCTGACCCGCTCAACATCTCTGGCTATTTGCTTTGCGAGCGCATCCGGAGAGTTGAACGCTACCTCTCCCCTAACGGGCGAGTTGAAAGTTAACTTTAATTCATCGCCATAAATATCGGCATCGAAATCGAGCAAAAAAGCCTCCACAGAGAGCTCAACGCCATCGAATGTGGGGTTAGATCCTATGTTGACCGCTGCCATGTACCTCCCACCAGAGATCTCAGCCCAGGCCGAGTATACGCCGTTGGGCGGTAGGCACTCTTGCCTTGGCAAAATATTAGCAGTGGGAAAACCGAGGTCCTTGCCCACTGCGCGTCCGTGAACCACCGGGCCGCTTACTACATAGGGTCTTCCCAACAGCTCTTCAGCGCGTTTGAAATCACACCTCTCGACAGCAGCCCTGACAGCAGTCGAGCTCACACGCTCTCCATCCAGCATGAAGGGCTCAAGGGCGTGTACTGTGTAGCCTTTACGACTCCCCACTTCCGCCAAAAGCTCTATATTCCCGGAGCGCCCCCTGCCAAAAGCGAAGTCCGGCCCTATCCAGACCTCTTTTGCTCCCAAGTCGCCACCGATGACATTATCGGCGAACGCCTCGGGTTCCATCTCGGCATAATAGCGGTCAAATCGCACCCGCACGAGAAAGTCAACATCCTCTTGGGCGATAAGATGCACTTTGCCTTCGAAATCAAGTAGCATTTTGGGGCAAAAAGAAGGGTTGAGAACTCTCAGGGGATGAGGGTCAAAGGTGTATACGACCGAGGGTCCCCCTGTCTTTTTAGCCCTTTCACATATATGCCGGAGCAACGCCTTGTGCCCGAGGTGGACTCCGTCGAAGTTTCCCATGGTAACGACAGAACCGGAAAATAGGCCTGGGCGTAAATCCGTATCATTCAATACCTGCATAATCGTATAATCGCCCTCCCCGGGCGACGTTGAAATGGCGCAACAAAACAGCTTCAAAGTATAGGAAAATCAACACTTTGTCAATATTTACAACCACTACCGGGCCTTTGATCTCCCGGTGTCCGGCAAGGTGTTTCCCGTCATCTTAAGTAGCCGGTAAGCAGCGCTGCGCTTTGAGGGTGCCGCAAAAATTTTATGGAATTTTAGGGGGCTCCTTCCTTGAGAACCCCTTCTCCAGCAGCCTTCCGACTACTCGCTCCTCCCATTTGGAGGCTCCCTTCTCAAAGGGGCCAGCCCCCTCTGGAGGTTCCGTGAGCCAAGGCGCATACACGACCTTATCCAGCTTGAACTCACCCTCCCAGCCCGGATAACTCTTTAGCGGTTCGTCGTAGCCATCCTCAATCTCAGGGACCTGACCCTCCGGGCCAAGCTCTTCTAACTTGGCGGTAACCTCCTCGCCCCACCAATTGCCGCCTGCCGCTACAGAGACCTCTTCCGGCGTATCGTCATCGTACTCCTGCGGCACCTGACGCCCCTTGTTTACGAGGTTCTCATTCCTTGCCTGCCTTGAACGCCGCTGCTTTGAGGAGGCGCTGCTCTCCCAATCGGAGCTCATCATGTCCCCTAACTTTATTACAACGGCATTGCCGCCAAGGTCATTTCCTTTTATTTGGGCGTAGGATGATGCTTCAAGAAATATCGCCACTTTATTCCCGCTAATTTTATTGCCGACCACCTCCGGCTCGCAAAGCTGGTTGCAGTTAAGCGCCGTGTCGTTATTCTCAAGATTATTGTGGGCTATTCTGGGGCTTGAAGACTGGAAACACTCTATCCCGACCTTAGAGCCTCTAATGACGTTCGATTCGATAACGGGGGAGGAAAACTGAGTGCAGAGTATAGCTTTTTCAGCACTGGATATATTGTTGTGCCCAACAACCATCTCACCGGTCGCTTGGGAAATACCGATGCCTATAAGCCCTCCTTTAATTACATTGTCAAATACCGGGGCAGTATCACCTACAAGGAATATTCCACGCTTTGTACCCTCAATCAGATTGCCCTGTATGAGCGGGAAGGCGTTTTGCCCTTTGTATATCCCCACCTCGCCGCAATCTTTGAATATATTTCCTTGAACCAGCGGCGACGCCCCCAGGGTTGCTTCAATCCCGCTTTTCTCCATATCCTCTATGATATTTCCTGAAAATACCGAGACCCCCTTCATCATGAAGCGCAAACCCGTGACGCCCCCCTTTAAGGTGGAGTCTATTATCTCGCCGTTTAATCCGGTGAGGATAAAATCTTCATAGTCCGAGACCGACACCCTTTCCAGCTTTAAGAGGGCCTTTTCACCGCTTACTTTTATGCCCTTCCATCGCGAGACTCCCCGCGACGCCAAAAAAGAGATGGGCGCGCCATCTTCACCTTTTGCAATCAGGCCTCCAAGAATTTCCAGCTTCCCATCCGTGCCGAAGAAGACCTTGCTTCCGGGCGCTATTTTAAGGCTGGCACCCTCCTCGACAGTGACCAACCCCTCGACATGCAGCTCCCCCTCCCATGAGGAGTCATCTGAAATTTTGCCTGCCGGTATGTTGGTTACCGCCAAAGATGGTGAAGAGAAGAATGTGGAGATAAAGATAAATATTATGAGGGCAGCTTTTTTCAACTTTAATTCCTAAATTTTTTCAAGCACATCGACTACTTCATGAATAAGCCAGAGGCGCGTCGACGCTCCTGCGGTAACGCCGACGGATGAGAGCGCTCCAAGCTCTTTTATCGGAAGCTCTTCAGGTTTCTCCACATGCCAGGCTTTTACACCCTCCTCAACGGCTATCTCGTAAAGTCTTCGGGTGTTGGCCGAGTTTTTGCCGCCGATTACTACCACCCCCTCGACCTCGCCAGCCAAGCGCCGGACCTCCTCCTGACGCCTGTGGGTCGCCTTGCAGATAGTCGAAAGGGCTTCGCCCTTTAAAAAACGCTCCGCAAAGCGCTCGCTTATAGCATCATAGTTCTCCTCGTCCTGAGTAGTCTGTGCAACGAGGATCACTTTTTCCATATCCGGCAACTTGTCGATATCTTCAGGGGCATTAATAAGATAGGCGTCACCGCTTGCATAACCTAGGAGGCCGACAACCTCCGGATGCCCTTCGTCTCCTGCTATGACGACCGCGTACCCCGCTGAGCTGAACTCCTTTATGCGGTCGTGTATCTTTGAAACCTTGGGGCACGTCGCATCAACAACGAGGGTTGCCTCTCGCTCCAGCCTCTCAAGGGTTTCCGGAGTGACGCCGTGTGCGCGAATCACTACCGGGCCCGCCGGAATCCTCTCGCTGTCGCCGAGGGAAATGACTCCCTCCCGCTCCAACCGCTCAAGCTCCTGTGGGTTGTGTATAAGCGGGCCGCAGGTATATACCGGCTTACCCTCATCCGCGACGGTTTTAAGCGCTATATCAACCGCCATCCTTACGCCCATACAAAATCCCGCTGCATTCGCGAGGACAATCTTCATTCAAACTCCTATTTAAACAGCAGACCTCTATGTATGTGAATTTTACCATGACAAAACCGCCAGTGGCGTAAAAACCACTGGCGGTCAGGTGACGCCATCAAATACCGGATAATCTATGCCCTAACTGCTCGTTAACCTCTCATGGAAGACAGCTTTGCGTTCTTCTCGTCCACCAGCTCCGCCAGTGATTTTTCCGAGAAAGCCTCCTCCATCGATATCTTTACCTGATTCCAAATCACATGAATTGGACAAAAGGAGCTACGCTCGCATTCATCTTCCTGGGCAATGCAAACGTTTAGCACCAAAGACTCGTCAACCGCGCGCATAACATCCAGCACGGTTATCTTGGAAGGGTCTCGGGCCAAGGCGAAACCACCGGAAACGCCCCTTTTGGAAAGAACTAAACCGCTCTTGATCAACGGTTGCAGTATTTTCGTTAAAAAAGCAGGGGTAATCTTCTCCGTTTCGCAGATTTCACGCTTCGAGATTACCGGCGCGGGATACTTCTCGGCAAGGTGAAGCATTGCCCTGATAGAATATTCAGTGGCTCTTGTTATAATCACTTATGAACTCTCCGCATTTAATCAACTTTTCCCCTCAATAATTTTCAATTCCGGAGCGGTCGGCCTGACTATGAGCACAGAGCACGATGCCGTCCTCACGACCTTTTCCGCTACACTCCCCAGTAAAAACCTTGAAAACCCCCTACGCCCATGAGTGGTCATAACTATAAGGTCGACGCCTTCACTCTCTACCGTCGCGTCGATCTCCTCAATAGGCAGGCCCTCTTTAACCACAACCGCAGTATTAAGGCCTTTGTCTCTTAAATTATCCGCCTCCTCATCCAGGAATTGATATAGTTTTTTCTTCAACTCCACGTTGGCCTCAACGTTAACGGCAAACTCTGTATACCCTTCAAAGGCTGCGGGAGGTATCTCCACAACGCCCAGTAGAATGATGCTGGCATGGTCGGCTTTTGCTACCTTGATAGCGCCTTCAACCGCCCTTTTCGAAAAAGACGAACCGTCCAGAGGTACCAATATCTTCTTGTAAGCCATAACGCTCTCCTAGAATATACCTGCAATTTCAGCATCACAGTTGGCGCAGGTCGAATTATTACTTATTTTGTTAGAAAACACAAAAAAACCTTTCCTGCCAATGACAACATCACCACACTGGGGGCACTTCGTAGACTCCCCGCCCTGCCCGGGCCGGTTGCCGGCGTAGACATATTTAAGCCCTGCGTCATGCCCCAACCCCATTGCCCGCTCCAACGTCTCGAAGGGGGTCGGGTTGACATCAAGAAGTTTGTATGTAGGGAAGAAGGCGCTTATATGCCAGGGAATTTCTCTACTGACCGAGGCTATGAAGTCGGCAATGTCTGAAAGTTCACTGTCGGAGTCGTTATACCCGGGTATGACTAAGGTAGTGACCTCAAGCCAAACGCCACGCTCGTGAAGCTGTCTGATATTTGCCAGGACCGGGGCAAGCCGCCCGCCACAAACTTCCCTGTAGAAGTTGTCGCTGAACCCTTTCAGATCTACATTTGCGGCATCAAGACGCGGAGCGGCGAGTTCAAGGGCGCGTTCACTCATAAAACCGTTGGTTACAAAGACGTTTTTGAGCCCCGCACCCTGAGCCAGCGTCATCACATCGAGCGCATACTCAAGAAAGACTGTGGGCTCCGTGTAAGTGTAGCTGATGGATTTTGCACCGGAGGCAATAGCGTTTCTTACAGCGTCTTCCGGGGAGAGGTATTCGCCGGGAGGTAGATTGTTTTTACCCAACTGGCTTATAGAATAATTCTGGCAATGGTCGCAGCGAAGGTTGCACCCCGCGGTTGCTATTGAATAGGTTTTAGAGGCGGGAAGAAAGTGAAATAGCGGTTTCTTCTCAACCGGATCAACCGAGCTCGCGATGACCCGCCCATATACAATGGTTTTAAGTGTACCCTCTACGTTTTCGCGCACCCCGCACAAGCCGCGGCCGCCCCTGGCGATTTTACAATTTTGCGCGCACAGGCCACACCGTACAAGGGCCTCTACCGCCCCCTCCCACAAGATGGCGTCCCTAACGCATCTATCCATTCAGCGCCTCCCATATAGGTAAAAAGATAGCGCCGGGTAGCGGCTAGTCAAGGGGCAACGGCAACGGCCTCAGTCAAAGAGATTCTTTCGCATTACTGGTTTGGCCTTCTTGCGTATCTTGATAAGCACCTCGTCCAGAGGTCGTTTTGGAACATGATGAACATCATCTCCATCGCGCCAATACCTGATTGAGCCGTCCGCAGACTCCAGCTTGACGACCTCTGCTGGTTTTCCAAGCGCAAGGACAAGCCTTATCTCATATTTATCCGGGAAGTTAAGGAGCTCATGTAGCTCCTTATGCTTAATCGCCCCGATCATACAGCCCCCGAAGCCCTTTTCAGTGGCGCCAAGGAGCATGGTCTGGGCCACGATCCCGTCATCGCACCACCAGCTTTTTGTTATGGAGGTATCGGCGCAGATGACTATATACCCTGTCGGGCGCTCACCCTCGGCGGGGCCGGGCCAGTCCCTGAGGTAACTTGCCCACGCAAGCGTCTCGAAAATCTTTCCATTCAGCTCAGCCTCATCGGAGATAAAATACTTCATAGGCTGCTGGTTGGCTGCGCTGGGGCATATTCTTGCGAGCTTCACAAGGTCCACCATATCCATTTTGGATATCGGCACGCTCTCGTCGAACCGCCTGAAACTTCTTGAACTTTCAACCAACTTAAAAAGGTCCATGCTCTCCTCCATCAAACATCAAAATCAGCCCACACGACGGTGTGGTCCGAGGGGCGCTTCCAGCGGCGGGGGCTCTCATCGATATCGCTGGCGACGCAAAGGTCAGCAAGCGGGCGCGTCGCCCACAGGTAATCTATCCTCATACCCTCCCCCTTCCAATACATGCCGCCCCTGTAATCCCACCATGAGTAGCGCCCTTGCTCTTTATTGTGGAGTCGAAAACAATCGGCCAAGCCAAAGTCGAGCACCTCACCCAACGCTCCCCGTTCTTTGGATGAAACAAGTATCGACTCGCCCCGTTCTTCGGGGTTGTAGAGGTCGATGTCATTGATGGCGACGTTAAAGTCTCCGCATAGGCATAATTTCCCCTCCGGCTCAAACGTCGCATCAAGGTAATTTCTGAGCTCCCGGAAGAACTCCAGCTTGTAGGGAAATTTATCTGACTCAAGAGATTCACCGTTTGGCAGGTAGGCGCTAACAACCCGCACCCCTCCAACCGTCGCGGCTACTATGCGGCGCTGCTCGTTTAGGGGGTGGTCCGGCGCAAGGTGCGAAAGCCCTATGCTCACCTCTTCAGGCTCCTCTTTTGAGAGGATGGCAACGCCGTTGTAGGTGCGCTGCCCCGCGACTGCCGCATGATACCCCGCCTCTTTGAATAGCTCGTATGGGAACTCCTCTTCGGGGGCTTTGAGCTCCTGTAGGCAGAGCACGTCGGCGCCAGAGCGCTCAAGCCATTTTAGAACCTGCTCGCTTCGTACCCTTATCGAGTTTACATTCCAGGTTGAAATCTTCATCGCTCCCCCCAAGGAGGATAATGCTGGTAATAAGGCTTGAAATCTTGGATATAATATCACCCATGAAAGCAAGATGCTCATACAAAGCCGTAGAGCTCCCGGCGAAGAGGGGCGAGGCCGCCGCCATACTCGCGAAATGGAAACAGGAAGGAGCGCTGGGCGGCGTCACAACCTGGGGCTCCGGCATCGCCCATAGAGACGGGCTCAGGCTCTACTGGCTCGGCGATAAACTGCCGGAAGAATTGTCAGGTGCAGCTGAAACGCTCATTGAGGAGGATTGGACTCCGCACTGGCAAGGCGCGTTAAGCCGTGTGCGCGTCTCAGCGGGGGTAACTCTTACCCCGGCTTGGCTGGCCGAAGAGGGGATCTCCCAGGGGGTTGATATTATTCTGGACCCTGGGATGGCCTTCGGAGCAGGCGACCACCCGACCACCAGGATGTGCTCACGAACTTTGGAGCAGATCGCCCATGGAGGGTTTCCCGACGTCAGCGTCCTCGACGTGGGGGCCGGCACCGGCGTACTCTCAATACTTGCAGCCAAGCTGGGCGCTAAGGCCGTTGACGCCCTCGATATAGACCCCTTCTGCCACGCAAGCTGTGAGAGGAACATCGCACTTAACGGCGTGGAGGATAAGGTATCCCCTCGCCTTCTATCCCTTGACCTCCTGCATGGTGAATACGGCCTTGTAATAGCAAACATAGTGGCGGGTCAGCTTGCCCATCTTGCACCTGAGATAATCTCCCACCTCGCGCCCGGCGGCAAAGTCCTCCTCTCCGGCTTCAAAGAGGATAAAGCTTCAGAGGTGGCAGAGTATTTCTATCCGCTTTCAGAGCGCGGGCGACTTATCGAAGAGGGCTGGTGCGCGCTCACCATGGAGAGAATGGAAAAGGTTAAGAAGGAAGATGTATGAGCAAAAATAACGTCCGCGCTGATTTTTTCGAGGTTGCTTCGACCAAGTGGGAACTTGCCCTTTGCAAGTACATTGAGGCGGCAGTCGAGAAGGGAGAGCGCCTCTACGTGTGGGCGGAGGCCAGCCAGCTCGCTGAATATCTCGACGACCTCCTCTGGACTTACAGTGAAAGCTCCTTCATACCCCATGCGCGCTTTGATGATTGTGACATGCCTGAGCCGGTCGCCATCGGGACCGCCCCCGGAAACCCCAACGATGCAATGCGGCTTATAATCGCCGGTAGGGTTGACCCTGAGAAGCTTTTAGGCGGTCTTGAAGAATACCAATTCATCGTGGATTTCGTCGCGAAGCGCGACGAGGGGCTTACAATGCACGCAAGAGCGAGGTGGAGCGCGCTAACTTCGGCAGGGGTGTCGGTGGAGTTTCACGAGGAGGCAGGCGGCTGAAGGCTTACCCGTTGAGGGTAAAACCGCTAGGGAGCACAGCACATTCATCCTCGGCGGCGGCCACCACATACTCATACCGGGAGTTGAGGAGGCCCTCTTCCTCCTCCCCCATATCCTCCCACTCATCTTCACCGGGTTCCAAATAGATGGGAACGAGTATCGCGGCTGCAACCGTGAGAACAAGGATCAGGAATGAGAGCGCCCACAGGTACCCCAACTTGTCGGATAGCTCCATTTCGGACCAGCGGCCTTTAAACAACGTCTACCTCTCCCCGCTACCAGGTATCGTAGCGTTCTGCGGACTTCCTGTACTCCTTGAGGTCACCCCCCAAGGTGCGAACAAGGTACAATATACGAGCTGAAAATTCCAGTGAAGAGGTCACCATAAAAGCCTCTTCAAGCAGCTCTCCCACGGCAAACGCCCCATGGCCCCGGAGCATCGCCACCTTATGGTCCCTGAGCGCCGGGGGTATAACCTCCGCCACCTCCGAGGACCCAATCGTCTTGGCGGCCTCCACCACCGGAACCTTATGGAGGAGATACGACCCCTCTGAGTCAACGGGCACGATTGCATCCTGCGAGAGCGAGATGGCGGTCGCGTGCGGCGGATGCGTATGAACAATAGCAAGGGCGCTGGTCGCTTTGTAAATAGCCCTGTGTACTATCAGCTCGGAGGAGGCAAGCGTCACCATCGCGTCATCTGCGTCGAGCCCTGTCTCAATTAAATCATCCGGCTTAAGCCTGCCGACCATCGAGCCCCTGCGCGTGATCAGGATGCGATCCCCCATGCGAACGCTCATGTTACCGGCATGGGAGCTAACCAAACCCCCCAGATAGAGGTCGCGTCCTATATCGCGAAACTGCTCATACATCTCCGCTCACCCCCTTCCCAAACCGAGAAGATCCAACTTCGCTAAAGTCGGACGTCCCTCGGAGTCCCAACCCCTGAACCGGTAATATTCATCAAGCATCTCGTTCAAGGAGACGACGCGCCCCTTTGAAGCTCCAGTCCGGTGGGGTTCTTCAAGGAGCCTCTTGGGCAGTGTATCATCCTCACGGGTAAAGCCCCTCTCAATATTGGCAAGACGCTCAACATTATAGATGCGCTCCCCCGCCGACATAAGCCCCTGCCCGTCTATATCGCGCCCCGTAGCCGCCCTCAGAAGCCTTGCGTAGTAATCATCCTTGAGGGCAAAGGAGGTGAAGCGGCACATGCCCAGGCTATCCACCGCCGCGTTAAGGTTCTGTGAGACAATGACAAGCCCCGCCTTACCGGAAGAGGAGAAGCGGTCCACCAGCTTGGGCGCGGCAAGTATCTCCGGCGCTATCATATACGCCCTGAGGTGACAGCCGCCGCGAGTCGAGGTCGCATAGGCAAGCCCCTGCCCCTGGCAACCCCTGGGGTCGTAAGCGGGCAGCTCCATCCCCTTGACGGTCATAGAAACCCCCGCCTGCCCCTTACGCTCGGAGAAAACGCGGCTGCCGTCGCCAAGCTCAGCGCCACGCCCCGCGCCCAGCGCCATCTCATCAACAAGGTTGAGCAGCCCCCCCAGCCCTCCTTCAAGCGGATCCCAATCCAATTTGCCCAGGTCGAAGAGCTCCTTCGCGGCGGCTATGGTAGAGCCTGTAGATATGGTGTCGATCCCCATATCGTTGGCGCGCGCATTTAGCCTGACCACCCCTTCGAGGTCGCTGAGCCCCAGCGCCGCCCCAAATGCCCATAGCGTCTCGAACTCAGGTCCCTCCACCTCGACTCCATCCACCTTGACGGTGCGGCCGCAGGCTATTTGGCACCCATAGCAGCTGTGCCGGCCCGTTAGAATATTATCCTTTACGGCCTCGCCGCTAATCTTGCTTGCGCCCTCGAAGGAGGACTCCCTGAAGTTGCGGACCGGCAGGGCCTCCTTACAGTTCATAACGTTCATCAGAACCGCTGTCCCAAATTGGGGGAGACCTTTGGAGGTTATGGGATGAGCGGCGATGAGCTTCTTCGCCTCGCCCACGATAAAGGCGAAGCTGTCTTTATCCGCTATTGGTATCTGGGCATCGCCGTAAAAGGAGATGGCTTTCAGATTCTTCGAGCCAAATAGCGCGCCCACACCGCCGCGCCCGAAAAAACGGCCGTCATGGCACACGTTGGCTATTAGGGAGCCCCGCTCACCGGCTGGCCCTATCGAGAGCACTGAATGTTTTTCACCCTCGTCGGCAAGCAGTATGCGCCTCGTATCCTTGTTACCCAACCCGGCCAGATGGGACGCATCGACAAAGCGTACTCCCCCCTCATCCACGACAAGCGCCACAGGCGCTTCGGCGCGCCCCTCAATCCAAAGAGCTGCAAAGCCGGCGCGTTTTAGCATTATTCCGGCGCGGCCGCCTGAATTTGACTCGAAGATTGTACCCGTGAGTGGTGATATGGAGGTAAGCGAGGTGCGAGATGAGCTTGGCGCGCCAGTCCCCGCCAACGCGCCGGGGGTAATTATCAAAGGGGTATCGGGAGATAGCGGATCTCCAAGGTGCTTTCCCTTGGAGTAGAGGAGGTGTGCGCCAAGGCCCCGCCCGCCTATGTAATCAGAGATACTTTGGGGTGATATCGTGACGATCCTGCTTTTTCGAGTACCGAGGTCTACATTCAGTAGGTTAAAGTCAGCGCCCAAAGGCTACTCCTTGCGCCTCTTGGCCTTATACTCTTCGACACACTCTTTTGAGCAGAAATACTCCCCATCCGGGCCCTTTATCGCAGAGGAAATCGGAACGTAGGTCTCACAATTGGGGTCCTTCACCAACTCCTCGCTCCCGTCATTGCGTTCAACCCTGGCTTTTGGCTCTTTGGATGAGGAGCCCATCACCGACCTTACGAGCTTATATACAAAATAGATGAGGAGGATATTTATAATCCACTTGAGCATTACATCTTGCCTTTCTCAAGTTCCGAAATTGGTGAGAAGGAACCCTTATGCCGTTCAACCCCGCCCGGATCGTCAAGGTCGGCGAGTATTGCAGATATGCTCTTTTTTAATATCGGGTGAATTGAGTCTCCCGCCAACTCCTCAAGCGGGACCAGCACGAAGCCGCGCTTGTGCATACGGGGATGGGGGATGACCAGATCCGCTTCTTCAACTATCTCGCCATCCCAAAGGATGACATCCAAATCCACCGTACGAGGCCCGTCCACCACTTCGCGCACTCGCCCAAGGGAGCGTTCGATCTCCAGGAGCGCTGTTAACAGCTCTCGGGGAGAGAGGCCGGTCTCAACCTCAATCGCGCCATTTAAAAAGACCGGCTGACCCGCAGGCCCCCCCACCGGAGCCGTCTCATAGAGGTGGCTCACACCGGTTACCTTCGTTGAGTATAGGCTGTCAACCGCCATTACGGCTCGGGCAAGGTTGTCCTTGACCTCACCAATGTTGCCGCCAATGGCGACGTAAACCCTCGGCATTTTAAAGCTAGACCAGTTTGGCGCTTTTGATACGGGCTACAGCCTCCTGCAAGCGCTCCTCGGGGAGGCAAAGGGTCATCCGCACATAGCCCTCCCCGGTAGGTCCGAAGCCGTTGCCGGGGGTAGCCACTATGCCGACAGTCTCAAGCAACTCTTTGGCGAAGCCGGCAGAAGTGCGCCCCTCCGGCACAGGGAACCATACGTAGAGGGCAGCCTTTGGCGCCGTAGCTTTTAGACCGGCCTCCTGAAGGCCCTTCACCAGCACATCCCTACGACGCTGATAAACCTTTCGCAGATCCTCCTGTGGGGACTGATCACCCTCAAGCGCCTCGATACCGGCGACCTGAATCGCCTCGAATAAGCCGGAGTCCACATTGGTCTTTATCTTGCCGAGCCCCGCTATCACCTGAGCGTTGCCGACGGCGAAGCCGACGCGCCAACCGGTCATATTGTAGGTCTTTGAGAGGCTGTGAAACTCTATTCCAACATCCTTGGCACCGTCGACCTCAAGGAAGGAGATCGGCTTATTGTCGCCGTAATATATCTCCGTATAAGCGGCGTCATGACAAACGATGATATTGTGCTTCTTGGCAAAGGCTACCACCCTCTCAAAGAAGGGCACGTCCGCAAGGGCGCTGGTGGGGTTGTTGGGGTAATTGAGGAAGAGGAGCTTCGCTTTCTCGCAGACATCCTCGGGGATGGCGTCAAGGTCAGGGAGATAACCGTTCTCCTCCAGGAGCGGCATGTAGTAGGAGCGGCCGCCGGCAAAGAGGGTGCCTATGTTGTAGACGGGGTAAGCCGGGTCGGGGACGAGGCTTATATCCTCAGGGTCTATGAAGGCGAGGCTTATGTGCGCTATGCCCTCCTTTGAGCCGATGAGGGAGACTACCTCCGTGTTGGGATCAAGGGTGACATTGAAGCGACGCTTGTACCAATCCGCCACCGACTTGCGAAAGACCTTGAGCCCTTGATAGGAGGGGTAGCGGTGGTATGCGGGATTCTCAACAGTCTCCTGAAGCTTTTTGACGATATTGTCAAAGGTGGGCATATCAGGGTCGCCAATACCCAAATCTATAATGTCAACACCGCGCTCACGGGCTTCATTTTTGGCGCGGTCAATCTCCGCGAACAGTTAAGGAGGCAGATCCGCCACCCTCTTTGCTAAACTGATCTTCATCTTCGTGACCTCTTGATATTCCTTATTTTAAATTTAACAAATCCATCATTTCATAGACGCCGGGAGGCTGCGTGACTATCCACTCGGCCGCCTTTACCGCGCCCCTGGCGAAGGTCTCTCGCGAGCTGGCCTTGTGGGTAAGCTCCAACCTCTCTCCCAGAGTGCCGAAGATGACGGTGTGGTCGCCGACCACGTCACCCGCTCTTACGGCGTGCATTCCAATCTCTTTAGCTGTCCGCTCCCCCACGATACCCTCGCGGCCATTGACGCAATCTGAGGCGGCGTTAAGGCCGAGGGCGTTCGCGACCTCCTCGGCGAGACGTTTGGCTGAGCCGGAGGGGGCATCCTTTTTAAAGCGGTGATGCGTCTCCACTATCTCCACGTCGTAATCTTCACCCAGGAGTCTGGCCGCTTCGTGGACCAGCTTAAAAAGTATGTTCATCCCCACGCTCATGTTGGGGGTGAAGAATATTCGGCAGTCGTTACGAGCCCGAATCGACTCTTTCTCCTCGGGGGTAAAGCCGGTTGAGCCGATTACTATAGCCTTTTTGGCCTTTGCAACAATTTCAATGTTGTTTAAAGAAACCTCGGCGGTGGTGAAGTCGACGAGCACGTCGCAACTCTCCATAGCCGCCGCCACATCGCAGGTTAGAGGAACATCCGCCTTGCCGTAACCGGCAACAAGCCCTAAGTCCTCACCAAGGGAGGGGTGTTCGGGGCGCTCAAGACCTGCGCCTACCAGCATACCGTCCGCTTCATTCACAAGACGCGCTATTAGCCCGCCCATCCTTCCGGCAGCGCCGGTAACAGCTACTTTTACCATTACGCCTCCGCTAAATAAGCCCGTAACGCTTAAGCTCGCCTTTGAGCTCGCTCTCGCTGGCTTCAGTGAGGGGGCAAAGCGGCATCCTGACTGAGAACTCCAAGCGCCCCATCATCCCAAGGGCCATCTTGACAGGCACGGGGTTAACCTCAAGGAACATGGCTCTCGCCAGGGGCGCCAACTTGAAATGTAGCGCTTTTGCTTTAAGCATGTCGCCCGCATTGGCCGATGCGCAAAGCGACTTCATATCCGCGGGAGCGACGTTCGAAACCACGGAGATGACCCCTTTGCCACCCACCGAGATGAGAGGCAGCACTGTTGCGTCGTCGCCTGAGATTACGTCAAAATCCTCTCCGCAAAGCTCAACGATCTGGGATACCTGCCCGAGATCTCCACTCGCCTCTTTGATTCCGACGACCTCCGGTATTTTGGCTAGCTCCGCCACTACGGAGGGGACAAGGTTAACCGCCGTGCGGCTCGGCACGTTGTAGACGACTATGGGCATGGAGGCTTCCGCAGCAATTCGCTTGTAGTGCGCGTAAAGGCCCTCCAAGGTTGGCTTATTGTAGTAAGGAGTGATTATAAGCGCGCCATCCGCCCCGGCATTCTTAGCGTATTGGGTTAAATCAACGGCTTCTGCTGTATTGTTGGAGCCGGTCCCCGCTATAACGGGTACTCTTCCCTTGGCTTCATCGATCGCTATATCGATGACTCTGCGGTGCTCCTCATGGCTAAGGGTGGCGGATTCGCCTGTCGTGCCGCACGGGACGATCCCGTCAATGCCCTCTTCAATCTGCCAATTTATGTGCCTACGAAAGGACTCCTCATCGATGGAGCCCCCTGAGAAGGGGGTCACCAGGGCTGTCATTGCTCCGCTGAACATCGAATTCTCCCAGGTATATTTTCTGGACTGACGGGCCTTAAGGGCCTAATCTATCGCTAGTATTTTGTTACCCGGCGGGATGCCGGGCTCTATAGCCGAAGTCTAAAGCTAATCCGCGGAGGGGCAACCCGAACAAGCGGGTTTGGAGCCGCTTGCGGCACAGCTGGAGCCGCCGCTCTTGTTGCCGTAGTCACTCTGGTACCAGCCGGAGCCCTTGAGGGCGAAAGAGGACCTTGAAATCAACTTCTCGACGGGGCCGGAGGCGCACTTGGGGCACTCCTCAACGGGACCGTCGGAAAATTTTCTCTGGAGTTCAAACTCAGCGCCGCAACTTTGGCACCGGAATTCATATACAGGCATTTTAAAAAAACCTCCACGAAACAGTATCTTTTCTTCTCCGTTTAAAGGAACGTGGAACTATAACACCGGTCTCGGCATGAAGCAACTCAATGAAAGTTCAAACAACTGGTGGGCAACGGGCGAGGGAGTGACCCTCGGAGGCGGCGCAATCAACGTCGTCCTCGGGTTCATAAAATTCTTCGCCGGGTCCGTCGGAGGCAGCCCGGCGCTCCTCGCGGACGCCCTACATTCATTTTCTGATTTGGCGACAGATATCGTCGTTCTGCTGGGCTATCGCATAGGCAGGGCGCCTGTAGACGATAAGCACCCTTGGGGCCACGGCAAGATAGAGACCCTCGCTACCCTGGTCATGGGCGTTGTCATATCCGTCCTCGGCGTGGGCATGGCGATTGACGCTCTAATCAACTTGTCAGGCGAGCCCACCGCAGCCCCTCCCGGCATAATCGCCTTGGGAGCCGCGCTGCTTTCAATCGTCGGCAAAGAGGGCCTTTTCAGTTGGACAGCGTGGGTGGCGCGGGGCACCGATAGCCGATTGATATTATCAAACGCTTGGCACCACAGAACAGACTCGCTCTCCTCAATAGCCGCTCTACTTGGTGTATGGGCGGCGCGAAACGGATTCTGGTGGGGAGACCCGCTCGCGGTGCTCGTCGTATCTCTCTTCATAGTCAAGGTCGGCATCGACCTGCTCTTGCCGGCATACAGGGACCTTACAGACGCCTCGGTGGAGGATGAAACGATAATCACGATAGAGGAGAGCCTCGGCAGGATATCAGGGATTAAAGGTTACCACGACATCCGCGCCCGCAGGGCTGGAGCGGAGCTCTTTATCGATATTGATATCGAAGTCGACGGCGGGTTAAACGTCATCCAGGGCCACGATGTCGCCCGCGAAGTCAAGACCGCGCTGTTGACTGGAGTTAAGGGCACCCGGGACGTGATGGTCCACATTGAACCTATTGAAGCGAACGCCGAAGTTGAGCGGCGGGAGCTTATACAAAGACGCGCAACCGACCTTGCGCTGGAGACGGAGGGGGTCCTCGGCGTCCACGGCGTAAGGCTAATCCCTGAGGCCGCAGGATGCCTCATCAACATCGACATAGAGGTATCACCGGAGTTGATAATCAGAGAGGCCCACGAGATAGCACACAACCTTAAATATAAGTTAAAGGAGCTCGAAGGCGTCGGGGATGCCGTTATCCATGTGGACCTGCACGGAGAGGTCTAAAGAGGCCCCTCAACGTCGAGCGGCAGAGGCATAACCCCCTCCCCTATCAATCCCAGCCCCGCAGCCTCCCTCGCAAAACGTGCGAGCCCGGCGAGGTGCCAGGTGGTCAGGTCGTAGGAGATTGTCTTCCAATATTCCGCAAGGCCCTCGCTTCCGAGCCATTTAGATTCGGGTGAATCCAGCGCATAACGTTCATAAGACCGGTAGGCTCTTTGACGCGCCGCGATGAGGAGGTGGTAGAGCTCCCTAAAGCGGGCAGGGTCAGCCTCGAACCTGTCTCTTCGTGTAATCCAGAGGGCGAAGACAAAGGGCTGCCCAGTCTCCTCAAACCAAAGCTCCCCTAGGTCATACACATACTCCCACCCTCCCTCAAGGCTGGCCTTTAGGGCTTGATCCCCAATCAAGAGAAGCGCGTCTGGGTCATCCACCAGCTCTTCGGTGTACTTAGGAGATATACCCTTGAAGCCCTCAAGGATTACCTTGAGCAGGATTACAGAAGTGGCGGAGGCGGGGGTTAGGGCAACCCTGCCTCCATCCAGTTCGCCTATTGGGCGATGGCTGAACAGGAGGACCGACGCGACCTCGCCGATAGCTGAAATGGAGAGGTCGGGGAGAAAACCGTAAAGCTCGGGGTGCTTGAGAAATTCAACCGAGGATGACGGGGAGATATCTATGGCCCCTTTCCGAAGGAGGGTATTTAGCTCCGTGGGCACTCCGCCTACGAAGGTAGCCTCTCCTAGAGAATTCCCCTCCTCAAGCGCCCGAAAAATTGGTGTGCAGTTGGCGAAGCCGATACGGCCAACTTTTAGTCCGCTCATGCCGGTGATGCTCCTTGACAAGGGTTTGCCGCAACACGTAGCGCGCTGCTGGTTCTTTACCCTTCACTCTGGTAAATTACTGTCCTTAAAGAATTAACGATACGACCCGTCAGAGTCAGGGTCAAGCGAGGAAGATAAAGTGCCCCCTTTCAACTCCCTTCGTGAATTCGTCACCGCCCTTGATGCGGCGGGTGAACTGGTCAGAATTAAACGCGAAGTCTCTCCCGACCTTGAGATCGCAGCCATAGCGGACCAGGAGATGAAATCGCCCGGCGGCGGCAAGGCCCTCCTCTTCGAGAAGGTTGCCGGCTCCAAGATGCCGGTGCTCGTAAACGCCTTCGGCTCAAAAAAGCGCCTCGTCATGGCGCTGGGTGGGCACCCCGACAGCCACGGCAAGCGTATCGAAGAGCTGATGAAGCTCTCTCCGCCCGCCTCTCCACGGGAGCTGCTTCACCTGTTGCCCACCCTCGGGGAGATACGCGCCGTCTTCCCCAAACGCAAAAAGTCTTCTTACCCGCCCTGCCAGGAGGTGATCCTCACCGGCGAAGCGGTGGATTTGTCCAAAATACCCGTCCTTACCTGCTGGCCTGACGACGGAGGTCCATTCGTAACCCTCCCCTGCGTCTTCACTAAAGATCCCGAGACGGGAAGGCAAAACGTAGGAATGTACCGCCTGCAAATCTACGACAAGAAGACAACGGGGATGCATTGGCACATCCACAAGGATGGCTCCATAAGTCACGCCGAGCATAAACGGAGGGGCGAAAGAATGGAAGTCGCGGTGGCTATAGGCACAGACCCGACGATTACCTACGCAGCCACCGCCCCCCTACCCCACGGTATAGACGAGGTTATGTTCGCCGGATTTCTCAGGGGTAAATCGGTAGAGCTGAGTAAGTGCGTGACGGTTGACCTCTGGGTCCCCTCGAGCGCAGAGATTATAATCGAGGGCTACGTCGAGCCGGGAGAGAGCCGCATAGAGGGGCCATTTGGCGACCATACGGGCTACTACTCCCCCGCCGACCCATATCCGGTATTCCATGTCACCGCGGTAACGCACAGGCGCGACCCCATCTACTTCTCTACTGTCGTGGGCATTCCCCCGATGGAGGATGAGTGGCTTGGTTGGGCGACCGAGCGCATATTCCTCCCCCTGCTCAGGACGAACTGGCCCGAGGTTACCGAGATGCACCTGCCCGTCGAGGGGGTCTTCCACAACCTTTGCCTCGCGGCGATAAGGAAGATATACCCCGTTCAGGCACGGAGGCTAATGTCCGGCTTCTGGGGTGCGGGGCAGATGAGCTTTACAAAAATCATCTGCGTGTTCGACGAAGATGACCGGGTCACCGATCCTGTAGCTGCCGCCAAGACCGCGCTAAATAGGATACGGATACCGGAAGATCTGGTATTTACCGAGGGAGTCATGGATGCGCTCGACCACTCCTCCCCCCACCCTCTGTGGGGGGGCAAGCTCGGTATCGACGCAACTACAAAGATTGAAGGCGAGCCGCACCATGGAGAACCGCCGCCAGAAACTATCACTGCCCCTGACCAAGAGGAGGTATACTCTAAATTAAAGGGTTCGGTAGCCGGCCTAAAAAAATGCCTGATACCATTTATGGAAACCCGTCTAACCCTTGCGCTGTTGATACTTGAAAAAAGCGCTGCCGGGGCAGGCATATCAGCGGCAAAAGAAGCCATCCGGCTGGAGGGCGTTGATATCGCGGTTGCCGTTGAGGGTAGGGAGGATGAGTCTTTGCGCATACTTATCTGGCGAGCGCTCTCATCCATTGACCCCAAACGCGACATCACCATCATAGGGAACAAAGCGGCAGTGGATGCAACGAAGAAGCTCGGCGTTGAGGAGGGGCACTTCAGAGAGTGGCCTGAAGAGGTCTCACATCCCTCAGGGGTAGCCGAGCAGGCAAAAGATATAGCCCGCGAGGCGGGACTTAAAAGAGGTTGATATGTCGGATTCAAAGTTAATAGGGGATAATCTTTTTACAACCGGAGAGGCGGGCGCGTGCATCGAATCGATTGAGAGAACGCAAAGCTGCCGGGAAAAGCTCCCCGATATAGTGGACTCCATCCTCGAATCTTGCAAACGGGAGGAGGAGACGCTGACCCATGTCAACTCCGAGTTGCTGCCCTCAAAAGAGGAGGTCACGGGGCTGGTGAGGCTAATGATGGAGCTAGTCTTTCCCGGCTACTTCGGGGATAAGCAGGTGGACGCCTCGACGCTCCCCTACTATATAGGCGACAAAGCTTCCGAGCTCCTTGACCGGCTATCATTACAGTGCGAGCACGCCATACGTCATGAGTGTCGCCGCACAAAACGCAGCTGCGTTCACTGCGTCGAAATGGGAAAAGATTTGGCAATTTCCTTCTTGCGGGAGATACCGGAGGTTCGCCGCCTCGCGGCGAGCGATGTCCGCGCGGCATATAAGGGCGACCCCGCGGCCAAGTCCTTCGACGAAGTGGTTTTTTGCTACCCCGGCCTTCTTGCCATCACTGTCTACCGCCTCGCCCACGTTCTCTACACCCTTGGCGCGCCCCTCCTGCCACGCATAATGACGGAGTACGCGCATGGCGAAACAGCGATCGACATCCACCCCGGCGCAAAGATAGACGAAGAGTTCTTCATCGACCATGGCTCCGGCGTAGTCATAGGAGAAACCTGCGAGATAGGTAAGGGGGTAACCCTTTACCAGGGGGTAACCCTGGGCGCGCTCAGCTTTGCGCGGGAGGAGGACGGCTCCATTGTACGCGGAACCAAACGCCACCCAACCATTGAGGATGGAGTCGTCATCTACTCCGGCGCAACGATCCTTGGCGGAAGCACGGTCATCGGCAAAAACTCTATAATAGGCGGTAACGTCTGGATGACTAAATCCCTGCCCGAGGGCACAACCGTTACCATATCAAGTCCGGACCTAGTCTACAGGCAGCGGAGATAGTATCAACGATGAAGAGGAGCGCGGCGTTTATATGCCTCATCTTCCTGTCGGCTGCCGCCCATGCCTGGTGGAACCCTCCGGGGTGGGAGCCATCCGCCGAGGAGGAGCCGCATTTCGCCGTTTCGCCGGGTGAGGTTATAACCGACTCCCTTCTCAACCTCTACCGCTCCACCCAGGGTAGCGTCGGCGGCTCAAGTTGCCCAAGCTACCCCAGTTGCTCGGCATACTCTTTGAGGGCGATAGACCTCTACGGCCCCCTTGTGGGCACTGTTCTGACCGCTGCCCGCCTGGTTTCAGAGGGTGAAGAGGGTAATTTCGCCCCCGTCATCCACAAAGGCCGCCCCCTAGTCTACTCTCCCCCGGAGTGGGATATGGCCTACCTTAAGGGTGAGCGATGAGGCTCATATTCGCAGCGTTAATGGCGCTCTTTTTAACGGTACCCGCGATTGGAGCGCCTCCGCCGCCACAGGACGCAGCAGGGATCAACTCCTTTGGGGAAGCGCTTTTGGGCCTCGGTGAAAGCTACCGCGCCGCAACAGAGTTCATGCGGGTACTGCACCACTTTCCAGAAGACAGGGAAAACTCCCGGCGTGCCCTCACGGGGCTGGGCAGAGCTTACACCATGGCGGGGCGATGGGGAGAAGCCGCCGGAGTATATTCAAACATCTTTAAAAGCGACCCCTCCGAGGTCAACCGTCACCGTTTGGGGGCATCTCTATATCAGGCCGGCAGCTTTAGCCCGGCGGTATCAATACTCACCGGCGAAGAATCCGACTCAATGCGTACCCTCGCCACCCTGGCATGGCTTAAAGAAGGTGACCTTTCGGAGCCCCCACCCGGCCTCGACGCCAACCTCATCCATGAATTTAAAAATCTACCCCAAAGATCGAAAACCACCGCAGGAGTCCTCTCCGCCCTGCTCCCCGGAGCGGGCCACTACTATGTCGACCGCCCCCTCGACGGCACCATCGCTTTTGTAATTAACGGCCTCTTCATCTGGGGCACCGTCAACGCCGCGCAAAACGGCCGCGATGAGCTGGCCTTAACGCTGGGAGCAATAGAACTTATATGGTACTCCGGGACGATAACAGGCGCAGTGGCGGGGGCGGCGAAGTGGAACCATCGTGAAAAGGAGCGCTTCTTTTCACGACATGAGGCGGGGGCATTCCCAGCATGGTCGCTTATACCGATACCCGGCGGCGGCGCGCTAGCATGGACTAGCCGCTGGTGACCATAGCACATTGACCTTGGGTTGGGGTGCCGCTAGAATGGGGACCCGGTTTAACACTGATAATGATTGGAGTCGTTCATGGCGAGAGGTGTCAACAAAGTTATTTTGATAGGAAATCTGGGCAAAGACCCCGAAGTGAGGTACACCCAGTCCGGCACCGCCGTGGCGAACTTCTCTCTTGCGACAACCGAGCGCCAGAAGCGCGGCGACGAGTGGGGTGACCATACCGAATGGCACAACATAGTCGTTTTCGGTAAGACTGCGGAAAACTGCCAGCAGTACCTCTCCAAGGGTTCGCAGATATTCATAGAGGGACGCATTCAGACCCGGAAGTGGCAGGATCGCGACGGCAACGACCGCTACACGACAGAGATCGTAGCCAACAACGTCCAATTCCTGAGCGGCGGCCGCCAGGGCGGCAGCGGCGGCGGTTACAGCGGTGGAGGCGGAGGCGGCTATGGAGGAGGCAACGACTCCTCCGGCGGAAACTTCCCGGAGCCCTCCGGCGGCGGGGGTTTCGACCCCAACGACGACATCCCCTTCTAGCGCGAAATAAAAAGGGCCTCTACAGAGGCCCTTTTTAAGTTATTCATGATCTGTAGCCGGCTCACGATTTAATCTTCGCTACCTCTGATAGAAAACGTGCCGAGAACTCAGCTCCATGCCTGAAATCTTCAAGGTGAAAGTGTTCGTCAGGGCCGTGTATCCTGTCTGAAACACGCCCGAAGGCCATCAACAGAACGGGAGTTTCCAGCGTTTCGGCAAGGGTGTGAACCACAGGTATCGAGGCGCCCTCCCTTATCAGATATGGCTCTACTCCATATGCGCCCCTTACCGCCTCGGCAGCGGCGTCCATCGCCCACCCCTTTGAGGGGAGAAGTACGGGGTAAGCGCTAGGCATCCTGGTAACGGAGAGCGTAACGCCTTCCGGCATTACCGCGCGGAGCTTCCCCTCAACCGCCTCCGCAATTTTATCGGGGTCCTGATCGGGCACCAGCCTGCAAGAGATCTTGGCCGAAGCCCTGGAGGGAATTATCGTCTTGGCACCTTCGCCCGTGTACCCCGACCACATCCCGTTGATATCGAGAGATGGCCTCCCCCAGAGACGCTCAAGGGGCGTAAAGCCCGCTTCGCCGGAGAGCGTCGATACGCCAATGCCACCGGCGACCGCGGCTTCGTCGTAGGGGAGCTTGGCCCACTCCTCCCTCTCCCAGCGGTCAAGAGGGCGTACATCGTCATAAAAACGCGGAACCGCGATTGAACCTTTCTCGTCGAAGAGCTCGCCCAACATGGAGGCGAGAGCCTGCGCCGGGTTCTGAACAATGCCCCCCATGACCCCTGAATGCAGGTCGCGGTCCGGGCCGGTGACGGTAACTTCCATGTACATTAGCCCACGGAGGCTATAAATGAGCGCCGGATGCCCCTCCCCATACATGGGGCCGTCGGAGACCACGATACAATCGCAGGCGAGAAGCTCGCCGCTCTCCCTGACAAACTTGTCAAAGTGCCCGCTTGAAGCCTCCTCCTCCCCCTCGATAAGGAAGGTCACGTTTACCGGCAGGGTGCCGGTTGCCCTGAGATGCGCGCGAGCCCCGGCGACATGGCAATAAAGCTGCCCTTTGTCGTCACTTGAACCGCGCCCGAAAATCTTACCCTCCTTCACGTAGGGGTCGAAGGGGTCGGCGGACCACCCGTCGGAACGTTCTGCGGGCTGGACGTCGTAATGCCCATAGATGAGCACTGTCGGCAGGTTCTCGGAGACCCTGTATTTGGCAACCACTGCGGGATGCCCACCAGTCTCATGGATGCTGACCTCAAAGCCGTCCCCTTCGAGGGTATCGGCTATCCACCTCGCGCAACGCGCGGTCTCGCCGTTGAAGGCCGGGTCTGCGCTCACCGAGGGTATACGCAGAAAATCCAGCAGCTCCGCTAGTGCTTTTTCTTCGCCACCTCTAACTTCACCAACCACTTTGTCCATTACTTATTCCTATGCGGCAATATCTGCGACGGTCGCGCCGAGAACGGACTTAACGTCGCCGGGGGATAGTAGGAGCATAAGCCCTCTCCTCCCGCCATTTATTCCTATGGTCTCGAAGTTCATTATAGTCTCGTGGAGGTAGACCTCCATCCTCTTTTTGGTTCCGAAGGGGCTTATACCCCCCACGAGGTAGCCGGTCTGCTTCTGCGCCTCCTCGGGGGTGGACATGCGAGCCGATTTGGCGCCTGCCAAACGGGCGAGTTTTTTGAGAGAAAGCTCCTTGTCTCCGGGCATGACGCAGACAACGAAGCTTTTATCCTGTAGAGCCACTATGAGGGTTTTGAATGTCGCCTCAAGGGGCCGGTCCAACACCTCCGCTGCATACTCCGCGCCCTTGACGCGGCAGTCATATTCCATCACCTCAAAGGGGACCTTTCGTTGTTTGAGAAGGCGTTCTCCCTGTGTGACGCTCATCCGGCGCTCCTAATTTCTCAGCCCCTGTAGCGGCGCGGGAATACGCCCGCCTCGCCCGATGAAGTTCCTGGCACTAACCCTGTTGACCGGCATTACGGGGGCCTCTCCAAGGAGCCCGCCAAAGCTTACGCGGTCACCCTCCTTCTTGCCGGGAGCGGGAATTATCCTAACCGCCGTCGTCTTGTTGTTGGCAACTCCGATCGCCATTTCATCGGCTATAATAGCGGCGATTGTCTCCTCCGGCACATCGCCGGGGACGGCGACCATGTCAAGGCCCACGGAGCAAACAGCGGTCATAGCTTCAAGCTTTTCGATACTTATAGCGCCTTCCTCGGCCGCGCGGATCATCGCCGCGTCTTCGGAGACGGGTATAAAAGCGCCTGATAGCCCTCCGACCGAGGAGGACGCAAAAGCCCCGCCCTTTTTCACAGCGTCGTTCAGCATCATAAGCGCCGCGGTTGAACCGGGGGCTCCCGCGCGGGCAAGGCCAAGCTCCTCAAGTATCTGCGCCACGGAATCACCCTCCGCAGGGGTGGGCGCAAGGGAGAGGTCCAGTATCCCGAACTCCACGCCGAGCCGTTTAGCCATCTCTTTGCCGACAAGCTCACCCGCGCGGGTAATCTTGAAGGCTGTCTTTTTAATTGTCTCGGCAACCTCTCCCATGTTCCCGCCGGGGCCCAGCTTTTCAAGCGCTCGAAGCACGGTGCCCGGCCCGGAGACACCGACAAGGATCGCCCGCTCCGGTTCGCCGGGGCCATAGAAGGCTCCCGCCATAAAGGGGTTATCCTCGACCGCATTAGCGAAGACGACCAACTTCGCGCAACCTATGCCATCTGCTTTGGCTGTAAGCTTGGCGGTCTCAAGTATGACACGCCCCATTTTGCTGCACCCGTCTATATTGATACCGGTCCGCGTGGAGGCTAGTGATACGGAGGCGCATAGACGCTCGGTTGTCGACAGCACTTCGGGAATAGAGTCGAGAAGCGCTTCATCAACCTTGGTCTCCCCTTTGTGAATTAGCGAGGAGAAGCCTCCCACAAAATTTACGCCAACCTCGCCCGCCGCCGCATCAATGACCTTGGCTACCTCGACAAACGCCTCCCGCTCGGTGGAGGGCAGCACCAGAGAGAGCGGCGTTATGGAGAGGCGGGTGTTCACTATGGGCAGCCCGTAGATGCCCTCGATCTCTCTGGCCACCGGGCCAAGCCTATCTGCGGAGGTGAGCAGCTTCTCCCTGATTTTGGCGGCACATTTAGCGGGATCCGGGTTGGAGCAATCCCAAAGAGATACGCCAAGCGTAACCGTGCGGATATCCAGCTTCTGGCTGGCTATCATCCCTACGGTTTCTATAATCTCATCGCTCGTGAAGTTGGTCATCCGCTCAGACCCTGTGCATATACTGGAAGAGCTCTGCGTCGTGCAGGGCTACCTTAAGCCCCATACCGTCGAGGGCTCTTTCAAGTTTCTCCGTCATACCGGGGAGGTCAAGGGAAGAGGAGGTGATATCCGCCATGAGGGTCATCGCGAAGACGTCTCCGCTAAAGACCTTTTGGCTTATATCCTCTATATTTACAGCGTTTTCGGCCAAAACGGTAGCAACTTTGGCGACAATGCCCACCTGATCGCGCCCGATCACGGCGATAACGATCTTTCTCGACTTGTCAGTTTCCATATCAGTACCTATTCGCCCACCGGGTAACCGCGCGGAGTCACCATGCGTTCACCGATGAAACGTGTTTGGCTGTTGCCGACAATTACGATGCTCATCATGTCAACCTCTTCGGATGCGGCCCTGCCAAGGGTTGTCAGTGTTATCGATTGGCCCTCCCGCAGAGCATTGCGGACTATTCCGACAGGGGTCTCTCCATCCCTGTATTTCAATAGGATATCGCAAGCCCGGTTCAAGTGCTTGACCCTCTTTTTTGAGCGTGGGTTATAAATAGCGACTACGAAGTCACCCGCGCCCGCGCCCTCTAGGCGCCTCTCTATAACCTCCCACGGCGTCAGGAGGTCGGAGAGCGAGACCACCGCGTAATCCGTCATAAGAGGTGCGCCGAGCAAAGATGCGGCGCCATTGGCGGCTGACACCCCGGGGACCACCTCCACTTCGACTTTACCGTCAGGGTCCATCTCGGCGAGAAGTTCAAGGATTAGCCCTGCCATGCCGTACACGCCCGGGTCGCCCGTAGAGACAACCGCAACGTTTTTACCGGAAAAAGCATGCTCGACAGCGGCCCTGCAGCGGTCGATCTCCCGTGTCATGCCCGTTGACACGACCTCCTTGCCCTCGACCAAGTCACCCAATAGCTCGATGTAAAAGGTATAACCGACGATTGTCTCTGCTTCACCAATTGAGGCAATAGCACGCCCGGTCATCTGTTCGCGCCCGCCGGGGCCGATGCCAATAACGAAAATCATCCTTTAACTCTCCGAAATATCAATTAGGGCGGCAGCCAATGTCCAGACTCCGCCGCTTCGCTTCTCCAAAATCAAATCACCGCCAGCCGCAGCCGCTAGCGCAGCGGCTTCGCACACCGAGGGAGTACCCACCGCCTCCTCAACCCTCGGCGAGGGGTTGGGGGTTTTGTAGCCGCCCAACTCTTCCGCGGTGAAGGTGGCGTACTCTACGCCAAGCTTTTCGGCTAATTTTATAATCGCCTCTTCATCACGTTTTGCATCCACGCTGGCTACAACGCCAACTGCAAGCCGCGAGATGCCACCCTCCCTTAGCGCTGACAAAACGCCCTCTTCAACCCTCGCGGGGTCCGCATCTTTGCGGCAACCTACGCCTATTGCAACAAGGGGAGGTCTTATGAGGAGGTCAACCTCCTGCTCAACTTCCCGATGGGAGAGGGCGACTACGACTTCCCCGGAGGAAAGTGCCTGTCTCAAATCCGAGGTGGTGTAGGAAAGGTGCCTTCTCAGATCGCCAAAGAGCTCTTTTGGCAGCGCCGGATCGAGATAACCGACGACTCCATCGCCATTGGCCCAGGCGGAATTGACCTTTACCACCCCTTCCCTTGGCTCGAACTTGTACCCAAGCGAGAGCGCCCAGCTCTCGATGGCGGGTTTATTAAGAGCGTCGGTTGCAGTGGTTATCACGGGAATTGCGCCCACGGCATCATGGAGTTCACGGGCAAGGTCGTTGGCGCCGCCGACGTGGCCCGAGAGGAGAGGAACAGCGTAGAAACCCTCCGGGTCCATTACAACCACAGCAGGGTCGGAGTATTTGTCTTTTATAAGAGGGGCGATGGAACGTACTGCGATTCCCGCCGCCATTATGAGTATGAAACCGCCTGCCAGGGGCCACAGTTTTTTGATGATCTCGGCTACCGGCTCTTCAAAGGGCTCCGCATCGACATCTGCGGCAAATTTTTCGGGCACCAGCGCAACCCCTCCGAGACCTTTCGCTGCAAGCTCCGCCGTCTTCGCGCCTGTTCTGGTAAGGGCGATGACGTAAATCCCCCGGGGGCTACTCTTAGCCATAAAGCTAGCCGCTCCCTTTACGATACCCGTGGCTGAAGGTTGCCGCGTATAGCTTGGATGGCTCGAAATCGCTGCCGAGAATCCTCGGCCCCAGGGGGTCACCTATGATTACCATCGACTGTTTGATAAACCCCGCCTCTTTAACCTTCGCCGCGATATCCTCAAGAGTTCCTGCTACAGAGGCCTCGTCGGGCCATCCCGCCCTCGAAACCACCGCTGCGGGGGTCTTTGGTGAACGTCCGCCCTCAAGGCAGCGCTCGACCACTTCGCCAATCCGGTCTACCGATAGGAATACGCAGAGGGTCGCGCCCGACGCGGCAAGTTTCTCAAGTGATTCCCCCTCGGGCACCGGGGTGCGCCCCGAGAGCCGAGTGAAGATCACCGTCTGGCTCACGCCGGGCAAGGTCAGTTGTGTCTTGAGAGAAGCCGCCGAAGCAAAGGCGCTCGATACGCCCGGAATAACTCTGTAAGGAATTCCGGCTTCGTCGAGGGGTACCATCTGCTCCTGAATCGCGCCGTAAAGCGATGGGTCCCCGGTGTGGAGCCTCACCACTCGCTCTCCGCGCGAGGCGTGCTCGATGCAAACGCGCGTCGTCTCCTCAAGGTTCATCGAGGCGGTATTGTGAACGGGAATGCCCTCCGGGGCATACTCAAGTAGCGCGGGGTTCACAAGGCTCCCCGCGTAGAGAACGACATCGGCGGATTCAAGGGCGCGAAGTCCCGCTACTGTTATGAGGTCGGGTGCGCCTGGCCCCGCCCCAACGAAGATCACTTCTCCCATCAACTCTTTTTGCCTTTCGGTCGCGTAATGCGAAAGAGGGTTACAGGATTCTCGGCTGCCCGCATCGAGCCTTCGCCGACCTTTTTAGAGCGGCTGAAGGAGAGGTCAACCCACTCAACCTCCATCGCGTTTTCCCGGCACCATTTAAGCGCAGCGCAAAAGGTCTCGGCTAAAACTGTGGAGACAACGACCACACCGCCCTCGCGTAGCCTGGCAAAGGACTTATCGAGGACATCGGAGAGGAATCCGCCGGAGCCCCCGATGAAAACCCTGTCGGGCGCGGGGAGGCCATCCAGCGCCGAGGGCGCCAATCCGTCAGCTATGTAAAGGCCCGCCGTCCTGAATTTTTTTCTATTTTCCCTGATATGCTCAAGGGCTTCATGGTCACGCTCAACGGCCCACACCTGTATCGCGGGGTTTATTAGGGCGGCTTCTATACCGACCGAACCTGAACCTGCGCCGACATCCCATAGCACCGCTTTACCTCTGGGAAGAGAAAGAAGCCCCATAGCCACAGCGCGTACCGAAGATTTCGTTATTCTCCCGCGCGGATAGGTAAAGAGCTCTTCAGGGATGCCTGGACCCAGAGGGCGCGGATCCTCTTTAGTATGCACAAGGAGGACGACGTTCAAATCCGACCCGCTCCAGTCGGCAAAGTCATGGGTAAGACCGCGCTCAATCCTCTCTTCGGGCTGGCCCAGGTCAGAGCAGACTACCATCTCAAGGTCCTCCCAGCCCGTCTCGATGAGGAAGCGGGCAATACGGGATGGGGAGTTGATGGAGTCCGTGAACAGTCCGACCTTAGGAGCCCCGAGCACTCCGACCAGCTCCTGGAGGTCACGGCCGTGGAGGCTTGCTATACGCGCGTCGGACCAGCTAAGACCGGCTTTAGCGAAGGCGACCTGCATCGATGAGACGGCGGGGCGTATTACCACCTCACCTCTGTCGAACTTTGTAAGAAGGAGGGCGGCTATACCGAAAAAGGTAGGGTCTCCCGAGGCCAGAAAAACAACCTTCAACTTCTCGTTGTTGCTCACCCGCTCGGCGATCTCCGATATCTTCCCCTCCACGAGCTCCACCTTGGAGGCAAAGCTATCAACGAGAAAGCGGTGCCTGCCAGCTGTGACAACCAGATCCGCGTTCTCAACTATCTTTCGGCTCTCGGTGTCGAGCTTGTCGCAGCCGGGCTGTATGCCAATCACCCAAATTCTGTATTTGCTCATATCTTGACACCTCTTTCAAATGAGCAGCGGGCAAGCTCCTCACCTTTGTAACCGAAGAGAACCGTCTCAACCGCGATCTTGCCCTCGACACGCGCTCGAGCTCGCTCCGCGACCCTCCGGGTAAGGAGCTCAAAAAGCCCTCGGTCGCCCGACTCGCGAAGATTCTCGTAAATCTGACGCGCCGTATTCGCCTCAAGCGCTTTAGCCGCGTCGGCGGACGCGAAGCCCGCCTCCTCCATCAACTCCTTTAAGACCGACAGGTCGAGGGAGGAGTCCTTTACGTGGGTGGCGTAATGCCCCCCTGCAACCTTACAAAACTTGGCGAATTGCCCAACGATTACCGCGTCGAGGTCCCGCTCTACCGTCTTGTCTAAAGAGTACCCTACGTGGTCGCCCATTAATACCGCGGCATTTTCCGCCAGCTCCGGCTACAGGCTATGCCCCGCCCTTTCACTGGTGCGGCCGAAGGCGAGGAGCATCCTCTTTGCCCCAGCGGCCTTTGCCACGTCAAGGCAGGAGTCTATCGTAGCTTCCCACGCTGCGGCGGACATCGGTATTACGATGCCGGTGGTTCCTAAAATAGAGAGGCCGCCTACGATTCCCAGCCGGTGATTCAGCGTTTTCTTGGCCCTCTCGGCGCCCTCCGGGGCGCTTATGACGACCCTCAATCCGGCAACCCCTCCAGCCTTGGAGAGACGCACCGCCTCCCTTACCGATTCCTCTATCATCTCCAGGGGCACAGGGTTTATCGCCGGGCTCCCAACCTCTGCGGCGAGCCCTTTTCGGGTCACCCTGCCGACTCCCTCGCCACCCTCTATCACCACGGGAAAGGAATCGTGAGCCGCCGGCTCACTTTTATTGAGAAGTGAAACCGTTGCACGAATCTCCATGCCGTTGGTTACGTCGGGGTCGTCGCCGCCATCCTTTATGACCCCACAGGAGAATAGGCCTCCTTCGTAGAGCTTATCAACCAGCTTAAAGGTGCGACTTGTTGCATCCCCGCGCTTCCATGGGAGATTTAAGGAAACCTCGTCGACAGGGCTACCACAAAGCGCCAAAGTCGCTCCCTTGGCGGCGGCAGCTGCGCAAGCACCTGTGGAGTAGCCGTGGCGGAGTCTCTTCTTAGCCATAGCTTAAAAGTCTACACCTCACCGGCGGCGGCCTTCATGAGCGCATTTACACATGCCGCAGCGACGTTGGAGCCGCCTTTGTTACCCTTAACGGATATCCATTCGACATCGCCACGCTCCATTAGGGCGTCCTTTGATTCAGCCGCGCCGACAAAGCCGACCACCACGCCTACGATTAGGGCCGGCTTGGCCTTACCCTCATCCACCAGCTCCAACAGTCGAAATAGTGCAGTAGGCGCGTTGCCGAAGACAAATATGGCTCCGGGGTGAAGCAGCGCGGCCTTCTCCACGGCGGCGATTGAGCGGGTTATTTTGCGCTCGCGCGCCTCCTCAACAACGCCGGGGTCGCTTATGTAGCAGAAGGTCTCCGAGCCAAATTTGGCTGCCCGCACCTTGGAGACCCCTGAACGCGCCATCTCAACATCGGTCACAATGGGAGCGCCTACATTTAGCGCCGCGACCGCCGCATCAAAAGCTCCCTCGCTCCACTTTACCAGCGGTAGAAAGGAGGGGTCCCCCGTGGCGTGGATTACCCGCCCCACCAGAGCCTTCTCCCTTGGGGAGAGGTCGGATAGGTCAGCCAGTGTATCGATTATCTCAAAGCTGCGTTTCTCTATCTCATCGGGGCGGATATCGTAGCCCCATCTTCCTTTAAGCTCACTCAACTTACGCTCTCCTTTATCCTCTCAAGCGCGATCTCGGCCAACTTGGGATGCGCTCCGATGTGCGAGCTCATTACGAGCTCAAAGTCAGGGTGTT
This sequence comes from Deltaproteobacteria bacterium, assembly GCA_002869005.1. Taxonomy (GTDB): domain Bacteria; phylum Desulfobacterota; class Deferrisomatia; order Deferrisomatales; family BM512; genus BM512. Next base: position 45,288 of record PKTU01000128.1, read on the forward strand.
TTTGGCGCGCTTTCTCCAGCTCCTCCGGTATATCTTCAAGCACGTGAGCACCTGGGAAGAGGAAAAAGGGCATGATGGCTACCTTGCGTGCGCCTCCTTCGTAAAGCTCCTCAAGGGCGGCTCCAAGGGAGGGTTCCGCCAGCTGTAAAAAAGCCGGTTTGACTTTAACTCCTCCCATAGCAACCGAAAGCATCGCGGCCACCTCGCCAAGGGGTAAATTGGCCGCGGCAACGCGGCTACCGTGGCCCAATAACAGGACCGCGTCCAGCGTACCTTCCATAATAGACTCTCCCGGAGAAAATATCAGGTTTTTCCATATGAAGTGATGAGCGCAGTGATGCTTGCACAAGGGGCCATTCATGTCAAGAAATGGGCGGATGTATTTGCCCTCGAACCTTCACCCCGCCAAGGGTACCGTAAAGGTAAAAGTCGCGCCCTTACCCGGTGGCGACTCCACCCAGATATATCCGCCCAACCGCTCTACTATATCCCGGCAAATGGAGAGCCCGAGGCCCGTTCCTAGAGACTGGTGTTTTTGCGGGTCTCTAAGCTGCTTGAAGCGGTCGAATATCTCTCTTAGTTTTGACTGGTCTATCCCCGGCCCCTCGTCGGTAACGGAAATTACAGCAAAGCCCCCTCGCCTACGGGCCCTGATCAGCACCTGTGAACCAAAGGGTGAAAATTTCGACGCATTGCCGAGGAGGTTTGTCATAACCTGCATTAAACGGTCGAAATCCGCGAGGGCAGGCGGCAGGCTGCGCTCCACATTTATGACAAGTTTTACATTGTTTTTATCAAATAGTGCGCGGGCGCTCTGCGTGGCCTTCTTTATTACCGCATCGAGAGGGACCGGCACCAACTCTACATCAAGTTTACCTGCTTCTATTTTGGAGTAATCGAGAAGGTCGTTGATCATCCTTGTAAGGCGATCCGCCTCATCGTGAATGATCTCAGCGAATTTACGCCTTTTTTCCCGGTCATCGACATCGTAGCGCAAAAATATCTCGGAGAAAGATTTTATCGAGGTCAGCGGGGTCCTGAGCTCGTGGCTTACGTTTGAAAGAAATTCGCTTTTGACTCGGTCGAGCTCAAGGAGGCGAGTATTGGCTGCTTCGAGTTCGGCTGTGCGCTGACGCACCCTCTCCTCCATAACGACGCTGGCGTTGTGGACCTGGCTGTAGAGTCTGGCGTTGACCACGGATAGCGCCATCTGGTTTGCGAGCGCTTGTAAAAGTGAGATGAACTGCTCGCCAAACTTCTCCGGTCCGCGCGTTGAGTAAAACATCAATACGCCAATCGGTTTGCCCTCATGGATCATAGGCACATGCACCATAGCCTTTACTGGCAGCGCCATCGAGAGCATCTCAAAATAGGGGGAGTGCGGCATCTTGGTCGTGTCGCGAACCACCACCGGCTTGGCGTCGAGGAAGGCTCTTCCGAACATCGTATAGCGGGTCGGCACCAGCTTTGTGGCCTCGGCATAATCGGTGTCAAGGCCAATAGCGGCCTTGACCTCCAGCTGACCCCTTTCATTCAGCAGCCTCACGCCCATATGCTGAAAGCCGAAGTTCCTTCGCATCAGATCCAGTATAGCGTCAAGAACCTCTTTTAGGTCGAAGGAAGCCGACAACGTCGAGGAAGCTTCATGGAGGACCGAGAGGTCCCTGAGGCGTCTTTCAAGCTCTGTGCGTCCGGCCGCAAGTCTCCCCAGGAGCACCCCTGTAAAGAGCGCCCCCATCGCTAGCCCGATTAGCAGCGCGGCGAGGTATATGGAGGCCATCGACTCTCCTCAGCGACCTTCTGTCGCTAATAGCGTGAATTCTGCCAGCGCAAGATCAACATCCTGTCGCAGAACGCCTTCGCCTCTGCAAGGGTCCTCACACCCCTCGCGGCAAGGAGTGGAATGAGCTTTACAAGTATCTCCGCCGTGGCCCGGGCGTCGCCTAGCGAGGTATGCCGCCCCTCGATGGTTACGCCAAGCCTGTCGGAGATTGCGTCAAGGCTGTGCCCCTGCAAGTCTCCGTGGACGCCAAAGGAGAGAAAGAGGGTGTCGATGACGGGGTTGTCCATTGAGACGAGGTCGTTTTCCCTTGCCGCCAATTCAAGAAATTTCATATCAAAGGCGGCATTATGCGCAACGATAACCGCATCCCCCACGTACTCCTTGAAATCCTCAAATGCCTCGGCCATTTTGGGGGCGCCGGCCACCATCTCATCCGTAACGCCATGAAACTTTACCGACTCCGGCGGAATCGGAATTCCCGGGTCAACGAGGGTGTGAAAAACCCCGGCGGAAAGCACTTTACCCCGCCTAACCCTTACCCCGCTAAGGGAGACGACTTTATCCCCCTTGGCCGGACTAAGCCCGGTGGTCTCCGTGTCAAAAACGACGAATTCAAGCTTCGCCAGATCTTGGGAGAGAAGGTCACCGGTTTCGAAACCGGGTCTGGCTTGAAAAAGGTCGAAATCATAGAACTCAGGCTGGTCGTCCACAATCCTTGCGCCGCCATCTGCTTCAGGCAGTTGTGACGCCTTCACCATTCCCAGGCGCACCTCAAAATCTTCCCCGTGGGAGCGGGTCCATATCTCGCCCCTGTTACGCCTCACCGCTTCATATAGAGTTATCGGCTCCTCGCCCTCCACCTCAACGACAAGTGCATTCATCTCATCCGGCGAGATATCCTTAGCCCCCGCCAGGCTGAAAGTGGTAACTACCATCTCTCCCTCGGCCTCAATTGACGCAACCACCGGGCTCCAGCCTGATGAATGAGAGGCAAGCCAACCAATAACAGTGGACATTGCCGCAACCCAACCAAATGGTTCCGCCGCGACTGGGGGCAGATGCTCGGGGGCGTTGGCAAGCTCGGCATAAACCCCCTTGCTTGCCGCCAGGGCCTCGGCAACTATCGAGTGGGCATCGGCCGGTTGCCCGGGCCATAATGCGCTCGGCATGGAGTTGGCTACCTCTTCGCCTTCGCCCAGCATCTTCAGACAAGCATTCGCCTCTCCGTGTAATGCTGCGGCGAAAGCTTTTCGTTTCTCTTCCGGCAGATCTTTGCGGGTTTCCAAAATTTCCGCGAGCGATTGCATTGAAGATAGCGGTGAGCGCAACATTGAGGGGAGCTTGCGCAAATGCATATCCACTCGTTTGTCCCTCTCGGCCTCTTCCGTAAGGTCCCGAAACGCGAGCAGGTAGCCGGCCAGCCCATAATTATGCTCCGGCATCGCCGCCATTACACCTTTGAGAAGGCGCCCACCCACCAGGGGGAAGATCACCGGTTCGACCATATCCCGCCGCCCCTCTTCCCAGGCCAAGCGCAGCTGTTTCAGGTGGTATTCAACTCGCTTAGCCGGCAACACCTGCGTAAGTTTTCGCCCAAGCGCGGGGTTGCTGCCGGTGCATAGAGCCGCCCGGGCTCGTGGGTTCATCAAGAGGACTTCACCCTGCTCATTAAGGACGACAAGCCCCTCGACCATGGTTCTTAAAACCGAAGCAAGGCGGCTTTTCTCACCCTGAAGCGATACGGTGACTTCCCTGACCCTCTCTTCCAACTCGCTGTAAGCGCCTTCGAGAGCCTCCGCCATAGAGTTGAAATCCGCCGCTAGAGATTCAAGCTCGTCGCCGGTAGTAACGTCGATGCGGTGCGACAGGTTGATCCTTGACACTATCTCCGCGCCCCCCCTTATCTTGAGGAGCGGCGAGAGCAGCTTGTCTGCAAACCGCCACGCCATCGCTACGCACACGACGACAAGGATGCTGCCGAGGACGTAGACTCTCAACATAAAATGAGGAGTTGAACCGACAGATTCGGGAAGGGATGTAAGAAGAGCCAATACCGCTAGCGCGAAGGGGCAAACAGCCAGCAACACTATCGCCGAGACGAGGCGAACTCGAATTCTTTGAGTGAATGGTATCTGGCGGTCTTGGGCAGGGGTCATTTTTCCAATAAGGCGCGTATCTCCGCCACCAGCTCACCGGCATGGAAGGGTTTTGTTATGTAGGAATCCGCGCCCACCTCAAGGCCCTTTTTACGCTCAAGGGGTTGGCCCTTGGCCGTAAGCATTATCACCTTGGGAGGCGCTTCACGGGATTTTAGGATGCGACAGACCTCATACCCGTCGCGCCTCGGCATTGCTACGTCCAGCAACACTATGGCCGGCGCAAAGATCTTTGCTCTCTCTAAAGCCTCCTCGCCATCTCCCGCAGTTTTAACCTCAAACCCCTCCTCCTCAAGAATAAATTCCAGAGAGAGTAGAATATTTGGCTCATCGTCAACGACGAGGACCTTTTCCTTCGACATCCAAGACCTCCCGAATCGCCTTATAATTCCGGCCGAAAATAAAATAAATCAACTCTAAAACCTTATTTTATTTTGGCCTACCAGTCAATCCGCTTTATCCGTTCTAGGGGTATCGGCATTGCAATCACGTTGACATTTGCTGTTATTGACCGATAGGATCGTTGTATGCCCAACGACCCTAACAGACGCTTTAAAAGGTCGCCGAAGAGGCGCTACCTACCGCTTTGCATTGCGCTATCGATAGGCCTAGTAATAGGTTTATGGACTTCGCACCTCCAAAAGGTGCGCGCAAAGGAGCGCGGAGAAGAGATGTCCCAGACCGTGATCTCTTTGGTTGGGCAAGCAGCGAAGTTAAAAGAAGAAAAGGAAACCGCCGAAGCGAGAAATCTCCTAAAAGCGGCGCTCAAGATGATGGAACCCTCCCCGGAACTCCATCAGTCTGAACCCTACCTGAACGTCCTGATAGGCCTTGCGGCCCTTGAGATCTCAGTTAACCCGCCGGATAAGGAGGGGGTGGCGCTGGCTATCCGTTATCTTGAGGATGCTTGGAAATATGCTTCCGGCGCCAAGGATAAACTCCGCGCTACCATAGCCAGGGAGAGGGCTTTTGCCGAGCTATTGAAGGGCAGCATGGATGATGCCGCCTTGTGGCTTAGCCGCGCAGCCGAACTAGACCCCGATGAGGAGGAGGCCGCAAAGCAGGTGGATGTCGTCGAGCGCTATAGGAGTTGGCGGGGCAGGGTCAAGTAGCGGGAGTGTTCTTTCTTGCAGGCCGGCGGCGGCGTCCGCTACGCCGTCTCGGTTTTTTCCTCTGCTCCGCGGGGGTCTCCCTATCTTGAAGATAGGAACGCCAGTAGTTAGCCGCTTCGCTCTGGCTGCTGTCGAAGTCAGCCCAAAGCGAATAAAATTCCCAAGCTTCGTTAAAATCCTTACGACGGGAGAACTTACCCTTCGCCCTGTAATGCCTGCCCTTCGCGAAACGGTAGCAGGAGAGAATTATCTCTTTGGCCTGATGGCGAATATGCGCTGATATCTGGTACCTTGCGCAGAGCGGCGTCACCGTCTCGGAAATTGCCGGTGCTGCTTCGTCAAGTCTGGCGTCGCCGGTTAAAGGGTAGTTTTTAATTACAGTCGGCAGAGCAAGCGCCGCTATATATCTAAATTCCTGGGCTGGGCGTCCGCCTGACCCGGCGCCGTCCAGAGGTTTGAGGAGCGGGTAGATTCCTTCAAGCTCAACGATTTCGGGGTAGAGATGTTCAAGGAGACCAAGATGGGCGGCCTCTTTGAAGACATCCCCTACTATACCGAGGTGCTGCATCTGCCTGACCTCGTCCCTGAGCCTGGCCGGCGAAGCCTCGGAGATGCGGCGCGCGTTGGCTTTTATCCCGGATGCAGTTTTTCTCTCAATTTTGAACCCCAACCTAGCTGCGAATTCGATGGCCCGAAGCATGCGCACCGGGTCCTCGGAGAAGCGTTCATCCGGCGCGCCTATCAGCCGTATCTTTTTTTTCTCCAGATCGGATAGGCCACCGGTGTAATCGATGATTGAAAAATCATCAAAGTTATAAAGGAGCGCGTTTATCGTGAAGTCACGGCGCATGGCGTCGTCTTGAGGGGTGCCGAACACCGCCCCGGTCTTATCCCTGTCGTCGGGTGTGAGATGGCTGTCATCCTCCATCTTCTCCAGCCCTCTGAAGGTAGTCACCTCTACTATCTTGTCTGGTAAGCCTTTTCGGCGAAAATACACATGTGCCAGCCTGAAGCGTCGACCAATAAGCCTACAGTTTCTAAAGAGCGCCTTGACCTCGCTGGGGCGCGCATCAGTGCCGATATCAAAATCTTTAGGTTCCCGGCCGAGGAGTATGTCACGCACTGCGCCGCCCACGATGTAGGCTAAAAAGCCTGAGCGGCGGAGTTTTCTTAATACCCAAAGGGCATCGTCATCCACAAGTGAGCGGCTGAGCGTGTGCTCCGGCCGTTTTAAAACTATGGGAAGTTTCTTTTTTTGCGTCATGTTTCTTTCTATACTTCACGTGATAACCGAAGTGGCCTTTGCTGGCGCGCATTGTAACAAAAACCTCACTTCGGAGCGAGGACAGTTGCCCTGTCCAACTATATAAACCGTGCAGGTAGTATAGACGTCAAAGCGTCGATTGGGCATTTAGTGCCATTTCTTGTCCACTAAACTTTGAAAACTGCGGCACAAGTTGTAAAATACGTTGTTACTCATCTATTAGCGGAGGGCTTGGTTTGAATTACAAGGCATTGAAAATACTACTTATCGGCGCAACTCTCACCCTGCTTGGCTCAGGAGCATTCGCCTTTGGCGGGTGCAGCGAGGGGGAATGCAAGGATTGCCACAGCCTCTCAATCGAGCAGGCGCAAGAAGCGATAGAGCCGCTAGGGGTCAAATCAGAAGTTACAGACGTAAGATTTTCTCAGGTGCCGGGGCTATGGGAAGTTGCCGTGACCGACAAGAAGGGGGGGCAGATACCTGTGTATCTGGACTTCTCCCTCAGCCATCTCATTCAGGGCGACATAATTGAGATCGCGACCCGCCAGTCGCTGACGAGGATGCGTCACGCCGAATTAAACCATATCAACCCATCTGTAATTCCACTGGAAGATGCGGTTGTGCTTGGCGATCCCGAGGCAAAGCACAAAGTTATCGTTTTCGATGACACCGAGTGCCCATTTTGCAAGAAGATGCAGGGTGAGATGCATAAGGTCGTTGAGAAGAGAAAGGACATCGCCTTCTTTATAAAGATGCTACCCCTCAAGATTCATCCAAACGCCCGGGACAAGGCGACGGCGATAATCTGCGAAAAGTCAATTGAGCTGCTGGACAAGAGCCTCGCCGGTGAAGAGATCCCACCGCCGACATGTGAAACCGACGTCATCGAGAAGAATGCAGAGCTGGCTGCCGGGTTGGGCATTAAATCCACCCCAACCGTAATCCTGCCGGACGGTCGAATCTTTCCAGGGGCCAAGAGCGCAGAAGATATAATTTCGCTAGTGGACAACCCTTTTGAGGATGGCAAGTAAGTAATATTCGGGATTGACTTATGACCCGTAAAAAGGCTTTCGCGCTACACCTGGGATTCAGCGCCCTAGTACTCGCCGCGGTGGTATCTTTGTTCTCGCTTTGGTGGTTTCCCCCGCCCTACTTCTTCACGGAGGGCGGGTGGAGGCTGCTCAGATTGATCCTGTTTGTGGATTTGACCATAGGGCCGCTACTCACCCTCATCGTCTTCAACACCAGGAAACCACGCAAGGAGCTTAGACGAGACCTTTCCGTTGTCGTCCTTCTCCAGATCGCAGCCCTTTTAAGCGGCCTTTTCACCGTTTATCTTCAAAGGACATCGGCAGTTGTCTACGCGGACGGCTTCCTCTATACGATGGATCACCAAAGCGCGGCTGAGATACCCGGCCTGCTTGACATACACTCCGACAATAGAGGCCCCCTCTATGCCGTAATAGATCTGCCGGATGATTTTGACGAGCGTCAAAAGCTCAGGTTCAAGTCGCTACGCACTGGAGTACCCCTTTATAATCACTCTGAATTTCTGACCCCCCTCGATGACGGGGGGCGTAAAGAAATCGAACATTCCATGCTCCCCCTTGAGGAACTTCTTGAGCTCTACGGCGGAGCAAAGGAACGCATTTTAAAGGAAATTTCATCTACAGGGCTCAAGGATGACGGTCTATACATTCTCCCTGCTTACGGCCGCTATTCGACCTTTATCTTGCTGCTTGAGCGCGACAGCTTAAAAATTGCCGGGTACGTACCCGATCTAAAAAAGGGAAGTTCTCAGTAATCCCTACCCTTTGCCTACCTCCCTGTTATGATAATTAAAAGGAGGGATACCGATGGCCCGATACCAGTACGACATTGGAATATTAGGAGGTGGCTCCGCCGGGCTTACCGTCGCGGCGGGCGGGGCGCGATTCGGAGCAAAGACAATCCTCATAGAGAAGAGCGGCAAGCTGGGCGGCGACTGCCTGCATTACGGCTGCGTCCCCTCAAAAACCCTCATAAGAAGCGCTCAGATCTGGGCGGACGCGCGCCGTTCGGCCGAGTTCGGCCTGCCGGAGGCAGTGCTTCCGCCGGTTGATATTGAGAAGGTGATGGAACGTGTCCGGGAAGTGATAGCGTCCATACAGCCGCATGACTCACCTGAAAGGTTCTGCTCATTAGGTGTTGAGACGCGCTTTGGAGACGCTTCATTCAATGACCCCCATACAGTCTCCCTGAATGGAGAGGAGATAAGCGCAAAGAACTGGGTGATAGCCACAGGTTCGCGCCCCGCAATTCCTCCGGTTGAGGGCCTGGAAGAGGTGGACTTTCTCACTAACGAGACGATATTCGGCATAAAGAAGCTACCCGGTAAACTCCTGATCCTTGGCGGCGGCCCGATAGGGATTGAGTTCGCGCAGGCTTTTTCCAGCTTGGGCTCCGAGGTGACCATAGTTGAATTCATGGACACCATTATGCCGAGGGAGGACAAGCCGATCTCAGATGCGCTGGCGGTGTTGCTGAGATCCGGCGGAGTCGAGCTCCTTACGGCGACGGCAGCTCAGACGGCTCGCCGCGAAGGGGAGAAGGTGGTCCTCTCAATCGCGCCAAGCAAGGGGGGCGAACCGAGGGAGATCTCGGGAGACGAGCTTTTGGTGGCAACGGGCAGGAGGCCAAATATAGAGGGGCTCTCCCTTGAGAAGGCCGGAGTGGCGTACACGCGTAAGGGCATAACAATCAACTCTAGAACGCGCACCAGCGCCAAACACATTTACGCCTGCGGCGACGTTACAGGGGAGATGAACTTCACCCATGTCGCCGGCTATCACGGCTCTACAGCGTTGACTAACATAGTCCTTCATCTGCCGAAGAAGCTCGATTATTCCAAAGTGCCATGGTGCATCTACACGTCGCCGGAGGTAGCGGGGGTTGGTCTTAGTGAGCGTGAAGCCACTGAGAAGGGGATCAAGTACAGGCTATTGGAGGAGAAATTCTCCCAAAATGACCGGGCCCTTGCAGAGGGTGAGGAGAGCGGCTTCGTTAGGATTATAGCCTCTCCAAAGGGCCATGTGCTGGGGGCGAGAATTGTGGGGGCGAATGCAGGCGAGCTAATTCACGAGTGGGTTATCGCCATGAACGCGAAGCTAAAGCTCTCCACAATAGCCGGCACGGTACACACCTACCCAACACTGTCGGAGATATCCAAACGAGTTTCGGGGAGCTTCTATGAAGATGCCCTTTTCGGAAAGCGCACGAGGTGGCTTTTGCGCCTTCTCTTCAAATTCCAGGGGCGCGCTTGTTATCCCCCGGATAAAGGCTAACCCCGCTTTACCGGGTGACCTCCAAATGCTCCCCGCATCGCCGAGAGGAGCTTGTCGGCATAGCTGGAATCATCCTGCGATTTGAAACGGTTGAAGAGAGCTGTCGAGATGACCGGCAGCGAAACACCCTGTTCAACTCCCTCAAGCACTGTCCAGCGTCCCTCCCCCGAATCGGGCACGAAGGGCGCCAGCCCATCAAGGCGCGGATTGTCAACAAGCGTGCCCGCCACGAGGTCAAGCAGCCAGGAGCGCACCACGCTGCCGTGCCGCCAAATTTCCGAAATCTGAGCGAGGTTCAGACCGAACTCCTCCTTTGACTCCATTAGCTCGAACCCCTCGGCGTAGGCCTGCATAATTCCGTACTCGATTCCGTTATGAACCATCTTTACGAAATGGCCCGCGCCAGAGGGCCCCACCCGTCCCCAGCCGAGATTCGGTGAGGGCGCCAGGGTCTCGAATATGGGCCGGATGCTCTCTACAACCGCTTCGTCGCCCCCGACCATCATCGAATACCCTTCTTCGAGACCCCAGATGCCTCCGCTGGTGCCTACGTCCACAAGGTGAATGCCGCTTGATTCAAGAGCCTCCGCGTGCTTCAACGTCTCTTTGTAGTGGGAGTTGCCGCCGTCGATAACTATATCCTTCGGCGATAAGAGGTCACCGAGGTGGAGGAGGGTCGTCTCCGTCGGCTCGCCGGACGGTAGCATAACCCATACAATTTTAGGCGACGGCAGTTTACTCAGAGCATCCTCAACTGAGTCGGCGCCTTCGGCGCCTTCACTTACAAGGGCCTTGACAGCTTCTCCGTCAAGGTCGAAGGCGACCACTTCGTGCCCCCCGCGAATAAGGCGCAATGACATGTTGCCGCCCATCTTCCCCATGCCGAATATTGCCAGCTTCATCTTTGCCTCCCGAGTAGGGAATTCAACCCGTCAAGGATATTGCCTCGAATGTGAACCCTAAGCACACTTCGCCCTGCACTTTTAAGCGCGGCGGCGTCACCCAGCGCCTGAGCATCCTTCAACACCCCAAAAGTCATCTCTTCACCTGGTATTGCCAGGTCTTCCACGTCATCGCCGGTAATCTGTAAGTATCGTCCTCCGGTTGCGCCGCCCTTGTGCAGTTGCCCCGTGGAGTGTAGAAAGCGTGGTCCCAAGCCCAGCGTGACCGCGCGCCCGCTCACCTTTACGGCCTCCATTTTAAGGGCATTTAGCGCTTTAAATACAGAGGGATCTCTTCCCAGGTAAGACTGGATTGAGACATACCCGCCCTCCTCGGAGGAGGCAAAAAAATTCAGGACCGCTTCCCTTGCGCTTCCACCAACAGAGTCTCCGTAAAGCGCTGTGGGCCCATCTGCAAGGTCAGGCTTTGGCATTGAGAAGGAGCCACGCTTTTCATATTCTACCAGCGCTTCACGTGCTGATTCCTTAGCAGCCTCCACGTCGGGCTGATTGAATGGGTGTATCCCCATCCTCCACCCTGCTGCTGCGGTTGCAAACTCAAAGATGAAGAAGAGACCGCCAAGGTCATACCTGTCATCAAGCTCAATTTTAATGACGGGGTGCCCTGCCATTGAAAGTCTCTCAAGTTGCTCCCCAAATGAAGCTTCGCCGCAATGGCTCAAGGAGAGGAAAATTCTGTCGTCGCAATAATCTTCCGGGTCTCCGAGTCCCTCCTGTATGACCGGCAAGAGGCCCTTCCCCGCTTTACCGGTTGATTCTGCAATAAGCTGCTCCGCCCAATCGGAGAATGGCCCCAGGGCGCTTTCAGACAAAAGAGTAAGCTTGTCCCTGCCCATTCTGGCGCACTCTCCGAGGAAAACGCCAAGCGACGCGGCAAGGTTCACCGCCAAAGGGCCCCTTGCCCTCTCCGCCTCGGCTGCGGCGCTTTTCAGGAGTTTGAGATCATCGACACCGGTAAGCGCAGCCGGCACCAGCCCAACCAGCGAGAGCGCAGAGTAGCGCCCCCCGATTTCGGTGTCATTTAGGTACGCAGCCCTAAAGCCGAAATCTTCGGCATGTTTGGCGAGCGCAGTCCCTGCCGTGGTGATAACTACGAAATGAGACGGGGCGTCTATTTCACCTACCCGTTCAACCGTAAGTTTGAAAAAGTGCTTCATAAGCGAGATTGGTTCAACGGTTGTGCCGGATTTAGAGGATACTATGAAGAGAGTTTTCTCTGGGTCTATGCGCTTTGTGACTTCAATTATGTCCGCCGGTACAGTCGTATCCAGCACCTCAAGCAATAAACCATTACAATCTTTAAAGATCTTTGCAAAGAGCTCCGGTGCAAGGCTTGAGCCACCCATGCCAAGCAGCAAGACCCGCTCATAACCGTCAGCCAACAGGGTCTTTTTTAAAGCCAGTATTCCCGGTATCTCACCCAGCATCTCTTCATGGACGTTCAGCCAGCCAAGTCTATCTACAATCTCATCCGGCGCATCGCTCCAAAGGGTGTAATCACACTTCCACAGCCGCTCAACCAGCCCAACCCTGTTAGCTTCCTCCAGGGCGCTTCGGTATCCCTCTTTAACTTCGCCGGGATTTATGGAAAGATTAATCACCTTTTATACCCTTCACCTTCTCCTCAATAGCCGCAAGCAGGTCGACGTAAGCCTTTTCAAAGGCTTTTACGCCTTCATAAAGCAAATTATCCGTAATTTCATCCAGGTTGATCCCATGCGCCTTCAATCTCTCTATACGCTCAAGGGCTCCATCGAGGTCTTCTGTTATCCGCTTCTCAATTACTCCGTGGTCCAAAAAGCTGTCGAGGGTCGCGGGCGGCATTGTGTTGACTGTGTCGGGGCCAATGAGGGTGTCGACGTAAAGGGTGTCCGGGTAATCAGGGTTTTTGGTGCCTGTTGACGCCCAGAGCGGGCGCTGTACCCTGGCGCCTGCCGCTGCGAGTTCGAACCAGCGTATAGAGGAGAAGATCGAGCGAAAAGCCTTGTAGATGATTCGCGAGTTGTCGACGGCTATCTTGCCCGTAATTGAGCGTTCTCCCTTCTCCTCCAATGCTTTATCAACAGCGGTATCGATACGGCTCACAAAGACGGAAGCGACGGAGGCGACCCTCGCCGGATTTCCGCCGCCGCTTAGCAACCTCTCCAGCCCCTTTACATATGCTTCCGCGACCGCTTTATATTGATCGAGGCTGAATATTAGCGTTACGTTTACATTTATCCCCTTGGCTATAAGCTCTTCTATGGCAGGAATACCCTGTGGTGTGGCGGGAACTTTTATCATTACGTTCTCTTTGCCGAGCAAGGAGAAGAGCCTTTCAGCCTCCATGACGGTTTTTTCAGTCTCCGCCGACAGGTGCGGGCTGACCTCAAGGCTGACGTAACCATCGGAGCCCCCTGTATTGTCGTAGACCGTCTTCAGGATATCTGCTGCGCGGCCTATATCCTCAAGAGCCAAAGCCTCATAGATGGCTTCCGCTTCGCTTACACCGCTATTGACCAACGCCTTTATCGCCTCATCATAATCATCCGACCCCGCTATGGCCTTTTCAAATATCGAGGGGTTGGACGTGACTCCCCTGACACCCATTCCCACCAACTCCTCAAGCTTTCCGGACTCGGTGAACGAACGCTTTATGTAATCGAACCAAACTGCCTGCCCAACAGCCGACAACTTCTCAAGAATTTGCATTGTTTAACACCCTTCTTTCATATCGTGGTTTTACATACTCTATTTATATTAACAGATTAGGCAATCTTTGCTCAGTGCCGGAGACCACATAAAGATAATTTGGTACAATAAAAAGAAGCGAAACTGAACGTATCCAAACAGGAGATCCAATGGAGCTCTTCACCACCAGAGTTTCAATGCAAGAGCATCTGTGCATCGAGCAAAAGCCTGAGCCCGCTGCAATAATAATATTCGGCGGATGGGGGGACCTCACCAAGCGAAAGCTCCTCCCCTCGCTCTTCAACCTCCACAAGAGAAACCTCTTACCGGAGAGCTTCTACACTATTGGCGCCCTCTCCTACCTTGACAGCCCTCAAAACGACGATGAATACCGGTCAAAGGCAGTTGATATCCTGGGCGCGGGGCAAGCCGAAGCTGAGTTTTCAAATAAACTATACTATTTGCCGGGGGATTATGACGACCCCGCTACCTACAAAGCTTTGGCGGATAAACTTTCAAAGCTGGA